>JANNGD010000158.1:0-14465 GCA_031380515.1 Ferruginibacter sp. | reverse complement strand
CTCTTCCAAGTCCAACATTTTTACCAGGATGATATTGTGTACCACGTTGGCGAATTATGATGTTGCCAGCTATTGCAGCTTGACCACCAAATATTTTTACGCCTAATCTTTTTGCTTGTGAATCACGACCGTTTTTTACGGAACCTTCACCTTTCTTATGTGCCATTTTTTATAAGTTTTAAGTTTTATAAGTTTTAATTTTTTGGTTCTAAGTTATAAGTTTGATGATACAATATTTTATTTTTTAAAACATAGTATTAGCAACTTCTTACTTAAAACTTTCCTTACAACCTTTATTAAGCTATTGCAGTTACTTTAAGGTGTGTATACTGCGTACGATGTCCGTGCTTTTTACGGAAACCTTTTCTTCTTTTCATTTTAAAAGCGATTACTTTTTCGCCTTTTACTAGCTCATTTATTATTTCTGCTTTTACTACAACTTTGCTATCTAAAACAGCATCACTGCCGTTAGAAGTCATTAATACATCCGAAAATTCTACTGAATCTCCAGTTTTACCCTCAATGTGAGGTACGTATAAGCTGTCGCCTGCTTTCACTTTAAATTGCTGACCTGCTATTTTTACAATTGCTAACATATCTAGACCAAATTTTGGACTGCAAAAGTAGGGCTTTTTACTTAAATAAGTCTAAGTATTTTAAGATAATTGGCTTTTTATATTATGTATAACTTTGTAATTGTATAAATGCATTGATTGTCAATATTTTGGATAGTGGATTTGCTTTTATTTCAAAATTGACCCGCTTTTTGTTGTTTGAATTGTTGCTTCTTTTCTTCACTCCGCTGTGTGGTGCTTTGCAAAATCGTTGGTAGAATTGAGCAGTGACATTTATTAGAACTAGTTAAACCATAACAATTATACCAAAGGTTTATAATTTTAATCCAAATTGAAGCATAACATTACTCTATTATATAGCTCATCATTATTTCATCTATGTACCTATCCTCACTTTTAAAATAGGTAAATTTTCTTAGTACGCCTTCTTCTTTAAAACCGCACTTACTATACAATCCCAACGCTTTTTTGTTTTGTACACCTGCACTTAGTTCTACTCTTTTAATACCAGTATTTTTTGCCAAATCTATTATTGCGAGCATCATTTTAGTGCCTAACCCCCTTCCTGCTTCTTTTGGGTGGATGGCAAAACTTCCTAAATAAGCCACATGCGCACTTCTATATGTTTGCGGCACTAACTTAAACATCCCTATCATTTCTTCATTTTCTCCAAAAAGATACAGTACATCGGTAGCAATGAGTTTTTCAAAAATTGGGGTAAAATCTTCCATACTCATTTGTTCATACAATAAATGTGGATTTATTTGAGGGTGCATAAAAAGCTCGTAAACAAATTTCAAGTCGTTAATAGTAGCTTTTTGCGTCATACTGCAAAAATATTAATTAAAATACATTCTATTTATAATTCTCTTTTCACCAAATGAAAATAAGGCAGGCTAACGGAGGGTTTGAATCTTTCTTATAGCCATAATCGTATTTTAAGAACATAATTTATGCTTAGATGCTTTCATTTACGAAGAATATTTTTTCAACCATTTTTATTGTTGGTTGTATTTGTTTCATTTATTTACTATTGATTGGATGCAATAAAAAAGTATTGGCTACTAATACTTCCAATACAAATAACGCAACGCCAATTTCTGGAACCCAAAAGCGATTGCTTGCGTTGGGAGATAGCTATACTATTGGCCAAACTGTATTAGCAGCTGATAGATTTCCAAATCAAACAATAAATACACTTGCTGCTGTGGGTGTGCGCTTGCAATACCCAGCTGATATTATAGCACAAACAGGCTGGACTACCTACAACTTGCTTAATGGTATCGTTACAGCAAATCCACAGCCAGTTGGACCTTACGATTTGGTTACACTATTAATTGGAGTAAATAACCAATACCAACAAAGAGATACTGCAATGTATAGGTTAGAATTTACCCAATGTTTACTAAAAGCAATTGAATTTACTGGCAATAAAAAGCAACGTGTTTTTGTGCTGAGTATACCTGACTATGGAGCAACGCCCTTTGGGGCAGGTAATGCAGCCCAGATTGGGTTAGAAATAGATATGTTTAATGCAATCAATAAGCAAGTGTGTTTACAAATGGACGTTAACTATACAGATATTACCAGCTCTACACGTATGGCTATATCCAATCCAAGTCTGGTTGCTTCAGATGGGTTACATCCATCTGCCATTGAGTATGCGAAATGGGTTGCGCTTTTAAAAGATAAAATGCTTCCCTTTGTTCAATAATGAATTCTTGTCTTTAAATAAAAAAGCCGCTAAAAAATAGCGGCTTTCTGATATTTTAAAGAGATCCTTAAATAACTGTCCCTTTAAAATTTAAAACTTTAGCTTCTTCATTTTGTATTGTAACTGTTACATTTTTAGTAAATGCACCCATGGTAGCGGCATTATAGATAGCTGTTATTTTTGATGTTGTACCTGCTGCTATCGGTGTTTTTGGATAATCAGCAACTGTGCAACCACAAGATGCTTGAGCACTAACTACAATAATTTCTGCATTACTCGTGTTGGTAAATTCAAATTCGATGGTTACAGGTTTGCCTACTGGTATATCACCCAGGTCTACTGATTCGGTTTTCCATTTTACAGAAGAAAGAAACGTAGGAGATTTTTGGAAAGTTGGGAGCGTGTTTGCACATTCCAACGTTTTAAATGACATAAATGATAACCCAGTGATAAAAAGTGCAATTAATTTTAAAAATTTCATAATAGTTGTTTTAATGTTTTAAAAAATGATTGTTTAAACTTGCAAGTAATGAACAGTGTAAAAGTAGCGTAGCAAATAATTATTTGCTGTTAATGACTTTCAAACCATTGTTAACGATTGCCGAATATTTGTTAATGAAAATTAAATGCTGTGATTATTAATATTTTTAAAGTAAAATTGCATTACAACTAATTGCTTTTTACAGTAAGCTGCATCATTTATAGATCAATGTTATTAAGAAGCGGTGTATTACGCTGCACCTTAGTTATACGTAAAATTTGTTTGATTAAAAATGGCTTAAGTGCATATTATTGCCATTGTAACTGAAGCTTTTTTTGGAAAATTTTTTAAAAACCAATGTTAGAGGCAATACATTTAGAAATTTTCTTAACTTAACTAACTTGATTTGTAAATTATGCTGAAACAAAACGCCTTGCCGCATCACCAATAAAAAAAATGAGGATAAACAAATTAAATATTGCGCTGTTACTTGGCTTCATTGTTATAGTGGGTATAATGATACTTCAGTTTTTTTTGTTAAGGCAGGCAGTTCAATATGAAGAAAAAAAGTTTGCACAAAAAGTACATGTAGCCCTATTGGAAGTAGCAAGTAAATTAAATGTAGATGGCAAAACAGCCGCACCACAAACCAATCCTATAGAAAAATTAAGCAAGGATTATTATATTGTAAATGTAAATAGCAAATTTGAAACTGCTTCGCTAGATTATTACTTAAAGAATGAGTTTGAAAAGTTTGACCTCGTTACAGATTTCGAATATGGGTATTATGATTGTACAAAGGAGTGCATGAAGTATGGAGATTATGTTGCGATTGAAAAAAGTAGGCAGCCAAAAAAAATCGAATTTAAACTGGCTAAAAATAATATGGCATATTATTTCGTGGTTCATTTTCCACATTTCAACAAATACATTTATAAGGAACTCAATATTTGGATAATTTTTTCGCTTGTAATGCTGGTGGTTCTAATGTTATATGGCTATTCTGCTTTTACCATTTTGCAACAAAAAAAGTATACAGAGTTGCAAAAAGATTTTATCAATAACATGACGCATGAATTTAAAACGCCCATTTCATCTATCTTGATTGCATCAAATTTTTTAGAGAAACAAGAACCTGTTTTGCAAGATGAGAAATTGAAAAAATATACGGAGCTTATTACACAACAAGCTTTTAAATTGAATGGCCACGTAGAAAAGATATTGAACTTGGCTAAAACAGATAATAAATCATTGTTATTGCAAAAGACCAATTTCAATCTGGCAATAGCAGTTGGGGCAGTAATAGAAAATATTCTACTTAAATATCCTTCAGCCCAAATTGTAGTAAATATACCCCAAGCCTATTTTATAGAAGCCGATGCGTTTCATTTTTCTAATCTGGTTTATAATTTACTTGATAATGCTGTAAAGTATGCTGTTGAGGTTCCCATAATCGAAATAAAAGCGAAAGCAGTAAGTAAGCATATAAAATTATCTTTTGTAGATAATGGCATGGGTATACCAGCCAAAGATTTGCAAAATGTATTTGAAAAGTTTTACCGAGTTCAGCATTCCAAAAGCAACGAAGTAAATGGATTTGGACTCGGACTTTTTTATGTACAAAAGATATGCAAAGAACATAGATGGACAATAACTTTAAATAGTATAGAAAAAAAAGGAACAGAAGTAATTATTTTAATACCTACTCATGACTAAACAATACAAAATATTATATGTAGAGGATGATGAAACCCTTGCTTATCTTACAAAAGATAGCTTGGAAATGAACCAATATGAAGTAGTACATTTTGATAATGGAGTGGACGCATTAGCTGATTTTACAAAACAATCATATGATATTTGTATTTTGGATATCATGGTGCCCAAAATGGATGGGTTTGAAATAGCTAGAGCCATTCGGGAACAAAACAATGAAATACCCATCATTTTTCTCTCTGCAAAAACCCTAAAAGAAGATAGAATTAAAGGATTAAAAATAGGGGCAGATGATTACCTGGTAAAGCCTTTTAGTATAGAAGAATTGATGCTCAAATTGGAAATATTTTTACAAAGAAATAAAAAAAATAGTACTCAAAATAAATTATACCAAGTAGGGAAATATATATTTGATGCCATTAATTATGAAGTGTCATTGGGCAATGAACAAACAACACTTACCATGCGTGAGGCAGACTTGCTGAAGCTATTTATACAGCATCCAAACAAGGTTTTAAGACGAGAAGAAATTTTGAAATCTTTGTGGGGTACAGACGATTATTTTATGGGAAGAAGTTTGGATGTTTTTATATCTAGGTTAAGAAAAATATTATCAAAAGACGCTGGTATCGTTATTGAAAATTTACACGGCATTGGCTTTAGATTTAGTATTAGATAAAAAGCTAAAAAAGGAGTTAGGGCTTAATGGTTTTTTTAAATAATAACATTTGTCCTATAACATTTTTCTTTTTTTTATTTATTTGTAAGGGTTTAATCATATGAAATTCAGTAAAGCGGGGTATATAGTCGTAATTGATGATATTGCCTCCTGCATCTTTTGGCTTTTGGTTTTCATATACCACTTGCTTTTCATTACAGTCGTAGATGCGTATTTCATAAAGTTTCGAAGATTTATCGGCAATGAATATTACCCTATACCAAGTACCCTTTTTTAATGATAGTATGATAGGTTTTTCATACTGGCTTTTCATTGCTACAGTAGCTTGTCTTACTATTTCAAACCCTTGTTCCAAAAATAGATGGATTAAACTATCAGCTTGCCTATCCATAGTTTCTTCATTCTTTGCATCAGTGTTAACCATTGGCTGTGCATTTCCTTGAAAATTAATAAGCATAATAAAACCCATTACCAAAACCAGGGGGAACTTAAGTGTCATAAAGGGATATTTAACTTTTTGTAATATAGCATACTTTTATGATTCCTAGTGATCGTGGAATAATTAATATCGTATGTTCTTTTATTGGAAGTTTTAATTATTATATATTTACTATTCATTATACAGTATTCAGCCTTTCTTTTTCATTTCATCAGTTTTATAAGCCTATAGGTTTTGTAATTATTTAATAAAATGTTCTTCAGTAAAAAGATAGCAAGATTGCATTAGAATTTTTATATTGGAGTATACTTTTTTATTGATTACCTTTAGTAACCCACGATAGAACAACTTCACTTAAAATAATAAAAATACTTAGCAACAAAAATGAGTTAATACCTGGTATAGCTATTCTATTAATATTTGTGTAGATAAAAATGCAATCCTTGCTGCTTCAAAATGCGTAATTAAGAAGTAAACAAGCATTAAAATTTGTACAAAATAAATTTACATGAGTACTATCATTGATCAACAAATAGAAGAGGAGTTTATTAGGCAACATAAAGTTACCTCAAAAACAATGTTGTTTACAGATGTAGATATAGATAGGGTTATAGAAATGGCTTGGGAAGACAGAACGCCTTTTGATGCTATAGAATTTCAATTTGGACTTAAAGAAGCCGATGTAAAAGAGTTGATGAAAAAAAATCTGAAACTAGGTAGTTATAAACTTTGGCGTAAGCGGGTCCACAATTGCAACACCAAACATGTTGCAAAACGAAGCGTAGACATTACCAGATTTAAATGTAGTTTACAAAGGGCTATTACACACAATAAAATATCTAAAAGATAGGCTTACTCTGATAAAATTCTGTAAAAAATATATTGCAAAAAGCTTCCATAAATATTGTTTGGTTTAAGAGAGATCTCCGTTTTACAGACCACGAGCCATTATACTTTGCCTGCAAAGAAAATCTCCCTATTTTGCTAGTGTATTTTTTTGAGCCTTCTGTAATGACTGCTTGTGACAGCGACATACGGCATTGGCGTTTTGTGTATGAATCTTTGCAAGAAATGCAGTTGAAATTACAAGATAAAAATGCAGCAATTCATATATTTCACGAAGAAGTAAAAACAGTTTTTAAAGCGCTCGTAAAAGAATATGACATAAAAACAATTTTCTCTCATCAAGAAACAGGTAATGACATTACTTACAAAAGAGATATTAATATCCAATCATTCTGTAAGTCTAACCTTATAGATTGGCAAGAGTTTCAGTTGAATGGAGTAATTCGTGCATTGAAAAGTAGACAGAATTGGCAGGAGCGGTGGAAACATAAAATGAGTGAGCCAGTGAAAATGATGGATGAACAGTTTTCTAATTTTGCAAAATTAAATATTGGGTTATACGAACAACTAAAGGGTAAACCATTAGCGGCGGAGATTACAACAAGAAATACAAACTTTCAACAAGGCGGGGAATATTGGGCATGGCGTTATTTAGATAGTTTTCTTAAGGAGCGACATATCAACTACAGCAGGCATATAAGCAAACCAAGTTTTAGTAGAAAGAGTTGTGCTCGCATATCTCCCTACTTGTCCTATGGTAACATAAGTATGCGCATGGTATACCAATACACAATGCAGCAATATGAAAAGTCATCGAACAAAAGAGCCTTGTCAAATTTTATTTCCCGATTGCATTGGCATTGTCATTTTATACAAAAATTTGAAGCGGAATGTAGCATGGAGTTTAGCAATGTAAATAGTGCCTACGACCTACTAATAAAACCTACAAATGAACTGTACATTAAAGCTTGGCAAGAAGGTAATACGGGTGTGCCACTGGTAGATGCTTGTATGAGATGTTTGGTAGCTACTGGTTATATCAATTTTAGAATGCGTGCAATGTTGGTTTCATTTTTTGTTTTTAATCTGTGGCAAGATTGGAGAAATCTTCACTTTTTAGCAAGGCAGTTTTTAGATTATGAGCCCGGTATACACTACCCCCAGTTGCAAATGCAAGCGGGGGTTACAGGTATAAATACCATCAGAATATACAACCCCACAAAGAATGCACAGGAACACGACGCCGAAGCAATATTTATAAAACAGTGGGTGGGGGAGTTAAAAAATATACCTGTTCAAATGGTATTCGAACCATGGAAACTAAGCGTTATAGAACAACAAATGTACGGCTGCCAAATAGGTAAAGATTATCCTGCACCAATCGTTAATATTGAAGCTACAAGAAAATATGCTAGTGATATTGTTTGGAGTTTTAGAAAAAAGGTAGCAGTAAAAATAGAAGGTAAAAGAATTCTACAAAGGCATGTAAGCAATACAAATGGTTTTTTAAACACAAAAAGAAAAGTTCGGAAAAATGAATCTACTACATAACGTAATGTTGCCATTAAAATGAGCAATTGCCTATATTGAAGTATGAATACGGAATTGGGGAATCAACATAAAATAATTAATATAAAATAGGTAGCAAAGAAAATGGCAACTTTTTTAAAAGCAAATTGGGAAAATATAATCATGGCTAACTATTCCGTAGCGCCTGAAGTACTAATGCCTTTTTTACCAAAGGGTGTAGAGTTAGACACATTCAACGGTAATTGCTACGTTAGCCTTGTTGGATTTATGTTTAAAGATACCAGCATCTTTAAAATTCCTATTCCATGGTTTGGCAGTTTCGAGGAAATAAATTTGCGTTTTTATGTAAAGAGAATAGAACATGGGCTGGTAAAACGTGGAGTGGTTTTTATAAATGAAACCATTCCATACAAAATAGTTGCTTGGATGGCAAATAAATTATACAAAGAGCACTACACAACTATTCCTACCAAGCATCTTATAAAAATAGAAAATAATCAAAAACAAATTGAATATAACTGGAAAATCAACAATGCATGGAATAGCATATCTATGGAAGCTTCTTTAGCAAAACAATCAATGGAAAAAGACAGTTTTGAGTCTTTTATTTTTGAACACTATTTTGGGTATACAAAAATTGATGAGCACAATACAGAAGAGTATGCAATAAGCCATCCTAGCTGGAAAATTAATACGGTAAACAGTTACGCTATAGATTGCGATTTTGAAGCCATGTATGGTGGCTCATTTGCACATTTACGAAATGAAAAACCCGAAGCTGTGTTTATTGCAGAGGGATCTAGTGTACAAGTAGATTGGAAAAGGAATAGGTTGCAATTTTAAAATTACTTATAAGTTGTAAATGAAAGCAATAAAAAAAGAAAACTTGCCCTCAAAAATTTGTGTTGTATGCAACAGGCCATTTACTTGGCGCAAAAAGTGGGAAACCATTTGGGAAGAAGTAAAATATTGTAGTGATAAGTGCAGAAACGATAGAAAAAAAAACAAATATGGCAAAGACTAAAACACTAAGATTAATTTTAGGAGACCAATTAAATAGTAATCATAGCTGGTATAAAACAATTGATTCAAACATTACTTATGTGATGATGGAACTGCGCTCAGAAACTGATTATGCACATCATCACATTCAAAAGGTAGCTGGTTTTTTTGCAGCTATGGAAGCTTTTGCAGCCACATTACAAGAAAATAGGCACCAGGTAATTTACATGAAACTTAATGAAGAAGTAAACAAACAATCGTTTACCGAAAATATAGCATATTTGATATTAGAAAATGGGTATACCCATTTTGAGTATCAATTGCCAGATGAATACAGGTTAGATGAGATACTAAAAACTTTCTGTAATTTACTTACTATAAACCATGCAGTATATGATACGGAGCATTTTTTAAGTACACGGTCTGAGCTAGCAGAATTCTTTGCTGGGAAGAAAACTTTTTTAATGGAAAGTTTTTATCGTTATATGCGTAAGAAACACCAAGTGCTCATGGATGGAGTACAACCACTTACCGGGCAGTGGAATTATGATAGCGAAAACAGAAAAAAAATTCCAGCTAACCATTCAATTACGCCAGCTTTTATTTTTGAAAATGATGTTACACCTATTATTGATGAACTTCAAAAAACAACTGTAAAAACGATTGGCAATATTGATCCAACTCATTTCATTTGGCCTATCAATAGAAAGCAATCCTTGCAATTACTCGAATTTTTTGTAAAGGAATGTTTACCATTGTTTGGTACTTTTCAAGATGCTATGACTCCGAACGCTTGGTCCTTGTACCATGCTAGAATATCATTTTCCCTAAACACAAAAATGTTATCGCCTATAGAAGTAATTAATAGGGCAGTAGAAGAATGGACAAGCAGACCAAATGAAATAGAATACAACCAGCTAGAAGGATTTGTACGACAGATAATTGGATGGAGAGAATATATGCGTGGGATTTATTGGATGAAAATGCCAGCTTTTGCTACCCTTAATTTCTTTGGCCATACTAATAAATTACCAGATTGGTATTGGACTGGTAATACCAAAATGAATTGTTTAAAACATTCTATCAATCAATCTTTAGATTATGCCTATGCGCACCACATTCAGCGCTTAATGGTTACAGGAAATTTTGCCTTACTAGCAGGAGTACATCCAGATGAGGTAGACGCATGGTATTTGGGTATTTATATAGATGCAATAGAGTGGGTAGAAATTACCAATACCAGAGGTATGAGCCAATTTGCAGACGGTGGTATAGTAGGCACAAAACCGTATGTAAGTTCAGCTACGTACATAGATAAAATGAGCCATTATTGTGCATCTTGCCACTACAGTAAAACAACTAAAGTAGGGGAGAAGGCTTGCCCTTTTAATAGTTTGTATTGGAATTTTTACAACAACCACGAAGATAAGCTAGCCAAAAATCCTCGCATAGGTATGATGTATAATGTGTGGCGAAAAATGGATCCAGATACCAAAGCTGCACTATTAATGCAAGCAGATTTTTATTTAAAAAACATCAATGATTTATAATGACAACCGCCGTCGTTTGGTTTAAAACTGATTTAAGATTACAAGACAATGAAACTTTAATAAGCGCTTTAGAACAATGTGACCAAGTAGTCCCTGTCTATTGTTTTGATGACGCCCATTTTCTAACCACTAAATTTGGGGTTAAGAAAACGGGCAAATTTAGAGCACAATTTTTGTTGGAATCGTTGGCAGACTTAGATGCAGGGTTACGAGCACTTGGCTCAGGCTTGGTTATTGTGCGAGGAAAGCCCGAAGAAGAAATCTTAAAAATAGCTAAAGCTTATAGTGCAACAAAGCTGTTTGCAAAAAATGAAGTAGCTTTTGAAGAACAACGAACAGAGAAATGCGTAGCCAATGCGCTTGCTAAGATTAACTGCAGCTTGGAAACGGTGAATACAAGTACCTTGTATGATGTAGAGCATCTTCCATTTGCCATAAAAGATTTACCAGATATTTTTACACATTTTCGCAAAGAGGTAGAAAAGAATTGCAATGTAAGAAAAGCCTTTGAAAAACCATTGTGTATTAATTCTCCGAGTATACCAGCTTTACTATTGCCTTCATTATCAGAATTAGGTTTACCTAAAATAAATATTGATAGCAGAGCAGCAATAGCATTTAAAGGTGGTGAATCCAATGCTCATCAAAGATTACAACATTATTTTTATGAAACCAAAGCTATCTCGAGTTATAAGCTCACACGCAATGGTATGATTGGGGAAAATTACTCTTCTAAGTTTTCGGCATGGCTGGCCCATGGATGTATTTCTGCAAACACTATTTACCAAGAATTAAATAAATACGAAACCATACATGGCTCAAATGAATCTACCTATTGGTTGTTTTTTGAATTATTGTGGCGAGATTACTTTTATTTTGTGATGCAAAAATTTGGTAAAAAATTATTTTTAAAAAATGGTATCAAAGATTCAAAAGAAAACCTTCCAAAATATAATGAAAAATATTTTTCTATTTGGAAAAATGGAGCCACAGGGGTTGATTTTATAGATGCCAATATGCTCGAATTAAAATGCACAGGTTATATGAGTAACCGTGGCCGTCAAAATGTAGCAAGCTATTTATGCAACGATTTAAAAATAGATTGGCGTTATGGTGCCGCCTATTTTGAAGAACAGTTGATAGACTATGATGTATGCAGCAATTGGGGGAATTGGGCTTATCTAGCCGGTGTAGGCAACGATCCCCGCCCCAACAGATATTTTAATATAGATAAGCAAGCAAAGGATTATGACGCAGATGGAGCTTTTAGAAAATTGTGGTTGCATAGAAATTAAATATATGCAACCGACTTTATTTTGTATTTAAGTTAATTTATTGGGTTCTATATTTTTCAGATAATTTTTTAGGGGCTACTTCACAATAAGCGGTTGTTAATGCATCAACAAACATTTCTTTTGGTACTTTTTTAAGCTCAATAAAAGTCCAACCTTGTTTGCCCCATTTATTTGGTACAGGATAAATTACTTCCTTATGGTATGTACAAAAAACATCCTGATCTATTTCAGATAATTTTATGCAAACCCTGTTTAATTCTTTATCATAAGTAGCAAATATTTTTTTGCCAACCCTAAACGAAGTTTTTTCGAAGTGTGGCTGTTCCGTTGTTTCGGGAAAAGATAGGGCTACTGAATATAAAGTTTTAATACTTACCATGATTTATATTTCTTTTCCTTTAAATGCTGCAAATATGGCCATACAATGTCCATGGCCTAATTCAAAATCTTCTTTTAACCATTGTACGATATCAGTTGCTTTTATATTGGGTGCCAATTTACCAGCTTTTAAAAACCCTTTTTGTGTGGCCAATTTTTTAAAATCGTTTATATTTTTACCCGTCTTTTTTTCTATATTATCTAAATATGCTTGAAATGACATGTTGATATTTTTATGCGTTCATCAAAGTTTTTATGTCAAATTTTTTCATTTTCATAAATGCTTGCATTACCCTTGGCGCTTTTTCAGCATCACTCATCAGCTTGCTCAATATGGTAGGTACAATTTGCCAACTCACGCCATATCTGTCTTTCAGCCAACCACATTGGCCTTCTTGTCCACCCTCTGAGAGTTTGTTCCAATAATCATCTATCTCTTCTTGTGTGTCGCATTGTACAACCAATGAAAAACCTTCATTAAATTTAAATTGATGATCGCCCGGTCCATCCATGGCAGCAAAAAGTTCTTTGCCTAAATTAAAATGCCCAAACTTTACAGATCCTTCCGGTTGTGGCTCGCCAGCTTGATACAATTGTAAAGTGTGAATCTTGGAATCAGGAAAAATAGTTGTGTATTGCTTCATTGCATCTTGCGCTTTGCCATATTGTTCGTTCGAAAAAAGAAAGCTAGGATTTATTTTTGGCATGCCTGCTGGCAAATCGCTCAACATCAATTGCCAAGTAACACCAAATTTATCTGCAAGCCAACCATATTTTTCGGCCCAAGGATATTTATCTAATGCCATCATAGCACGACCTCCCTCCAATAGTTTTTTCCAAATGGTTTCTATTTCATCGCTGGTTTGGCAGTTTACAAAAAAGGAGATAGATGGATTTATTTTAAACATAGGTCCGCCATTTAAACCCATGATTTTTTTGCCCTCTATTTCAAACATAACCACCATTCCATTGTTAGATGTAATTTTTGCATTGTTAAAAACAGTACTGTAGAATTCACCAGCTACTTTGGCATTACCGTCAAACCACAAGCAGGGATAAATATTATTTTTCATTTTATTTAAATATTTTGATTAGGCATTATAAGAAAAGTTAAACATCCATTGTACACCAAACTTATCTGTACAACTTCCAAAATATGCTCCCCAAAACATATCCTGCAAATCCATTGTTACAGTACCATCTGCTGATAATGTATCAAACAATCTTTTGGTTTCTTCTTTACTATCTAGTTCTAAGTTAATATGTACATTGTTGCCATAATTTACGGTAAAGCCCATTTCCACAGGTGCATCTGTACCCATAAGTATATGCCCGCCTGTAATGGGGAGTTCTACATGCATTACAAGGTTTTTAAGTGTTTCGCTCATGGCAGGCATCCCTTCCTGCGGAGGTACATCACCCATACGCCTGATGCCAGGTGCTGTAAATTCGTTGCCAAAAACTGCCTTGTAAAAATTAAATGCTTCTTCCGTTTGATGAGGAAAGTTTAGGTATGTACTTGTGCGTGCCATGATAATTTATTTTTTTATAAATGAAATAATTTCTTTGGTAATTTTTTTTATGGCTTTTTCTTTTTGCTTAAAATCTTCCAACGAAAAAATATGTACAATTCTTCTTCCCTCTTTATAATCACCTTCAAGAATCTTTGTAGAATCATTTGCAATTGCGCCTTTCAAAAATATTAATCGTATGCAATCTTTTTTATAAAAATTAAAACCTACTATATATCGTTTATATTCTTTCGGATTAAAAGGTTCCAACTTGCCCGTAAAATAGAAAGTAGGTACATTCCAATAAATACCTTCTCCAATATTTTTGTCAATACTTAAAATAAAAGCTCTTATATACTTTACAACATCTAGCAATGGATAGTCTAAGTAATTTAAAAAATCATCTACTTTGTCTGGCTCAGAAATACCCAGTGTTAAATTTGATTCTTTTTTCATTTTAAAACAATAAACATTTATTATTTCACAAATTGTAAAGTTCGATCGGCCTAAGAAAAAAAGCGTTAAGAAAATTTGAATGTTTGTCGTTAAGAAATGAAATCAATGTTACCAATGCTGAAAAAATATTGTTTGCTTGTAAGTCGCACCCCTGTTGGGCTTTATTCTACTGTTGTAACTGATTTCATTTTAGACAAATATTCAAATTTTTAGCTTTTTTTCTTAAGCCTTGATTTTTTTTGTTACTTTTTTGTATCAATGCCTGCCCCGTACTTTAGTCGGGGACAAAAAAG
>JANNGD010000156.1:0-106793 GCA_031380515.1 Ferruginibacter sp. | reverse complement strand
CATCTAAACGTTTGTCTCCAGTCATACCTTTAAAATTTGCCATAAAACTTAATGGCGATATATTAACTTCCATTTTTTTTCAAATATCCTATTTTAAAACTAAATAACTTGTGTGTACAGGGTAGCTGCCGGCAGGCAGGGTTCAATGGATGAGAATGCTTCACTACGGATTAAGTGATGAAAAGCCTGTCCGCCGTAGGAGGATTCGAATCTTTCTGAGCCAACAAAAAATATTGCGACTTGGTGTAATGGTAACATGTCGGTCTCATAAGCCGAGCGTAGTAAGTTCGAATCTTATGGTCGCAACAAAAATAAAATTGGCTTGTAGCTCAACGGTGAGAGCAGGAACCTTATACGTTCAAGGTTAACAGCCTGCCTGCCGGCAAAGGCAGGTTCGAATCTGTTCAGGCCGACAAATGAAAATGTGATTTAGCTCAATGGTAGAGCGTTACCCTGATACGGTAAGGGCTAATGGCCTGCCTGCCGGCAAAGGCAGGTTCGAGTCCATTAATCGCAACAAAATAAAATTGGCTCGTAGCTCAACGGTTAGATGCACCGAACTTTTAATTCGGGGGTTATGAGTTCTCCCGCCTAATGCGGGATCATCGGGCCAACAAAAGGAAATATAGTTCAAAGGTAGAACGGTCGTCTGTTAAGCGACGAATGAAAGCCTGCCTGCCGGCAAAGGCAGGTTCGAGTCTTTCTGTTTCCGCATAACCGTGAGTGCTACAATGATGGAGAATTGTACCGGTCTGTAAAACCGTTTCTCGAAAGAGGTAAATAGGTTCGAATCCTATCACACACAAAATGGAGAGAGTCCAGTTGGTCTCGGAAGCTGTCTTGAAAACAGTCTTGGTGTAAAAGCCTCAAGCGTTCGAATCGCTTTCTCTCCGCAACAAAAGTAATTTGGAGAGTTGACAGAATGGTATTGTGCGGGCTTGCTAAGCTTTGACATCGTTTACTCGATATAGGGGTTCGAATCCTCTACTCTCCGCAAAAGATGTGTTGGCAGACATGGCGTATGCACCCGACTGCAAACCGGGGTAACAAAGTTCCCTGCCTGTCGTCAGACAGGGACTCATTTTGACGCATCTCTTGGACAAATAACTCAATGGTAGAGTGCTGCATTGAAGCCGCAGTAGTATAGGTTCGAGTCCTATTTTGTCCACATACGAAATAAAACGGTGGAAAACCATATTATAAAATGATTAACAAACAATAACAAAAAAGAATTGAGTTAAATTACTCAACGAATGCTAACCTAATAAAACTAAATCGGATGAAACAACAACATCAGTGGAGGAAATTGAACGGCCAATTGATAGAGGGTTCTATTGAAGATGAAGTAAGGCAAACAGTACTCAGAGAAAAAGAAGCTGGCAACGAATTAAAAGTGTGCATTGGTACCGATAGCCAGGTAAAAGGTAAAGACACAGACTTTGCTACTGTAATCGTATTCATCAGAAAAGGGAAAGGCGGCTTTATGTACATACGCAATGAAACAACAAAACAAAAAATGTACATCAAAGAACGTATGTTATTGGAAGTAGGAAAAAGTATAGAAGTAGCTTATGCACTTTGCAGAATATTTACTATGTACAATGTAGATATGGAAGTGCATGCCGATATAAATACCAATCCTAATTTTAAAAGCAACGATGCTTTGAAAGAAGCTATGGGCTACATACAAGGAATGGGTTTTGCTTTCAAAGCCAAGCCAGAAGCCTTTGCTAGCAGTAGCTGTGCAAATAAAGTAGTACAGTAGCGTCCCTCTAAAACGCTCCGAAGGGTAGGCGTGTGAACACTTTAATCGTTTCAAAAAATTAAGTAATCGAAGACTTTGTAGACTCCTTCTTTAAGGGGTGTAGGGAGACTTTATCAAAAAAATAAAATGGAAAATTTATACAATCAAAAAGCTTTTAGTGGACACAATATGTTTAGTAGAACTTTTTTAGATGCTAAAGCTTTGTTTTTGCATTGCTTTAATATGCTACCAAGTATTCATTTTATGAATCAAGTAGATGGGGAAAAGGCATTTGCAGCATTCAAAGAAAGTTTTAGCGAAAAAATAAAACATATTCATCAATATCGTTGGTACAAAACAAAAAAGAAAAAATTTCAGTTCGATAAAACAATCATCGTTTTAGAAAATAAATGTATTGTGGAGTTTGATGATGATTATTGTGAAATATTACACGATGGAACAGATGAAAAGTTTTTGGAAGATGTGACGGTACTTGTAAATAAATTCAAAGAAAGGCAACGAAGGCAGCCTTTGGAAATTAATCTCATTGTGCAAAGTAATAACACGCTTGAGTTGAAGGCAATGGAAATAAAGCGAACCAAATTGGATCTTGATTTATTTTACGAAGATGGATTTGTAGAAACCAATGACATCATCAACAAACGACTCAATAAAAAAGACGATAAAGGAATAGTATTGTTACATGGATTACCTGGTACTGGCAAAACAACTTATTTACGTTACTTAATTGGTAAAATAAAAAAGCGAGTATTGTTTTTATCGCCCAGTGTAGCTGGCAATTTGATGAATCCAGATTTTATAGAGTTGCTCATTGATAACCCAAACACCGTGTTGGTAATTGAAGATGCAGAAAATATTATCATGGATAGAAAATACCAAAGCAGCTCATCTGTATCCAATTTATTAAATATATCGGATGGGCTATTGGCAGATTTTTTAAATGTACAATTGATATGCACGTTTAACAGTTCGCTCACCATGGTAGATAGCGCCTTATTGCGAAAAGGAAGATTGATTGCAAAACATGAGTTTGGTAAGCTAAGCATTGAAAAGGCTCAAAAATTATCTGATCAGCTTGGTATTAAAAATGAAATATCCAAGCCAATGACAATTGCAGAAATAACCAACCCGCATGAAAAAGAATATCAAGTAGAACAAATAAGGGTGATGGGTTTTAGAAGAGATGTAGTAATGAATTGATGTACACTTACACACATAAATTGGAGATTTCTTTAATTAAATCGATGTCTCTTATTAATAAGTTATTTAACCATTTAAAAAATAAAAATATGAAACGGAAATTCTTAAAAACAATTGTAAGAATAAAAATAGTAATTAAACAAATTAAGCGATTATCATCTGCTTAGTAGAAAATAAATAATCATGGCTAAGAAATCAAGAAGTGAAAAAGAAAAGGAACTTGAAATAAAATTGAATTGTAATAAGAAGGCCGAGTCGGCTTTACAATTTTCAAAGAAGAGATTTAAACAATTTGAAGAGATTATTCATCAGTTGTTTGCCAATAAAGACTTGAGTGCTTTTTTTGCAGACAAAAGAATCTGGAAAATTCATCAATGCTTTCAACAGCTTACTTCAAAAATAAAATTTACAGAAAGAAAAATTTTAAAAGAGGTACTGATTTGTTTAGACAAGAACAGCCTACTTGTGTCCGATGAAATGCATATTCAAGCTGTATTAAATATTGTTAAAAACAAGCCGTTTTGGAAAGATGATCTTTTTAGATGGAAGCCAGTTTCTAAGTTGGCGAACATTCAATTAAATGAATTGGTTAGCTTTCTGTTCTGCAAATATAAAGTGCCCCAGTTTTTGTATAGCAGTTTTTATGAAACAAAAATCACTGTTCACATGGAATGGCTAATTCATTTAGGAGGGGGCGGGGCTGTTAAAAAATTAAAAAATATTCCAATTCCTTTTACACAAAAAATGGGACATTATTTTACGCTTGCTCCTGACAAACTAAATTCCAATGAAGCGATTCGTTGGGCACAAACAAAAGGGCTTGGCGGTAGCGATGAATTAGCACAAAGAGTAGCCTACAGTTGGTTAGGGAACAAACCGTATTCGGATGAAAATTTTTGGGAAAGCTTTCTGATACTTGTAATTAATGCTGGTATGTTTAGTATGACCAAATTAACAGAATTGGTAGATTATGTAAGAGAGGCGAGAAGAGAAAATGTGCATTATCAGCTGAAAGGAAGAACACTGCAATCTTTATTTAGACAAAGCGATATTTGGCACAAGCATTTTTCGATAAATAAATCAGAAACCTTTTGGAAACCATGCGGAATAGAAGGTTTAGAAATTGAAAAGAAAAATGAAATACTGAAGCTGGAAGAATTGACTGGTTCTAAAGAATTGGCCATCGAAGGAAAAGCGATGAAACACTGTGTAAGTTCTTATTCTTTTTATTGTTCGAAAGGTCGTACTGCTATTTTTTCTGTTCGTAAATACACAGGAGGCATTTTGTTAGATGTGTTGGCAACAATAGAAGTGAATATTGCATTAAAAAGAGTAGTGCAGGCAAAGGCCAAAATGAATAAGCCTATTTGCAACGAAGTAATAAAGCTGATTGAAATATGGAGTGCAAAAGAAGGATTGGGAATTGGTGCGTATTTGTAAGCATTTTATAAAAGACTATTCAACTGAAGTATAGTTTTCAAACATCAATCTTGCTTTTCTTTTTATCTGGCGTCGCAAGTTATTGGGTGAAATGATCTTTATGCCATCACCAAAGCCCAGCAATTCACGCTCTAGTTCAAAATTGGGAATTACTTCAATGCTAAAATGTGTACCGCCTTTTAATTCTTCTACCATTTTTTGGGAAGGGTGTATCGGTTTTGTTTTTATATAGGGGGCATGCAATTGGCTTGCCCAAAACAAAATTGTAGTAGGCTTTTCGGCAGCATTACGGGTTACGCCTACAATGTGGGTGAAGTATGTATGTGGGTCAAAATTTTTGTGCAACGTATATGGCTCTTTTTCCGCAGCAGCAATTTGTTGAATACGATCTAATGCAAAAGTGATGATTTCTTTTCCTTGCTTTTTCATACCGAGTACAAACCATCGGTTGCGGTATTCTTTAAGTAGGTATGGATAAAAAATAATATCATTGGCGCTTCGTGCTTTAAAAGATTGGTAAGTGAGTAACAAAGTGGTTTTTTGTACAATGGCTTTATACAAAACATCTAGCCATTCTATACCGGTAAGGAATTCGTTTTTTTCAAAATCAATAACGGGAGCTTGTTGTTGTTGTTCGCTATAAATTTTGTCTTCAAGTTTGTTTACCATTTCGCTCACTTCATTAAAGTGGCTAAAGCCCTTAAACTGGCGTAGCAAATGAGATACTTCTTGCAAAATGCCGAGATCTTGTGTAGTAAGTGGACTATTGGCAATAGAATAATCATCCTCGCTATAAGTGTAATATTTTTTATTGCTTACTATAATGGGGGCATTGTAACCGAGTGTATCACTGCGCATGGCTTTTAAGTCGAGGCGAATGGTTCGCATGCTAATGGCGGTATCAATACCATCGTATTCATACAAAGCATCGTTGCAAGCGTCAATCAAATCTTCGATGGTCCACTTGCGGCGGCGGTTTTGAAGGCATTTGTCAATGGTGCGGTAGCGTATGAGGGCATTGCGGTTTACGGGCATAGGTTTTTAAGCGATTTAAAATTATTTTTTAAAAATACAAAAATAATTTTTACTGTGCAAATAGATTGCACATATTGAGTTCATCTTTGTTTTATCAAAGTAAGCAACGATAGTTCTTTAAAAAATGGCTCTTTAGCATAAAAGGAAGTGCTGTGGTAAAATTGATTCCATGGAGTGCTCGGATTATGGTGTTTAGACTTATCGTTTAAATAAATAGAATTTATCCCGCAGACTTGCGGGACACCGAAATTTGAAATAAAAAAGTAGGGAAGCGTATTTACAGCCGAGCTATTGCGAAAGTAAAGTATGGGTTCGAATCCCATAGGAGCAACAAAAAAAATACAAAAATAATTTTTAGTGTGCAAATAAATTGCACACATTGGGTTGAGATTTGTGTTATCAAACAAAAAGGGAGGTTTATTATGAAATTTAACGCATTATTTAAGAGCAAAGTAAAAGAATTAGCCATGGTAGATAACCACGAAGATGAAAAAGCTTTCGTATTATCCCCGCAACTAGAATTGTATATTGCAGTGGCAACAGCTTCTTTAAATGATAAGTTTTACGAAAAGGCAGATGAAACGTTGATTCGTCTTCGTGCATTGATTGCAAAGAACGATGCAGCATTTGTAGCAAAACTTGCCGTATATGCTCGTGAGCAAATGTACTTGCGTAGTGTGCCAATGGTGCTTGCGGTGGAATTGGCAAAGCAACACAATGGCGATGGTTTGGTAAGTAAGTTATCCAATCGTGTAGTACAACGTGCAGATGAAATTACAGAAATGCTTGCTTATTATGCTTTGGCAAATGAGCGAATGGATGTAAAGCAATTGAACAAAATAAGCAAACAATTGCAAAAAGGTTTGGCAGATGCTTTCAATAAGTTTGATGAATACCAATTTGCAAAATACAACCGCGATGCACAGGTAAAGTTGAAAGACGCATTGTTTTTGGTGCATCCAAAAGCAACAAATGAGGCTCAGCAAGTGTTGTTTGATAAAATTGTGAAGGATGAATTGGAATTGCCATACACATGGGAAGTAGAATTGAGCGCATTGGGTCAGCAAAAATTTGATACGGTAGAATTAAAGCAGGCTGCAAAAAAAGCGAAGTGGGAAAAACTAATTTTTAGCAATAAGATAGGTTACATGGCTACAATGCGAAACTTGCGCAACATATTGGAAGCAGAAGTAAGCAAAGGAGCATTGAACAAAGTGTGTGATTATATAGCCAACGAAAAGGCAGTAGCCAATAGCAAACAATTGCCATTTCGTTTTCTTGCAGCATACCGTGAAATAAGTGCATTAACAGATAGCCGAGTAGGAAAAGTGTTGGAGGCTTTGGAAAAAGCAGTATTGCATAGTGCAGCCAATATTGCTGGATACGATGACGACACAAAAGTGGTGATAGCAGCAGATGTTAGTGGAAGCATGCAGCAACCAGTAAGCGCTAAAAGCAAGGTTTTGTTGTATGATATCGGTTTGATGCTTGCAATGCTTTTGCAAAACCGATGCGACAATGTAGTTACAGGTATGTTTGGAGATACATGGAAAATAATAAATGTAGCTAAAAACAATATCTTATCTAATGTGCAAGCATTTTACAATCGTGAAGGTGAAGTGGGTTACAGTACCAATGGTTATTTGGTGGTAAAAGATTTGTTGAACCGAAAAGTAGTGGTAGATAAAGTGATGTTGTTTACAGATGGACAATTGTGGAACAGTAACCATAGCGGCGAAACGATTGCAAACCTTTGGAAGCAATACAAAAAAATTGCACCGAAGGCTAAAATATACTTATTCGATTTGGCAGGCCATGGAGCAACGCCATTAAATGTAATGAGCAACGATGTTTTTTTGATAGCAGGCTGGAGCGATAAAATTTTTAATGTGCTTAAAGCCATTGAAGATGGAAGCAATGCCGTGAAAATGATAGAAGCGATAGAGTTGTAATATAGTAGCCCTTCAAAGGGAGGGCTACTTTTTAAAAAGTTCTTTGAGTAAAAAAATTATTTAAGAAAGTAAGGATGTCGTAGAATTGGGTTACTTCTTCTCCAGCAATGGCCAGGGTCCCGATTTACAATCGGGAAGAGGTGCAACTCCTCGCTTGACAGCGGCCGCAACTCAGTTCGTTTGTTACTCCTGAAACTTTTTTGAAGGCTGTCGTAGAAAAGAAATACTTCGTGGGTCATAGGTTCGAATCCTATCTTATGCAAAAGTGCATGAGTAACTCAGTGGGTAGAGTAACGGCTTAACTAGCTTCGTTTTCTTTTCGATTTGTAACGCTTTCAAATTGTATTAAAGGTGCCGTAGAAAAAGAAATACTTCGGTAGACGCAGTAGATGAAGTTTCATCTATCATTCGCAAGAGTGGTGCAGGTTCAAATCCTGCTGCAGACTTGGTTTGCATGGCGGAAAACAACATTCTTTTCGAATTATTTGCCCTTTATCTTTTTAATGATGCCGTAAAGCAGGGTTACTTCGTAATTCATTTGGTAGAAATTTCACTTAGGTGAAAAGTGCAAGTTCGAATCTTGCCAAAGTCCTTGCTTGTATGTAGCTCATTATTTAAAAATATTTTGAGGTGTCGTAGGTTAGTGTTACTTCGGCTAGAGCATCCCGATGAGAATCGTGAAGGTAAGAGGTTCAACTCCTCTCTCTTTAATGTAAATTAAATTGTAGCTCAATGATAATAGTCACTATTCGATTTTTAACCCTCAATAATTCTAATAGTATTTCAGTGTGTCGTTGTGTAGTGTTACTTCGTTATAGGAAACCAATAGTCACTAGACGTTTTTTACCACTGGATTTTTATAATATTACAAGTGTCGTAAAAAAGAGATACTTCGTTTAATCATTCTACGTAGGTTCGAATCCTACTTGCTAGCTACATGCCAGCAATTGCCTAGTGGTCCGGCAAATGAAAAGACTCTTTTTGCTTTGTTACCTTGTAAGTTTTTTAAAGCATTAAACAGGTGTCGTAGATAAGCGTTACTTCGACTTCAACTCGGTAGGTCGTGGGTTCGAATCCCACCTGGTTCGTCTAACGAAAGTTAACGAGCTTGTAGTTCAGCGGTAGAACAACTCGTACGCTTATTGATTTTTACCCTGTTTGATTTTAATTATAAGAATTAAAAATAAGATAAATTTTACTGTGCAAATAGATTGCACATATGGAGTTCATCTTTGTTTTATCAAAGTAAGCAATGAAAGTTCTTTAAAATATTTTTCATAGCAATATGAATAAAAAGCTTGTCAAGCGGCAAGAAGGGTATTTGTTTGTTAGCGGTAACTATATAAGTGTTTGCAAATGCACTGTAGTGCAGACGTAGTAACTATCTGTATGCTGATACTCCAATACGCAATGCCCTACGAACTTAGCGGTCAGAGGTTTGAATCCTCTTTCGCCGAGAGGCGAGTAGCTCAGAGATAGAGCACTAAGTCAAAATCGGGTTCGAATCCCAACTTCATAGATTGAAGACTAGCATAATTGGTAATGCAATGCACTGAAAATGCAATTCACAGAAGTCCAGCGCTTCTCAAAAAATGCTGACCAGGAATAAAAGTAGAAATTGTTTTCCCGCTTCGTTTTGTGCAGGGGCATACAAACAAAGTAAATGCAGTAAACACTTGCAAGTATTATACAAGCAAGTTGCAAACAGCAGCTCGAATGTTTAATCGTTATTATCATCAAGGTAATAAATAACAACAAACTACCTGCTGCAAGTATTTGAAAACATATTATTTCCGTGATTACAGTATGGAAACACAGTTTCAACTTTTTTAAAACAATTAATAAAAATTTTAAAATACAAAAAATGAAAAAAATAACAGTAAACGAATATCAAATAGGTTTGGTATTTAAAAAAGGCGTTTATCAAAGAATGATAACTGCAGGTAATTATTGGTTGTGGGCAGAAGATGTAATGATATATGATATCAATAAACCTTTTAATGCACCAATAGAATTGAACATTTTGTTGCAAGATGCAGCATTGGCAAATGCGTTGCAAGTAATAGAAGTAAGCGACAACGAAATTGTATTGCAATACCAAAATGGATTGATCACACAGGTATTGACAGCAGGTCGTTATGCATTTTGGAGAAATGTAATGAACTACCAATTTGTGAAAGCAGATATCAGTAAAATAGAAATTACAGAAGCCATAAACCGTACAACTTTGGCAAACAAATTTGTAGCGCCTTACGTACGTGCTTATACCGTAGAAAGCTACGAAAAAGCAGTATTGTTTGTAGATGGTAAATATGCACAAACATTGCCAAGTGGCGTATACTATTGGTGGAAAAACAACATCAGTATTGTAGTGGGTAAGGCAGATACTCGTGTGCAGCAATTGGAAATAAATGGACAAGAAATATTGACCAAAGACAAAGCTGCATTGCGTATAAATGCTTGGGCACAATACAAAGTGGTAGATATTGAAAAAGCCTTGTTGGAAAACAAAGAGTACGACAAACAGTTGTACATCGTTTTTCAATTGGCATTGCGTGAGTACATTGCAGGTTATGGTTTTGATGAAATGTTGGAGAAAAAAGATGCGATAGCACCCTTTATTTTGCAACAAGTGAATGAAAAAGCCGCAGCCTTGGGTGTAGAAGTTGCCAGCTTTGGTATAAGGGATATTATATTGCCAGGCGATGTAAAAGAAATTATGAACAAAGTATTGGTAGCCGAAAAAAATGCGCAAGCAAATACCATTATGCGTAGAGAAGAAACAGCCAGCACAAGAAGCTTGTTGAACACTGCAAAATTGATGGAAGACAATGCCATGTTGTGGAAATTGAAAGAGATGGAATACGTTGAAAAAATTGCCGAAAAAATTGGTGAGATCAGCGTAAGTGGCAATGGAACTTTGGTAGAGCAGTTGAAACAAATTTTTGTGGTGCAGAAATAAAATAACTATTGGAGTTGAAAAACATTCCAATAGTTTTTGTTAACTTTTAAAAAATAAAATCATGGTAACCAAAAGATATATGGTATTTATGAAATCGGGCAGAAAATTTATGGTAGAAGAATGGGGTAGCGGGCATACCCAGTGGGGAAATATAAATCCCGCCACCAAGCAATTGGAAAAAGTATGTGTAAAAGAATCTGAAGAAATAAATGAAACCAATACGAAGATTACAAAAGAAAAGAACTTCAAAAACATTTGTTTCCTAGCACCAGACACATCTGCCCTCGGGTATATAGATGCGCTCGATGCCTCTGGCCTGGAAAGAATAGAGAGCAAGCATGTGGAGTATGAAGATGAGAAATAAATTAAAGAAAAATTAACCACAAAGCCCATAAAGGAAAAACCCACAAAGTTCATGAAGTAATTTTGTGTACTTAGTGAACCCCTCTGTGCCCTTGTGGTTCAGAAAAAACATGAGTAAATTAAAATTAACCACAAAGTCCACAAAGGAAAATCCCACAAAGATCACAAACCCCTTTGTGTACTTAGTGAAAAACCTCTGTGCCTTAGTGGTTCAAAAAAAACAACATGAGCAAATTAAAATTAACAGGAAAACAAATACGTGCCATCGGGTACGAAGAAGGGCCAGTAGTAAGTGTGGCCATGCATACCATGTGTACACATTTTAAACACAGCACAGAAGATGAAGCTTTGCAAATACTAAAAGATATTTTAGCTGTACCAGAAAATTATTTGGCAGACGAAGTATTGGGTAAAATTGCAGAAAAGCTAATTGAAGAAGTGGTTCAAGAACCAGTAGAAATTCCGCTGAATGAAAAAGGAATAGAATACGCCGTATTTGGTGCAAAGCATATTGAAGAAGGTGCATTGAAACAAATGGAGATAGCTGCAAAATTACCAGTGGCAGTTGCAGGTGCGTTGATGCCAGATGCGCATCAAGGTTATGGATTGCCCATTGGTGGTGTGCTTGCAACAAACAATGCCATTATACCTTATGCGGTGGGTGTTGATATTGGTTGCCGTATGTGCCTAAGTATTTTTGCTATTGAGCCAGCAGAATTGAAAAAGCGTGAAGCCTATTTTCAACGAGAGTTGGTGGCCAATACATTGTTTGGTGCAGGCAGGGAGTTTACAGAAAAAATCGAGCATGAAGTATTGGATAGAAAAGAATTTAGCGAAATAAAAATGCTGAATATTTTGCAACAAAAAGCAGTAAGGCAATTAGGCTCTAGCGGTAGTGGTAACCATTTTGTGGAGTTTGGAAAAATAGAAATTACGGATACTGCAAATCCAATGGGAGTACCCGTAGGAGAGTATGTAGGTTTGCTTACACACAGTGGTAGCCGAGGGCTTGGGGCAAATATAGCCAACCATTATACACAAATAGCGATGCAAACCACGCCATTGCCAAAAGAAGCAAAACATTTGGCTTGGTTAGATTTGGATACAGAAGCAGGTAACGAATATTGGTTGGCCATGAATCTTGCGGGTGATTATGCGAGCGCATGCCATCATACCATACACGCAAAAATTGCAAAAGCCATTGGCGAAAAACCGTTGGCCATGGTAGAGAACCACCACAACTTTGCATGGAAAGAAATGTATGAAGGGCAAGAAGTAATTGTACATCGTAAAGGCGCTACACCTGCTGGTAAAAATGTATTGGGTATTATACCAGGTAGTATGACGGCGCCAGGTTTTATTGTAAAAGGAAAAGGCAATGCTGCATCCATCAATTCTGCCAGCCATGGCGCAGGGCGTAAAATGAGCCGTAGCAAGGCCTTGGCAAATATTACACACGAAGCATTGCGAACAGCGTTGAAAGATTTTGGTGTAAAGCTTATTGGTGGCGGATTAGACGAAGCACCATTTGCATACAAAGACATACACGAAGTAATGCAAAGCCAAACAGCGTTGGTAGATATCGTAGGAAAATTTTATCCTGCTATTGTGCAAATGGATGGGAGCGACCCAAAGAAGTTTAGGAAGAAACGGAATTATTTGGTGGGAGAGTAAATTTACAGTTGAAGTCCAATTAGGAATAAAAAAAAGCCGGTTCATCACCGGCTTTTTTTTCATTAATGTGCTATTATTAATTTTTCACTTTTTACTGTAGCACCATTTTCAATTACTTGTAAAATGTATGTGCCATTTGTCAATTGTTGTGTATTTATTTTTTCAACAATGGAAAAAATTGTCTTTTTAAGAACAGTTTTACCATTAATGTCCGTCATTATTACAATAGTGTTGAGATTGGCTTGCTCTCTGGTAATTGTAATTTCTGTGTTGGCAGGATTGGGGTAAACCTCTGTTTTGGTATATGAAATAGTGGCCTCCTTAAATGATGATCGTGCAAATGCAGTTACTTTAGTGGTTGTTCCTGTAGCCATGGTTTCGTTGTTAGGGTCAAATGAAACAGTAGCTGGTGCAAAGGTAAGTGGGAAAGAAATGGTATTCCCTGCTACAGAAGCTCCTGCTCCATTACCTGCAATAAATATGGAATCTCCTCTATCATATACAATTAATGTGGTGCTTAAAGTATTGCCTGCGTTGGCAACTTTTAAAACCACGGGCATAGGAAAATAAGAAACGGAAGCACCAGCGGTTCTGGTTTGGTTTAGTTGTGCAGTAATATTATTTCCAGTTGTACTCCAGTTTACAGTATAAGAAGGTGTGCCAGATCCATAAATCCAAGCATTAAAAAAATGGCTCATGTCAATACCAAATTGATTCTCAAAATTTCTTTCTACGTCTGCTGTTCCAGCAGCTTTATAGGAAAGTAGTGGGTCATCGAGGTAATTACGACAAGCTTGAAAGAATTTAGTATCACCCATTAGTGTTCTCAACATGGACACAACCATACAACCTCTTTCATAAACTGCGTTGCTATTGTTATTAGTCCAAATGGTATTAGATGACGTAATATCACTTATAAAGATGGGTGTTGTTGAAGTAGCTCTAGCTGTTGTTTTAATACTGCCACGGTAAGTAATTGGGTTTGATAATCCGCTTACCAACTCTGCGGCAAGAATTTCATTGTAGCGAGCAAAACCTTCGCTCACCCATAAATCGCTCCAAGTGGCACAAGTTACTTTATCGCCAAACCATTGATGCGCTAGCTCATGCGCAATAGTGGACCAACTTGTTAAAGTTGAGCTTCCCATTCCAGAAAATGTTTGATGCTCCATTGCACCTCCATAGCCAAATTCATAAAAACCATGCTTTTCGTTTTTAAATGGGTAGTCACCATATTTGTTGCTAAACTGAGTCAGTTCAGTTTTACTTTTATCTAATGCTGCCAGAATATTTTTATACGTGTTGGTAGATTTTCCTGGAAATAGATTGTAAACAACGGGTACATTGGTACCAACTATATTTACAGTTCCTCGGTAATAGCGATTGTATTTTGCTACGCCCAACGAAACAAGATATGAAGCAATTGGATAACGATGTTTAAATTTAAAAATTCTATTTGTTCCTGATATAGCAGAGTCTATCATCTTTCCATTGGTGGCTACCCAAAAGGCGCTGGGTACACTAACAATAATATCCATCGAATCTATCTTATCGGTCATGTCGTGTTTGCATGGCCACCAGTCACGGTCTTCATATGATTCTGATAGGGTATAAATATAATTGTTAGAAGATGAAACCCCTCTTTGATAGCCCAATGCTTGCCCACTTGCAGCCGGTGGTGTACCTCGGTAGAAAATGGTAAGAGAATCTAACGTACCTAGCGTTGTTATAACCGTTGGAAATGCAAGTTGAATGATCTTTGAAGTATTCCAAACAATACTGCCAGCAACCAATTTTGTACCATGATATTTTACTGAATCAATGGTATGTACATTATTAAAATCGAACGTAATTTGACCTACGTTATTTTGTGTTGTGGTAAAATAGGTAGTTACATTCCCCCTCAAATATTTTGCAGGCGAAGCAACTGAAGGAGAATCGGGATGTATCCTCCATGTGCACCGCTGATAAACAACATTAATATTGCTACCCTGGCCAGATATCTGCGAGATTACTGGAATATTTTTTTGGCTGGTATGATAAAATGGATGATTCTGAGCAGATAAATTGATGCCAATGCACGTTAAAGCTAATGCACACATTACACGAAAAATTGATTGATTTTTCAAATTATTAAGTTTTGGATTAAGAAAGAAAAAAAGGAATTATAATTGAAGATACAAAACTAATAACGGTAAATAGCTTAAACCTTGTTTAGATTTATTATAATTATTTCATTTTTTTAAGCAATTTCATTTATATTTTAAAAAAATATTTATCTATATCAAATTTAATTAGGCCAATTTTATATTTTCAAACTTTTCAAAAAAAGAATCGTAAAAAGAACTTTTTCTGCTCTATGTAATTTGAAATACAAATAGAGTGTATAGAAATATTGGAGAAAGCAGGCTTGTCGGTAAAATATTAATTAGCCGATGAAGAATTGGCTATTTTAAATTCCGTTAATACAATTGAACAATAAAGTAGGTTCATTTATGGGTATTAGCATTAATAGGGTGAAATTAGTATTTTTCATATTAATATTATTTTGTATATTGGTGCAATCTTTTATACAGCAAATTATCTAATCATGCAAATAGATAAAATAATCATTAGCAATCGTGCAGCACTTTTACAGAAATACGGTGTTGCCAGTTTAAAAAAAATAACAGACCAATTAAAAAAGCTGATTGCTGCCGATAAAAAAAGAAATGCAAACAGTTTGCTTGTTTTTGTAGATGATAAAGTAGCCATGAAAAAAGCAAAAGGCAAGATTGTAACAGATGCAACCGACCCATCGCAATACAAAAATGCCATTGACAGCTTGTTTCATTTTTACAATCCGGATTATATAATGTTAGTAGGATCACAGGATATTATTCCGCATTGTAAGTTTCGCATACCTATACCAGACGATGATGATAGCTTTGTACCCAGCGATGCCCCTTATGCATGCGAAGCTCCCTTTAGCAGAAATGCTGGTGACTTCATTGCCCCTTCAAGAGTGGTAGGAAGGTTGCCGGATATTACTGGAGTTAAAGACCCAGCGTATCTTATTGCACTCATACAAAACAGTATAAATTGGAAGCCCTTAAAAGCAGAAAAGTACAAAAGCTATTTTTCTTTAAGTGTAAAATGGTGGCAAAAATCTACAAAAGAATCGCTTAAAAATATTTTTCAAGACAACAGCAAATTAAAAATAACACCTACTACAAAAGGGCCTTACAGCAAGCCAGCGCTAAATGCTATGATGCATTTTTATAATTGTCATGGCGGCTTGCGTACACCCGAGTTTTATGGACAGCCAAGTGAAATAGCACAAAGCTTTCCCGTATGTATGGAATCCTCTTTTTTAAATGGAAAAATAGCTTATGGTAATGTAACTGCTGCAGAATGTTGTTATGGAGCTTTATTGTACAATCCGCTTAAACCAACCAAAATTCAAATGCCCATAGCAAATGCCTATTTGCAAAACAATGCAATTGCATTTGTAGGCAGTACCACAGCAGCTTATGGCCCTCCTGAAGGACAAGGAGCTGCAGATTATATTACACAATATTTTTTAATAGCTGTTTTAAAAGGGGCATCTACTGGTAGGGCTTTTTTAGAAGCACAACAGCGTTTTGTAGAAAAGGGGGATGTAAAAATGGACCCAATGGATTTAAAAACAATTATCCAATTTTTATTGTTAGGCGATCCTAGTCTTTCGCCGGTAGAAGATACACCCAAAACAACGCCTGGCAAAACGCCGATAAAAACAATTATGAATAAAATAGTACACGAAAAAAATGAAAGAAAAGACAGAAGAAAAAAATTACAAGAAAAAAGTGTGTATATTGGTAATACAAGCGATGCACCCATAAAAATAGACAGTGTACCAAAAGGCGCACTAAAAACAGATATTCAAAAAGTATTAAAAGAAAATAATTTTAGCAGCGATGGAAAAATGACTTATGGTTTTAAGAAAAAGAAAAATGCTAAATCAAAAGGGCCAGGTGCTAAACAGGAATATCGTTATCATGTGTACAGCCGTATGCAGCAAAAAGAAAAAATAAAAACGGTACGTTTGCTTGTAATACAAGAAGTAGACAATCAAATTATGGAAATAAAAGAATATGTACGAAGATGAAGTAAAAAAAACAAAGCTTACAGGCGTTGTAACTAAAGTAAACCTCGGGGGTATAAGTAAAAGTGCACATATAGGTTTTGTGCTACAGCAAAAAGACCAATCTATCAAATTGCGCAGAGAGGGTGCAAGTCCGTTTTACGATGATTATTTTGAAAAATTCGAAAATAAAAACGTAACCGTTACTGGGTTTAATATGCAGCAATATTTTTTGGTAACAAGTATAAAGGAGATTTCGCCAAAAAAATAAAATGTTTTTCTCACTGTTAATAAAATTAGGTGAATCTTATTTTTGCATCGTCGCATATGCTGTAACTGTTGCGTTGGCAGCACATCTTATCCGTATTTCAAAAAACCAGTATTAATCCTATTTTGAGCACTCAAACTACATTTTTATTGCTTTTAAAACAACCTTCCCCAATGGGTGACTAATATAAATTTGTATCAAAGCGCATTTACCTTTAAAAGTAAGTTTCAAGAAATATTGTAGATTTATTGGTATAGATTTTTTGTATTTAATTGCCCCTGTAATATAACTTGCCGTATTGGAACTGCTAATTAATGTAGATAAATTAGAAAGCTATTTTTCTACTTTTTCATGCTTTAAACTTATTGTGATAATACAAATCTCTTGAAAGCCTACATATCCTTTTTGTAAAGCTTATATTATTACAAATATTATTACATATGTTTATATATCAAGATGTTGAATTCATAACTAGCAAGATTTAAATTATGAATGATCTGGAATATTATAATTCAAATTTTAATTTCGAATAAAATTGTTTATTTTTAAAGAAGCTAGTATTAGTTGGAAAAGTAAGAATTACAAATTACATTCTAAACACTGTTAATCAGTATCTAAATTTTTAATATTCATTCTTTAAACAAAAACTTTATGGCAGTAGTACGAGATATTTTAAAATCGAAAGGGATTAATATTTTTTCTGTAACACCCAAAACGACTGTTTACAGCGCCTTAGAGATAATGGTGGAAAAAAATGTAAGTTCATTGATGGTGATGGAAGATGAAAAACTGCTGGGTATTTTTACCGAAAGGGATTATGCCCGTAAGGTTATTTTAAAAGGGAAATCATCTAGGGAAACACCCATAGAAGATATCATGACAGGAAAACTCATTACCGTAACTACCAATACAACCATTGATGATTGTATGAAATTAATGTCTGGTAATTTTATAAGACATCTCCCAGTTGTAGACGATGACAAAGTGGTTGGTTTGGTTTCTATCGGCGATTTGGTAAGACATATTATTCAAGAACAAAAATTTATTATCGAGAATATGGAAAATTATATTGCGGGAAGTTAATACCAACGCAAATGGTTTCTTGGCTGCTGTAAGAGCTAAATAGATTTCGTATGATAGCCTATTCCTATTCAGTTTTCTATTAAGAAATAAACACTATTTATTTGAACCCCTGTTTTAAAAAATGCAAAACACAATAATAAATTAATCATGCTACGTTTCTTACAAACATAGAATGATTAATTGTAGGCAGCTATTTAAAATTTTCAGATGCTAACTAAAAAAATGCTCATTTTATTTTTTCTACAAATAATTGTAGCAGCATCGTTTTCACAAACAGCCTCTTTTTTTCCAGATTTAACGAAGAAAGTTGTTTATGCATCTTTGAGTACATTTATTTGTTATGATAAAGCTAGTACTACATTTTACAATATTCCATGCCATTTATTAAAAAGAACGGATATTGCCTATACCGATGAATTAAAGGAAACCGGCGGCGTATTGGTAGCTAGGTATAAAAATGCCAGCATTAAAGATAGTTTGACGATATTATTTGAAACTGGGGCAAGCGACGATCCTCAATTTTCTGTTTATACAAAAGAAAAAAAAGTACTCCTCAAGGCATACTGCTTAGGGTTTTATATAAATTCGTCAGGAATAATTTATACTACCGGTCATACAAATAATATGTATGACTGTAAACGCAAGTTTCAAATACAACAAAACGATATTATCGAAATAAAGCAACCTTATAATTACGTTGGCCTAAAAGGAGATACAAAAAAACCTATTATTCTATACCAAAATAAAATGGGCAATGCAGAAGTAGCAAAGCTGCCTAAAAATAGTCCCATAGAAATACTGTTGGCCGAACCAGCCGATAACGATAAAATGGATAAACTTTTTTAGTAAAAACCAATTTTGGTTTGGTAGGTTGGCTGCGCATAAATGACGACGAGATTTTTAGCGCCGTTATAGAGGGTTTGTTCTTTGCCGGTGATTGATAAAAAAGCGGTTTTATTATAACTAAAATGCTTGCTAATAATTTATAGCACAATTGATAAAAAGAGTGTAGGTTCACTTATGTTGAATAATCAACTTGTATGCTTTTTAAGTGGTGGCTATAATTTTTAAAAATAGCTTTTCTCAAAATGGTACGTTATTCAGTTTATAAACTATTAACAGTCAAAAAAGGAATTTCATTAGGGTGAGCCTATCTTGAGGTAGCCAAACTTGTAGAAACTAGTATGCCTTTTAAAAACCTCATTTGACATCCGCCAGAGCGGAAACAAGTTTTATAAATTATCGGACTGATAAATATTTATCATTGGTATTACATAAAACCGATAAATGACTTTATTTTTTTAAGTCCATCCGTTGCTGTTATTTGTTGTTATGTTTGTTCGATTTCACCTTAATATAAATGGGTATTTATACCTGTTTTTTTATCAATCTATTTATTCAACTTCAATAAAAATTGCAACATGAAAAATATCAACTTAAACAACGGAATGTCGCCCAACTTACAAATTGAAGTTGCCATTATTGGAGCAGGCACTTCTGGGCTATACACCGCATATCGGTTAACCGAAGATAGAAAGTATGCAGGTAAACAACTACAGGTTTTTGATATGAGTAGCAGGATTGCGGGTAGGCTAGAATCTGTAAAGATGCCCGGTATGAATTTTTATGGAGAGCCTGGGGGCATGCGCTACCTCACTTCGCAGGATATTGTAACTACTTTAATAGAAGGTTATCCATTATCAGAAAGTGATTTGAGTAAACGTACACCTGTTTTAAAATATCCTATGACACCCATCGCATTTCCTATGGGGGATCCCGCAAATTTGTTGATGTATTTGCGCAAGCAAAGGGTAAATCAAAATGCTTGGGATGTGGCGCAAAGTAATGGAGAGCAATTGCAAACACGTTATTATTTACATGAAGACAATATTGGCTTTAGTGCAGACCAACTTTTTAATAAAATTATTTATGATGTGCTCATGGCCGACCCTTGGGTGGTAGATAATTTTGGAGATAAGATATTTAAATATACACAATATAAATACGAGTTTCAGTTAAATAGCAAAGACTGGGACGATGTGAAGCCTTGCATGAAGTATTGTTTTCCTGGGTCGCCCTACAACAATAAAAAAGTAAATGACATCGGGTTTTGGAATTTAATAAAAGACCAAGTATCACAAGAAGGTTATGTTTTTCTTGCAAATGCAGGAGGCTATTATTCAAATACCATCAACTGGAATGCTGCAGAAGCTTTCCCTTATATGGTGGGTGATTTTTCGAGCAACCCTACTTATAAAACCATTGAGGAAGGATATGATAGTATTGCGTATGCGCTGGCAGATGCCTACCTAGGTAATACAGATGCATGTATATGGACAGAAAATAAACTATTGACTTTTACAAAAGAACATACAAATAAGCATACGCACATATATGAACTTTCATTCTTAAATATTCCTTCCAATACAAAATGGAAAGTGTATGCCAATAAAATAGTGTTGGGTATGCCAAGAAAATCATTGGAATTGCTAGATCAAGAAAACTTCTTTTTTGATATTAATACAAACCAGGGCGAAATGTTAAATAACAACATTCGTTCCGTTATCATGGAACCAGCTTTTAAAATTCTATTGGGCTTTGAATACCCTTGGTGGAAAAAAGCGCTCAATATAGACTCCGGACATTCTATCACAGATTTACCATTGAGGCAATGTTATTATTTTGGAACAGATCCATCAAACAATCACTCCATGCTGCTGGGTAGTTATGGAGACATGGAAACAGAAACATTCTGGAAAGCATTATCCGATGATAAATTAATTTTTGAAGTGAGGGCTACAAAGTCGGTATCGTTGATGGAGTTAAAAAAACTGGACAGTGAGCAAGCCACACAAGTAATGACAAATGAAGTAATGAAACAACTCAGAGAATTGCATGGCTTAGACGTTGTAATACCAGATCCGTATATTACTTGGTTTAGGGATTGGACAGACGACCCTTTTGGTGCAGGCTACCATGCTTGGAAAGCCGGCGTTTCGGTAAAAGATGTAATGCCTTATATGAGAAGGCCAACTTCAGGCGAAAATATTCATATTGTTGGAGAAGCCTACTCCGATCAGCAAGGCTGGGTAGAAGGAGCATTTTGCGAAGCAGAAAAAATGCTGCAAGAACATTTTCATTTAGATAGACCAGTTTGGTTAAGTGCAGATTATTATTTGGGTTGGTAAACTAGACATTTGCTAAATGGCAATATTTTTATTGCTCAAAGTCTTTTAATAGATGTAGCAAGGTAGATATATATTTAAAATTTGTAAACAGCCAACATTATTTGTTAATAACCACAAATTGTTTTTGGGAGAGGAATTTATTATTTTGTAATACTTTGAGGTATTTTAATAAGTATCAAAACCGTTAACTAGTTTAATATGCCCGTTTAATCATTTTTTAAATAACACCGTTTAATTTTTTTTTATTTTTAAATAAACCTAAAACTTACCAATGAAAAATTGTTTATTTTTTTTAGTGTTGTTTTCATACAACGGATATGCACAAAAAATTACTACAATACAAAACGAGAAATCAGATTTAATGGTGGCCAACATGACTTTTATGGATCGCATTACTTGGGGTGGTTATGAGGAAATAGGCGATGCTGCCAAAAGCGAAACAGATGGTAAAGCCAATACAAAAGCAATAGTAGCGGCTGTGGGAAAAAATGCAGGATATGATGGAAAACCTTATGCAGCCAAAGTTTGCGATACACTTACCCTTGGTGGTTTTGCCGATTGGTACTTGCCCTGCAAAGAAGAAACCAATTTGCTTCACCTCAATTTTAAACAATTAAACCTAGATGAAAAAATGACTTTGTGGAGTTCTACTGAAGCAAACGGAACACAGGCAGTAACAAAATATTTATACAGTGGTGCTTTTTACAATGTGCAAAAAGTTGACCTCTGCCATTTTGTATGCGTAAGAAAGAAAGAGTAAAGTCGATGGGTTTTAAACATTATGATGGTAGTTACCAGCAAACAATTGAATTCTATACTTTCAAAAAATCAATCGTTGCGTTTAGCACTTGTTGCATTGCTTCTGGCAACTCATCACCCAGCCAAGGATGTTTGCGGTCAAAAACATGATCACTCTCTACAGTAAATAAAATAGTTGCGGGCTGCCAATCTTTTAGCTCATAAGCTTTTTCTATAGGCACTGCCATGTCTTTTGTACCATGGCAAATAAGTATGGGTATTTTTAAACTACTAATAGCTTTTTTTATATTAAGCTGGTCTTCATTTTGCACAAAATCTTCATGTAATTGATAATACAAAGGCATCTGCTGTTTGGTTCGACTATTTGAGTAATATTGTACACCTGTATTTTTCCATTCCTCGATTTTTTCTGTGGACCAGTTTCCCCAAGGCGTTTTACATTCGGTGATGCTTGCCCAGGTAACCAGTTTCTTTATTCGATTATCCGCAGAAGCATGCAGGATTGCTATCCCACCACCCATGCTGTGCCCAATAATGCTGATATTATTTTTGTCTGTTTGATCGTTGTATCTATTTTGCGAATCACACACCCAATCTATTACGCTTTGCAAATCTTCCAATTCTTTAGAATAGTTGTTATTGCCAAAAGCTTCTAAGTCTACAAAATCTGTTGGTTCTGCTGGCGTAGTACCATTGTGCGAAAAGTTAAATTTTACCAATACAAACCCAGCTTCAGCCATTTTATTAGCAATCAAATCAAAATTGCCCCAGTCTTTAAAACCATTAAAGCCATGGGCATATATTACAACAGGCTTTGGTTTGTCATCTTGCTCAAAAAAAATATCGAGTGCAATAGGGTGGTTTGCGGCGCCGGATATGATTATGTTTTTGTGTTGAGTTATCATGGCGGTTTAAACTAAATTTATGTAGTAAATAAATTAAGCACAATTAATAAACTATTTCCTTTCATCTCTTATTTTACTTATTACTTCAGATAAATAATTGTATACTCCACAGCTGTCTGACACAATATGCTTTACAAATATTAAACAACTTAAACTACAACTTCCCCTCTTTTATCTCAGCTACCACATCAGGATCTAGCAAAGTAGTTATATCTCCCAAGTTTTCTGTTTCGCCTTCAGCAATCTTTCTAAGTATGCGGCGCATAATTTTTCCGCTACGGGTTTTGGGTAAGCCACTTACAAATTGTATTTTATCTGGCTTGGCAATTGCGCCTATTATTTTAGATACAGTCAAACTAATATCTTGTCTGCGCTGGTTTTCGTCGCCATGGTGGCCATTGTAAATTACAAATGCATAAATACCTTGCCCTTTAATATCGTGTGGATAGCCCACCACAGCACTTTCCACTACACCCGTATGCATGTTAATGGCGTTCTCTACTTCGGCGGTACCAATACGGTGGCCACTAATATTTAATACATCGTCTACTCTGCCAGTAATTCTATAATTGCCATCTGCATCTTTTAATGCACCATCTCCAGTAAAATATAAATTAGGATAAGTTGCAAAATAATTTGTGCGGCATCTTTCATGATCGCCCCAAGTGGTTCTTAAAATACCGGGCCATGGTGCTTTAATGCATAAATTTCCTTTAAGCATTCCATGTTCGTCTTTTTCCGTTATTTCTTTTCCATTTTCATCTACCAATATGGGTTGTACACCAGGCATTGGCAATGTAGCCCAACCTGGCTTAGATGGCGTGATACCTGCCAGGTTAGAAATCAATGTGCCAGATGTTTCTGTTTGCCACCAAGTATCAATAATGGGACATTTGTTTTTGCCGATATTATCATCATACCAATGCCATGCTTCTTCGTTGATAGGCTCGCCTACCGTTCCCAATATTTTGAGCGATGATAAATCTTTTCCCAACAAGGGCGCTTCGCCAAAACTCATTAGGCTTCTAAGGGCGGTTGGTGCTGTATAAATAATATTCACTTGGTGCTTGTCTACAATATCCCAAAATCTACCAGCATCGGGCCATGTAGGTATCCCTTCAAACATTACAGATGTACCCCCTGCTGCAAGTGGTCCGTATACAATATAACTGTGTCCAGTAATCCAACCAATATCGGCTGTACAAAAATGTATATCGCCTTTGTTGTAGTTCAACATATTTACAAAAGTGTAAGTTGTCCAAATCATGTAGCCTGCGCATGTATGCACCACGCCCTTGGGTTTTCCTGTACTACCACTTGTGTATAAAATAAAAAGCGGGTCTTCGGCATCCATTTCTTCTGCAGGAAAGCTAACCACTCCATCTTTTTCTATTTGTGATTCTGCATATTCCATCTCATCTTCCCACCACACATCCCTGCCTTTTATCATGCTTACAGCAGTTCTAGTTCTTGTATAAACAATAACTTTTTTTACCGTTTTATTACCAATCAATGCATCGTCTATCACCGCTTTTAGCGGGATCACTTTTTCACCACGATAAGCACCATCGCATGTTACAATAAATTCAGCATTGGCATCTTCCAACCTATCGGCAATACTTTGTGCACTAAAGCCACCAAATATTACAGAATGTATAGCACCTATTCTTGCACAGCCAAGCACGGCATACGCAAGCTCGGGTACCATACCCATGTATATGCATACCCTGTCACCTTTTTTTACACCATTGTTTTTTAGTACTTGCGCAAATTGGCAAACCCTTTTATGCAAACGAGCATAAGTAACCGTCCGTACCCGCTCTTCGGGGTTGTTGGGCTCCCAAATAATAGCGGGTTTGTCTCCTAGTTTTTCTAAATGTCTATCAATACAATTCTCTGTAATATTTAATTTTCCTCCAGCAAACCATTCTACTTTGGGCTCGGTAAAATTCCAATCCAATACCTTGTCCCATTTTTTTCTCCAATAAAAATTGTCTGCTACATTGCCCCAAAATGCTTCGGGTTCTTCAGCTGCTTTTTTATAATCTGCGTGGTATTGATCTAAAGAATTTATTTGATATGGGTAACTCATGATATTTTAATATTTTATTTTTTGTTTACGAGCTGAATATCCTTGATTGAACTTCAGTGGTAAATATGATTTTGTTCTTAATTGGATTTTGATAAAATCCAATTAAGAACCTCCATTCAAAAGTATATCTTTTCTCATCTTTTATCGAAGCGTAGATGGGTGTTATATTTTTTAATTGTTTCACTTCGCCTTCGACAAGATCAGGCTGACAGCTTTTAATTGCGATTATATATTTTCTAAAATTATATTTTTTGAGAGTAATACAATACTCATTTCAATTGCGAATGCACGGAATTCGAAATTAAAAAAATACCAATCCCTAAATAAATACCAATCCTTTGCCACCAAATTAATATATTTATACCAATTCTTCTAAACTAACAATTTATAATTTCTTAAAAAGTTTTTCATGGCAGCAGTTTCCACCAAAGGAATTGGTAAGGTAATCTTTTCATCATCGCTTGGTACATTAATAGAGTGGTACGATTTTTATATTTTTGGAATGCTTGCCAAAACCATAGCTTCGCAATTTTTTCCGGAAGGAAATGATACTGCAGCATTGCTAAGCACACTAGCCATTTTTGCTGCTGGCTTTTTAGTAAGACCATTTGGTGCATTGGTTTTTGGTAGGTTGGGCGATTTGGTGGGTAGAAAATATACTTTTCTACTTACGTTGGTATTAATGGGTGGCTCTACTTTTTTAATAGGCTTGGTGCCTAGTTATAAAATGATTGGTATGGCTGCACCGCTACTCGTTTTATTATTGCGTTTAGTTCAAGGCCTTGCGCTTGGTGGCGAGTACGGTGGCGCAGCTACATACGTGGCCGAGCATGCGCCCGCACATAGAAGAGGTTATTTTACAGCATGGATACAAACCACCGCTACGCTCGGATTGTTTGTAGCACTGGGTGTAATTATGTTGGTTAAAAATAATATGAGCGATGCCGCATTTACTGCAGAGTGGGGCGGATGGCGTTATCCATTTTGGGTATCTATTTTGCTTGTGGGTGTCTCTATTTACATCCGTTTAAAAATGAATGAATCGCCTTTATATACTGCATTGAAGCATGAAGGCAAAACATCAACCAATCCATTGAAAGAAAGTTTTGGCAACAAAGCAAATTTTAAAATTGTGTTGCTTGCCTTATTTGGAGCAGTAATGGGGCAAGGCGTAATTTGGTATACAGGTCAGTTTTATGCACAAAGTTTTTTAGAAAACACTTGCAAGCTCGAGTTTATGCAAAGCCGTGGCATTTTGCTATGGGCCATTGCTTTTGCCACGCCTTTCTTTTTATTCTTTGGTTGGCTCAGTGATAAAATTGGACGTAAATGGATAATGATGGTAGGGATGTTGTTGGGGGTAGTTTTTTACAGACCAATATTTAAAGCTTTTTTGAAGGATACGGATGCAAAGGAGTGGGTGAAGGATTCAAATAATTTAAAGAGCCAAGAGAAAAGTACAAAAAATATTGTAGAAAAATTAAATGTAAAAGATAGCTTATCATTTATTACAAAAGTTGAAAATGCATTTGAATACAAAGGAGTAACCTTTATTGAAAAAAGAAACGATACTTCTATCTTTATTGGAGAATTTTCATCAATTCCCCCTCTTGTTAAATTTAATACAGATAAAGAAGGTAACAGATATCTTAATTATGGATCCAAAACTGTGTATACTGATATTATTCTTTCACCGCAATTGAAATGGAAATTCATCTTCCTCGTTTGGGCAATGATCATTTTTGTAACAATGGCCTATGGACCAATAGCAGCATTTTTAGTAGAATTATTTCCTACTAAAATAAGATACACCAGCATGAGTTTGCCTTATCATATTGGCAATGGAGTATTTGGTGGGTTGGTCCCTTTTATTGCTACTTTATTATCTACTACTTTTGTAAACGACCCATTGGTGGGGCTTTGGTATCCAATAGGCGTAGCAGCTTTGTGTTTTGTAATAGGGGTTTTATATTTGAGTAATAAAAAAGAAGAGGATGTAAGCGATTAATTTGCAAAAGTGGAACCTTTGCAAACCTATAAGGTTTAGGCAGAAACTTTATATTATAAGAATGCTAACAAAACCTTATAGGTTTTTGATAATTAGCCACGAATAACACAAATAACCACGAATAAAAACCATTCGTGAAAATTCGTGTCATTAGTGGCAACAAAAAAAAAAATTATGAATCAACTAAAAAAAGTAATGGGATTTGTATGGATGCTCATTGCACCCATGGTAATTTTCTTTTTAGTAAATGGGGCCTTTCAAAACATTGGCCACGGTACAAAAGATATCAACAAACCCATACCATGGATAATCATTATTACCATATTTATTCCTATTGCAATTGGTTTAATGATATTTGGATATTATGCAGTAAAAGGGGAATACGATAGGGAATAGATGATAGATGATAGATGTTAGATGATAGATGTTAGATGATAGATGTTAGATGATAGATGTTAGATGTTAGATACATGATGTTGCCCAATTAAAAACTTGTAACCATCCAACCGCAACCCGTAACTATCAAACCCGTAACCCATAACTACCCAACCCGCAACCCGTAACTACCCAACCCGCAACCCGTAACTACCCAACCCGCAACCCATAACTACCCAACCCGCAACCCGTAACCCCTGAAACTGCAACTCGTAACCCTTCAACTCGTACCTTTGCCCCAATGTCAGCACCAAAAAAGAAACTCAATATATCTGTATTAAAAAGGGTATTTGCATTTGCCGCACCCTACAAAAAGAAATTTTATTTATCTATTTTTCTTGCTATTTTCTTAGCAGTTATTGCACCTATAAGGCCCTTGCTTATTCATCTTACCATCAATCATGGCATAAATGATAAAAGCGCTGGTAGTTTTATAAATGGCGCGGGGGGCTTTATCATTGAAATAACCATTATACAAATTGCTTTGTTATTAATAGAGACCACTTGCCGTTTCTTTTTTACTTTTACTACAGCCTCTTTGGGGCAGTCGGTAGTAAAAGATCTTCGCATAACAACGTATAATAAAATTGTACACCTCAATTTATCGCAGTTCGATAAAACACCAATAGGTACATTAACAACTAGAACCATTAATGACATAGAATCGGTAAATGATATTTTTAGTGATGGCCTCATTCCTATTATTGCAGATATGTTGGCAATCGTATCTGTCCTCTCTTATATGTTTTGGGCAAATTGGCAACTTACGCTTGTTTGCCTAGCTCCTTTCCCTTTTCTTATTGTAGCAACTTATTTTTTCAAAGAAACCGTAAACAAATCTTTCATAAAAGTGAGAAACGCCGTAGCAGCACTCAATGCATATGTGCAAGAGCATATAACAGGTATGGGTATTGTGCAAGCATTTGCCGCCGAAGAAAGGGAGCTAGAAAAGTTTAAAAACATTAACAAAGAGCACCGCAATGCAAATATAAAGAGCATATTTGCTTACTCCGTTTTCTTTCCTGTAGTAGAATTGGTTTCTGCAGTATCTATTGGCTTATTGGTTTGGTGGGCTGGTACACAGGCTGGCTTACAACCAGAAAAAGCCAAAGACGTAGGAGGAATTATTACTTCATTTATTCTTTGTTTAAATTTATTGTTTCGCCCGCTGCGTGTAATAGCAGATAAATTTAATGTATTGCAAATGGGTGCCATTGCCAGCGAAAGGGTTTTTGCCATTTTGGATAATGAAGATGTAACAGAACGTGCAGGAACCTACGCACCGGCAACCATGCAAGGGAATATTTCTTTTGAGCAAGTATGGTTTGCTTATTTGGAAGAAAGGTATGTACTCAAAAATATTAATTTTGAAATAAAGGCTGGAGAGACACTCGCTATTGTAGGGCATACAGGCAGTGGAAAAACGTCTATTATTAGTTTGATAAACAGATTGTACCATGTACAAAAAGGAGCTATTAAAATAGATGGGGAAAATATAGAAGCGTATGAGCTAGATTATTTGAGGAGTAAAATTGGTATAGTATTACAAGATGTATTTTTGTTTAGCGGCAGTGTGTTGGATAATGTAACATTGCGCAATACCGATATCAAAAGAGAAGAGGTAATTGCTGCAGCCAAACTAATTGGCATGCATCAATTTATTGAAAAGCTACCAGGGGGTTATGATTACAATGTAATGGAACGGGGTGCCACCTTATCGCTTGGGCAGCGTCAATTGCTTTCTTTTGTAAGAGCATTATTGTACAATCCATCTATTCTTATTCTAGACGAAGCCACTTCGTCGGTAGATACCGAAAGTGAAGTACTCATACAGCATGCCATAGATAAACTAATAGCTGGACGAACTTCTATCGTAATAGCCCATAGGTTAAGCACCATACGCAAGGCAGATAGAATTTTGGTATTAGATGCCGGCGAAGTGAAGGAAATGGGCACCCATGCGGAATTGATGAAGAAGCAGGGGCATTATTATCAGTTACACAAAATGCAGTTTGAAATGCAAGAAGCAATAGTTTAATACTTAGTAGTTTTATTGTCATTGATGTTATTAGTTTAAATCTAACTACATTTGTAACAAACCATTACCCTAGGATGCGATGTAACTTAATTTTATTTTTCGGAGTATTTATTCTATCTTTTAATGCCAAATCTCAAGAGCAATCAAATATAAAATTTGGTGATGTTACTGCAAAAGATTTTGAAACAAAAGTATATTCAATTGATAGCAGTGCCCAAGCCGTTATTTTGTATGATTACGGAAGTGCAAAGTATGTAGCAAATACAGACTCATGGTTTGATATTTCTTATACATACCACCAACGTGTTCGTATATTAAATAAAAATGCGTTTGATCTTGCAACTATACAAATTCCGTTATACAAAGGAGAAAAGACAGAAGAAGTATTAAATAAAATTGAAGCTTCTACATACACAATGGAAAACGGTGTTTTAAACAAAGTAAAGCTCGATAAGCAATCACTGTTTAAAGATAAGATAGCAAAGAACTATACTGTAGAGAAATTCACTTTTCCTAATTTAAAAGAAGGTTGTATTATTGAGTACAGCTATACTATTATTTCTCCAAGATGGAGAGATTTACGAAGCTGGTATTTTCAAACGAGCTATCCTGTCTTGCAAAGTAAGTATGAAGTAACCATTCCGCAGCTCTTCAATTTTGTTTTTTTGCCATCAGGGTATTTTGATTTAAAGCCTACAAATTTAAATATAGATTATAAATCATATAATCTTTTTGACAGGGGGGAAGGTATGGAAAGATCTCAATCATTTGTTTACAAAGCTACCATTGTTCATTCCGAGTGGATATTAAACAACTTGCCTGCAATAAAAAAAGAGAAATTTTTAACTACTTTAGAAAATCATATTTCTAAGATTGAGTTTCAAATAAAGAGTTTAGATTATCCTGATCAAGCACCCAAACCTATTTTAAGTACTTGGGATGAATTGGTAAAGGAGTTATTAAAAGATGAACAATTTGGAGCAGCTCTATCAGAAAAAAATAAATGGATGGAAGATGACCTTGAAAAACTTATCATTAAAAATGATACATTGGCAACAGCACAAAATATATTTGATTTCGTAAAAAATAATTTTGTAGCTACAAGTTTTGACGGCATTTATTTAAATGAAAATCTTAAAAAAACTTTTCAGGATAAAAAAGGTAATGCGAGTGGACTAAACCTTGTGTTGGTAGCACTATTAAAAAAAGCAAAAATTAATGCAGAGCCACTAATACTTAGTACCAGAGATAATGGATTGGCTTATGAAATGTATCCATTAATAAACAAATTTAATTATGTTTTAACAAGGGTCTTAATTAATGAAAAAGAATATTTATTGGATGCATCCAAAAAGAAGATAGGATTCAATCATTTGCCAGATTATTGTTACAACGGATATGCGAGAATAATTGGTGAAAAGCCTTACCTAGTTCCATTATTTTCTGATAGTTTGAAGGAAAAGAAAACAACCAATATCAATTTCTATAACAGTGAGGATGGGAAAAAAATTGAAGGCTCATTTAGTTCTACTTTAGGACATTTCGAATCTTTTGATTTTAGAGAGGAAATGAGTAATTCTTCAAAAGAAGCCTATTTTAAAAAAATAAAAAATGGTTTCAGTTACGACATTACACTGAGCAACCAATCTATTGATTCCTTGGATAAGTTGGATGAAAGAATTGCGATAAAGTACGATTTTGCCACCGCTTTTACAGAAGACATTATTTATTTCAATCCATTATTTGGTGAGGCATATAAAACGAACCCTTTTACAGCTGCAACTCGAAATTATCCAGTAGAAATGCCTTATCAAACCAATGAAGTAATCATTGTTTATATGGATATTCCAAAAGGATATAAGGTAGATGAAATTCCTAAATCGATAAGAGTTAAATACAATGACGAAGATGGTATGTTTGAATATATAGTGCAAGCCGATGCAAATTCAATACAACTTAGGAGTAAAATTATACTCAATAGAGCAAATTTTGACCCGGAAGAGTACCAATCATTGCGTGATTTTTTTGGCCAAATTGTAAAGAAACAGAGTGAACAAATCGTATTCAAAAAAATTAAATAAAACAATGAGAAAGATATATTTTTTGTGCACGCTTTTTTTTTATAATGCTACTTTTTCTCAAAATTATGATGTGGCATTGATCAATGATTCGTTAAAAGAAAATGCAAACGCAGTAAAGAGGTTTGAAGAATTAAGGGTAATTATTAAATCTAATTCCAAAGCAGTTGTAAAACATAAATACGTCATTACTGTATTAAAAGAAGCTGGTGCTGGCTTGGCAGACTATCATAATTCATATTCTAAATTACAAAGCCTGTCAAATATTTCGGGAACGTTGTATGACGCAAAAGGAAAAGAAATCAGATCAGTAAAGAAAAAAGATATTGGAGATTTTTCCGCCGTGGGAGCTGTAAGCCTTATGTCGGATGATAGGGCAAAACACCATAATTTTTATTATGCTCAATATCCATATACGGTAGCGTATGAAGACGAACAAGAGTTGGATGGCATTTTTTTTCTTCCGTCATGGAATCCAATAGAATTAGAATGTAGCGTAGAGCAAAGCAGCTTCATAGTAGAAACGCCAGCTGATTACGTTCTACGTTTTAAGCAAATTGCTTATACCAATCTACCTGTACAATCTACGGAAAAAGATAGGAAAATCTACAACTGGCAAGTAAAGAACCTTCTCCCTGTTGCTTATGAGCAATACCAGCCACACTGGGATGAAATAAATCCTGCAGTCTATATTGCCCCTGCACTATTTGAAATAGGCGATTACAAAGGCGAGATGAGTAGTTGGAAAAACCTTGGTTTGTTCATTAAAGATTTAAACAATGGGAGGCAGGAGCTTCCAGAAAACATTAAAGCGGATATACACAAGCTTACCGATAATGTGACCGATAACTATGAGAAAGTAAAATTATTGTATGCCTATTTACAAAAAAATACAAGGTATATAAGTGTGCAAATAGGAATTGGTGGCTGGCAAACATTTGATGCAAAGTATGTAGCTACCAAAAAATACGGTGATTGTAAAGCACTTTCTAATTATATGGTAAGCTTACTAAAGGAAATGAAATTGCCAGCAAAATATGTATTAGTAAATTCGGGTGATTATAGAAATGGGCTATGGGAAGACTTTCCATCGCCTTATTTTAACCATGCAATAATGTGTGTGCCGCTACAAAAAGATACCATGTGGCTAGAGTGTACAAGCCAAACGGTAAGTGCTGGTTATATGGGAAGTTTTACAGGCAATAGAAAAGTATTATTGATTGATGATGATGGGGGACATATAGTAAGAACGCCCACTTATAAGGCTATAGATAATTTGCAATTGCGAAAAGTTAGCGCATCTATAAATGAAGAAGGAGCATTATCTGCCGAAGTAGATACGCATTATACAGGCATACAACAAGATGATGTACATGGATTAATGAATGGTGCAACGGAAGAAGAAAAGAAAAAATATTTGAATAGTACATTGAGCTTACCCACTTACTCAGTTGAGAAATTTGATTACACCCAAACCAAAGGATTAATTCCTACAGTAGATGAGCATTTATCTATTACTGCACCTGATTATGCTACCATTACCGGGAAAAGATTTTTTATAACACCAAACTTTTTTAACCGTTCTGCAAATAAACTCGAGGAGGATAAAAAAAGAAAATACGATATTCAATTTTTTTCAGCCTATATAGATGTAGATACTATTCAAATAAAAATTCCCGAAAACTATACGGTAGAGGCAATGCCCAAAAATATTTCTTTAAAAACAGCGTATGGAAACTACAGTATCAATTTTACGGTAAAAGATAACTTTATAAATGTGCTACGCAAAAATGAAAGAAATGAAGGGCGTTTTCCTAAAAGCGAATATGAAGCTATTGTAAATTACTTCGACGAAATTTACAAGGCAGATAGGGGTAGGATTGTGCTTACAAAGAATTAAAATGTACTTTTGCTCTAAAAGTGCAATATGTTTAGGCACCAAGGTAAAACACGAAATGCAAAGCATAACTTAAGAATTGCATCTTTCTTATCGTTTGTAGCAGGCATTGTAAACGTTGCTGGTTTTTTAAGCATACAACGGCTAACTACCAATGTAACTGGTCATTTTGCATTTTTTGTAGACGAAGTTTTTAAATTAAATTTTTGGGGAGGGCTTGTATATTTCCTTTATATCTTTTTCTTTTTATTAGGTTCTTTCTTTTCGAGTTTGCTCACAGAAATTATTATTAGAATGAACGAACGGTATATTTATGTGATACCGATTTCAATTGAAATCATAATTTTAATGGCGATGGCCATTTTTGGAAAGTACTTGGTTTTGTCTTATCCAAATTTTCTTGCATGTAGTTTGTTGTTTGCAATGGGGTTACAAAATTCATTGGTTACTAAAATTTCAAATTCCATTGTGCGCACGACCCACCTTACGGGTCTTTTTACTGATTTGGGTATAGAATTATCTCAACTTTTTTTTTACAAAAGCAAAGAAGCCAAAGCAAGATTGTTTACTTCCATTACCTTGCGCCTAACCATTATTGTTGCTTTTTTTGTAGGAGGTGTGGTGAGCGGAGTATTTTTTGATAAGCTTCATTTATATGTATTGTTCATTGCAGCCTTGGCATTGTTAATAGGATTATTTTATGATAGTTTCAGATACCGAATCATTTTTTTAAGACGGAAATATGGATAATCATTTTCTGGTATTAAGTTTTATTTGATACCAACTCATTCAAAAAAAACATGGTAATAGAAGCAAGTAACATGCAAAAACCACCCGCCATTATTACAAAAATTGTTTCTCCTTTAAAAAAGTGTTTATTCAAATAGCCTAATAAAAAGGCTGCTGTTTTTTGTGGTATAACAACCGAGAAATTAAAATAACAGAAAGTAGAAACAAATGCAATAGCATTATATTCATGTAGTAAGAATAACTATTACAAATTGTATTGGGTAAAAAAAACGGTCCATCAACAGTACACCTAAATTTATTGTATCGTCATGTTAAAACGCTTGGCTTGCTCTTTTATGATTTTTTCTATTTCTGTTTCTAGTGTTGCAACCGTGCCTGTATTTGCCAGTTTTGCTTTTTCTGCTGCAATGTATTTATCCCGTTGTATACTGTTATTGGCTATTTCTGTTTGTATATTACTTCTTTCTGTTGCTTTTTGATTTACGAGTAATTTCAATTCATCTTTTGTTTTTGTTTTCAAACTATCTGGCAATGTTTTTGCATCCAACTTATCCAAAAATGTAGCACTATCTTTTGCAGCATCTACCAAATCCCATTGAGCATTTTTATACAATTCTTTCTTTCCTTTCACACTTATTCTTTTGAGTCCAACAGATTTGCTTGTTCTATAATTCATGGCATCTACCCTTACCTGATTTGCAGAAAAATAACTTGCTTGCGCTCCATATCCAAGGTATGTACCGTTCAATTTTGTATTTAGTGCATACAAAACACTGTCATATGGCGTTGGTATTTCTTGCTCTTTTGCATTTTGATTTATGTTTGTGTAGCTGCCATTGCCACACTCGCCTGCAAGGTTCCAGTGCTCCCTTACACCTTGCATTTTATCACCACAATAAATAGTATTTACAATTACTCCTTTTTGTTTAGCCTCATTACAAGCTTTTGTGTATTGCAGATTGCCTTGTAAAAAATCTTCATTGCCGGCAATAAATATTACTTTGTAGGTACCATCAGTGTTATCCCAAGCCAATTCTTTTATGGAAGTATATATCACTTGCCCACAATACTCCTCCCCGCCATCAGTTTTTAGGCTAAATAAATTCCCAGATAATGAATCTAAATCGTTTATAAAACCATTTATTTTTTTTACATAACCAAGTTTGGCATCGTTGGTTGTTCTGCCATATTCATACAGGGCTATTTCTATCAATGGGCTTTTACCATTTTGGCATGTGGCTTTTCCCATTGTACTTGCCATATTCCATAATTGTGCTTTTGCTTGTTCAATTAGGCCATCCATACTACCACTCACATCCAATAATATGGCCACTTGTATCTTTGGTTCCTCTACTTGTATGTTGCTAAAAGATGTTGGTTTTTTATCTAGGGCAGGTTTGTTTTTAAAGGCTTCTAAGCAAATGATACAAACAATAGCAAATAATGCTATGTATAGTTTTGATGGATGGTTCATAAATGGTAGTTTTTGGGAAGATGCATAGATTTTATCAATTACATAAATTCTGGTTGTTAAAATTTTTGCAAATAGGGTTGTCAACTTTTATTCAGAGCATATGGATATAGGGTAGTCAACCTTTATCAGTACATTGGACATGGGGTTGTCAACCTTTATCCAGTACATTTATTTTGGAATTAACAGATAAGGTTGACAACCCTTGCGACAACCATTGCAACATTTTAAATGCGCCCTTTGTTATTCTAACATGATAGATACGTATTTTTGCAATTCTTTAAACTGTATTTGATTGTGAATACGTTGTAGCTTAATACCACATGGCCATTCAAAAATTACCTATAGCAGCTTTTTTAGAACTAGTAAAAACAAATGTATTACTAGATGTGCGTAGCCCAGGCGAATACAAGCACGCTCATATCCCAACCGCCTTAAGCCTACCGTTATTTAGCGATGAAGAAAGAAAATTGGTAGGTACCGCTTACAAGCAGCAAAGCAAAGAAGATGCTATAAAAATAGGGTTAGATTTTTTTGGCCCGAAGATGAAGTTGATGGTGGAGGAAGTTGAAGAAATAGTTAAGCGTTACGGGTTAGGAGTTACGGGTTCTTTAGCTGCAGACTTGAATAAGAAAACGAAACTTTTGGAGTTATCGAACCCGCAACCCCTAACCAATAAACCCGCAACTATACTTCTTCAATGCTGGCGTGGCGGTATGCGTAGTGCTGCAGTTGCTTGGTTATTGGATTTGTATGGCTTTAAAGTTTATACGCTAGAAGGCGGCTACAAAGCCTATCGCAATTGGGTATTGGAACAATTTGAAGAAGCATATCATTTTAATATCATTGGTGGTTATACAGGGAGCGGAAAAACATTGTTGCTACAAGCCTTGGCAAAAGAAAACCATGCTATAATAGATTTAGAGGGATTGGCAAATCACAAAGGATCTGCATTGGGCGCACTAGGGCAACTGCCGCAACCCACACAAGAAATGTTTGAAAATTTATTAGCGAAAGAATTGTTTCAAAAAAGTATTGAAAGCTTACGGTCAAACGAACCAACTGCCCACTGCCCATTGCCCACCGCCAACTGTATCTGGCTAGAAGACGAAAGCCAACGCATAGGCAATGTACAAATACCCATACCGCTCTGGAAAACGATGCGCAGCAGCAAGGTTTTTTTTATGGATATACCTTTTGAAGAAAGATTAAACTATTTAACAGCCGAATATGGGGTACACAAAAAAGAAGAGTTGGTAAATGCCATTATGCGCATACAGAAAAGGCTAGGCGGTTTGGAAACAAAAACTGCTATAAATTTTTTACTTGAAAATAATTTTAAAGAGAGTTTTAGAATACTGCTTACTTATTATGATAAATGGTATTTGAAAGGGCTGTACAACAGAGAAAATGCAGCATTGTTGATAAAAAAAATTAATGCAGATAAAGTAGAAACAGAACAGAATGAAAAATTATTAATTGAAAATGCTGCTTTGGAGGGGTTTTCGCAAACAGACAGTATAAATTTATAAAAAATCTTGTAGCGAAACCCCGACATATAAAAGGCGTTCGATTTTTAGCGCTTAATAAACTATGCTACTTTTCTGCATAAAATTTTAATGTTAAAATTTAATTTTTTTAAATCCATGTGAAAGGGTAAATCATTTTTCCATTTTTTCGAGAGAAACGGATATTAAAAAAATAGTAGAATTATTGTTTATATTCACCCAATTATTCACATTTGTGTAATGCCAAACTTTTTTATCATTGTCTATACTGTTGTCTGCATTTTTATTTCTAACACATAAATACGGTTCATATTCTTTTTGCATTATCTTCTTTCCATTAATCTTTATTTTTTCATAAAAAACGTTCTCTTCTTTAAGTAGCCATTCAATACTTACAACAAACGTTCTTTCTTTTATGTAGATATTATACTTCTTTAAGTCGATAAAAGGCTTTCTCTTTTTGTGATTTACTTCTATGATTGTATCAGTAATTTCATTAGATGGTTTCATTGTAATGGTATCCATATTATAAATTCTAATACGAAAAGTACAACTACCTCTTAATTTACAAATTTCAATTCCATTAATTTTGGAGATAGGAAATGGGTTATTGTAACTTTGTCCTATTTGATGCATTGATTCGCTACCAACATAGTAATTAGTAGAACAATCTTCAATTGCATTTAAAACAACTGTTTCTTTTTTCTTTACTTGCTGTATGATAACAGCATTTAGTTCCTTTTCAAAAAGAGTAAGTTCAATTACATTTTCACGCTTTAATGTAGAAGTTGCTATTTCTACTTTTTGATAGTTAATAGCCGACACAAGTAAAGTATCTCCGCTAACACATTTTGATTCAAACTCAAACATTCCACTTTGATTTGCTGAAATGCCTACTTTCTCTTTTTTTAAACTTAAAGAAGCATTTGGTACAGGTTTTTTGGTTTCTTTATTTATGACTGTTCCTTTAATAACACATTGACTAAATGATTTTGAATACAAGCAAGTTATTAATAAAGTAAAAAGGTACAGTTTGAATTTGTACATACGCTATAATCTTTGAAATTTTATTATTACATTTTCAAATGATTTAAATATCAAATTATCTTTATTTAGTGTGAGTATTAGTAACTCATTGTCCTCTTGTATTAAGTATTTCTCGTCTTTGCTGATTTTATATTTCCCAATACCCAAGTTTACTATTTTATTTTTAGTTTTTTTTATAGTGGAGAAAGTTCCATTTTTTTTAAAAGTTAAAATAATACCTTTATTGCTCTCTATCAATTCTTTTGATATTTCTGTACTATCTGCTGATATTAGTTTTTCAAATTTCCAACCGCCAATAATTAATATATTTTTTGGTTGTGCAAATAAGCTATTGTGAATAAAAAAGATACAAAAAAGTACTAATCGCATATTTTTTTATTTGAATTTAATAAAAAGTATAGAGGCAACCTAATTTTTTTCGGTAGCCTCTATATTATTTATGTTAATATTAATTATATCTCTAGCTCAATATTAGTTACAACCTGATTTAGAAATATCATGGCAATTGTTATATTCTGTATTTGAGCCTACGTTAATCCAAAATATGTAAGTAGTATGAACGGTTACATCACAAACAGTTTGAACACAATTTCCTATACCATTATAGTGACCAGTCCCATAAGGTGAATTGGTAGATGTAGAGTGCGTAGTCCCAAACATAGGCCTGCGACCAATATTTGCTCCGTTAAGAGCTTCTAGTTTCCCATAAGGGTTTTCTGCGGTAAAATCAATTAGGCTAAAATTTTCAGTTAATTCCCTATCTACATTTATTTTATTCATTTTTGTAGGAATATACACTTCATTTATTAAATTGGTCATTGTTGCTGCATCTGCATATTGTTGTAATAGCGTATAAAGAAACAAATCGTCATCCGTAATTTTCATAATTACGTCATTAATCTGTAGTAAACCTTGAGCATTAAAAATTGAGCTATAAATACTATTTGGATTTCTTCCCAAATCAGTTTGATTTGGTTTTCTACTTTTTAAACCATCATTTTTAACGACTGTTATAATTTTATCATCGATATCAACGGTCTATAGTTTACCCAATATTAATATGTCATCAGCAGTATTAAAAACAAGAAAGCTTCTGCTACTTACCGAAACTCTTTTATTTGCAATAGTACTTCTTTATCACTTATTGGATTAAAAACCCGCCGAGACGTAAAATATTTTAAGTAACACTACGGCTGCCTTTGCAAGTTTTGCGCAAACAGAAATAATAAAATATAAAGAAAACTTGTAGCGATACCCTGACTTGTAAATGACCTTTGGGTTTTAGTTCTTGATAATTTATACTTCTTTTTTTGTGTTGAGGTTCTTTTACATAACTAAATTTGTTTTTGTAAAAACACCTTCAGAAAAAAATTTAGCAATGGAATATTAGTTTTTACAATATTTTAAAACCGCCTCAAATTTTATACACTGAGTAGGCTTTTGCTTTATCCATTCATTTGTAAAAAAATTGTAAATAAGCGATTTATATCCTGTATTGTAAGCACCTTCTAAAATTCCGCCATACATTTTAATAACGGTATCCACACAACTAGGACAGCCCCATTTTGTTTTCCAGTTCCATGAATATTTTTCATCCATTATGTATTGAAAAGAGATATAGATACCTTTTTCAGGTATTTTAATATGCAAACTATCTAAATCTATAGTTTGTTTGCCTACTTTACTAGGGAAGTAAAAAATTGGTTTCTCCAATACTGGTATTGTTGGAAGATCATTTGTATCATTTACTTCATAAATCGATATGAGAAAAGGTGCGAAGACAACACTATCGGGGCCTAAGTAATTTTTGAGCCAAAAAGAAAATTTTGAAAGAGTATAGTCTTTAGTTGAATTTTTAAAATGGATTGCATAATTACTACTTCCAATACCATAACTTGCAGAATAACCTCCAAAATTATTGTCTACCTTTTTTACGTTTTTGAAATTATTTATTTTATCCGTATTTATTTTCTTACAATTAGAAATCACTATTGGCTTCAAAATGGAATTATTTTGAACCAGTTTAACAATATCATTATTGGTACTGATAATGTGGTATTTTGTAACAAAGCCTACGTAAGTAATTTGCAATGTGTCTCCAATTTTCGCATCCAAAAGGATTTCCCCATTACCGTTTGATGAGTAGGAATACATCTTTTTTTTATCTGTAATTGTTGCAAAGGGTAAATTAGAATTATCAGTTTCAGAAATAACTTTCAGTTTGGTTTGTCCGTAAGTATTGCTGCAACAAAGAATATATATAAAGATGAAAATATTTTTTTTTGCTAAATTGTTAAAATTAGAAAGTACCATTTATTATATGAAATTAATTAAAAATATTCGCAGATTTAGAATCTGCGAATAAATAAGGTAAAATTAATTAGGGCAAGCACCATAACCAGAAGCTGTAACCTGCCCCCAATGACCTCCCACATTTACCCAAAAAACGTATGTCGTTATATATGGCGTTGTCGTCCAACTACACATACCTGGGTTATAAATATCAGGATTATATACTGTATGGGGTTGAGATTGATTCCCAAACATAGGTCGTCTTCCCGCAGTTCCACCATTTAGAGCCTCTAATTTCCCATAGGGGTTTTCTGCTGTAAAATCAATCAGGCTAAAGTTTTCAGTTAATTCCCTATCTACATTTATTTTATTCATTTTTGTAGGAATATACACTTCATTTATTAAATTGGTCATTGTTGCTGCATCTGCATATTGTTGTAATAGTGTATAAAGAAACAAATCGTCATCCGTAATTTTCATAATTACGTCATTAATCTGTAGTAAACCTTGAGCATTAAAAATTGTGCTATAAATACTATTTGGATTTCTTGAAAAATCCGTTTCATTGGCTTTTCTGCTTTTAAACCCATCATTTTTTAGTTCAGTTAATAATTTCTCATCCTTATCAATAATCAACAGTTTTCCAAACCTTACCATTTCATCCACAGTTTTGAAAACAAGATATCCCCTACTACTAACTGAAACCCCATTTTTTACAGTAAGAACTTCTTCTTCCTCTATTGGGTTTTGTAAATTGTCTTTCTTACAAGAAAAGAATAAAACCGTCATAAAGATAGATACAACCCAAAACTTTAAAATTTTCATTTTGTTAAATTTAATAATGTAATCTTATACCTTCATTTTTTAAGGTGTTGTGTCTAAGAAAAATTCCACCCTATGTTTTACAAATAAAGCTGCGCATCTTTGATAATGTAAAACATATACCTTGTTATTTATTATGCTTACAAGCTGATAAGCATTGATGTTTATTAGGTGATTGCAAGCTTTGTAGTTTAAACACTACAAAAACTTAGTTAATAATTAGTTAATGTAAAAATGCTTCGTTTTATTGAAGTTATCTATTCTCTTTTTGAATTTATTTATGAAAAATTAGAATAATTATGTTTAGAGCGGCTAGGCTAAAAAAACTTAGAAAAGATTTAGGGTTATCGCAAGTGCAAATGGGTGAAAAGTTGAATATTGAGCAAGCTACTTATTGTAAATACGAAACAAACAGGTCAGATTTGAGTTTGCATTTATTACAAAAACTGAAAGATGAATTTGGCATAGACCCAAACGAGTTTTAAATAATTCATATCCCGATTCCCATCAGAAAATGGAAGCTTTAGTTAGTGAAACGGATAAACTTTCGGAGGGGGTAGAAAACTATGATACTATATTACAAAATATTTTGAATGCGAATCTGGCCAACCAACAAACCTTATTAAAACACCAACAAGCTATTATTGAGCTGATAACATTGGTATTAAACAAACCAAAAAATAAAAAGACTATTTCTAAAAAACTGTGAATAACTTGCACAATAATTTTTTAGTAAACAATAACATGGAACAAATAAAACTCACACAATATTCACACGGTGCAGGTTGTGGTTGTAAAATATCGCCACAAGTACTAGATACGATTCTTAAAGGAAATATTGCCATGCCCGATAATGACAAACTCATTGTAGGTAACCATAGCAAAGACGATGCGGCAGTGTTGGATATGGGCAATGGAACGGCACTTATTTCTACGACTGATTTTTTTATGCCTATTGTAGATGATCCTTTCAATTTTGGTCGCATAGCATCTGCCAATGCCATCAGCGATGTATATGCCATGGGAGGAAAACCCATTCTAGCCATTGCCATACTTGGTTGGCCTATTAATAAATTATCGCCAGAAGTAGCACAAAAAGTAATAGATGGTGCCAGAAGCATTTGCAACGAAGCAGGCATAACGCTTGCAGGCGGGCATAGCATAGATTCGCCCGAGCCCATTTTTGGCTTGGCCGTAAATGGTATAGTAGCCATAGAAAACATAAAGCAAAACAACAAAGCCCAAGAAGGCGATGTATTGTTGCTTACAAAACCATTGGGTGTAGGCATACTTACAACAGCAGAAAAAAAAGCTATTTTAAAAGATGAACACAAAGACCTTGCTGCAAACCAAATGATGCAATTAAATAAAGTGGGTGAAGCATTGGGTAAATTGGCTTCTGTGTCAGCTATGACAGATGTTACAGGTTTTGGCTTGCTAGGCCACCTTACCGAAATGGCAGAAGGTAGCGAACTTACAGCCGTTATTCATTTTGCTCATGTACCTCTAATTACTCCTACCATTTTTGACTACATTGCCCAAGGTTCTGTACCGGGCGGCACTACAAGAAACAGGGATAGTTATGGTTATAAAATTGGAGCACTCTCCGAAGAACAATGGGCTATATTGGCAGACCCGCAAACAAGCGGCGGCTTACTCATTGCAGTAAATAAAAATAAAACGGAAGATGTGATAAATGTTTTAAACGAAAATGGTTTGGGAGATTTTATACAACCTATTGGGTTTATGAAATTACAAGGAGAGAAAGCGGTGGAAGTGGAATAGTACTTTTTAAATCTATACAATTGAGTTTATTTTTTGCGAAATTACTTTTGAATGAAACAAGATTTAATCAACGAACTCCAACACGAAACCTATGCGGCCCTAGCTCCCTCCTCGTTGCATGGAATTGGTGTTGTAGCCATAAAAAAAATACCCAAAGGCACCAGAAATATATTTAGTATCAGCCCTATAAACTGGGAGTTATTAAGTTTTGAAGAAGTAGAACAATTACCGGTGCATAGCAAATATTTGGTTGAAAATTTCTGTCTGTTTAACGATACACATTATTACGTACCACAGCAAGGTTTTAAAGTAATGGATTTGTGTTATTACCTAAACCACAGCGATACCCCCAATCTTGTTTCTATAAACGAAGGCGAATTTTTTGAAGCCATATGCGATATAGAAGTAGGAACTGAACTGCTTATTGATTACGGCACTTTGGTAAATTCGGATGAATAAAATTATTTAATAGGTTCGTAAAAAGTGCTGCAAAAAATAAAGGGCCTAAGAACTTCTTAAACCCTTTAAACCTCTTAAACCTCTTCAACCTCTTAAACCTCTTAAACCTCTTCAACCTTTTGAACCTCTTCAACCTTTTGAACCTCTTGAACCTTTCCCTACCTCAACATTGCTTTCGGAACCGGTTTTTCCAATAAATATTTATAAATGAATTGTGTTTTTAAGTTTTGAAAATGCAAGCCCTTATTGCCACCCCAGCCATGGCGGCCGCCACTGTAATTCATCATTTCAAAATCTTTTTTTAGGTCTTGTAATTTACTCTCCAATTGTATGCTGTTTTGCAAATGCACATTGTCATCAATTATACCATGCACAATTTGCAGCATCCCCTTGTATTTATCTGCATAAGTAAGTACCGAGCTTGTTTTATAGCCTTCCGCATTATCTGCAAGCGTACCCATGTAGCGCTCTGTATAATGTGTATCGTATAAGGACCAGTCTGTAACACTGCCGCCCGCCATACCGTGTGTAAATACATCTGCACCATAAGTAAGCGCATAGCAAGTTAAATATCCACCATAACTAAAACCAGTAATGCATATTTTTTTTGCATCTGCTGCTCCGTTTTCTATCAGCCATTTTACCATTGTACTATAATCTTTCATTTCCCAATAACCTAGGTTGTGGTACATATAATTTACGCCCTCTTTGCCAAAATGCCCGCTGGCCCTATGATCCATGGCTACTTGTATCAATCCTTCTTTTGCATAAAATTGTTGGTTGCCACTTAGCGACCATGTATCCATAACCGTTCCTGCATTGGGCCCACCATAAATAGAAATAAGTACAGGGTATTTTTTTGTTTTGTCAAAATTAATAGGCCAAGTAACTTTCATTGGCAAATCGTACAAACCATCATCGCTTTTTACTCGTATGATTTCTGTTTTTGCCAATAGGTAATCATTCATTTCTGCTCTTTTGCTATCCGCTATTTCTTTTATAATTTTTCCTTTGTTATCTACCAATGCCATTTTGGTTGCTGTACTTACATTGTTGTAACTCGTAATAAAATAACTGCCATCTGGCGATAAATTAATTATGCCATGATTGTATTCGCCAAAAGTTAAACGTTGCATATTATTGCCATCAAAATTTACACTGTAAAAATCTTTACGTGCCGTATTTTCTTTGCTACGTGCCGTAAAATAAATTTTCTTTTTTGCCTCGTCTATATAATTTACATCAGTTACTGTAAATTTTCCTGCTGTGATGGCATTTATAAATTTACCATTCATATCGTACAAATACAAATTGTTCCAACCTGTTTTATCACTTTCTAAAATAAAGTTTTTATTACTGGCTAGCATGTGCAAGCGTTCGTAACCATCTTGCAATTGTATCCATGTTTTTTGTGTTTCATCATACACTTCTTTTTTGTTTCCACTTGTTGGGTCTACTGCATATATTTTTAGGTTGTTCTGTTTTCTATTCATCCATTGCACCCAGAGCGATGCGCCATCATTTGTCCAATATGGCATGCCAAAATATTGGTCATCCTGTGTATTAAAATTTGCCCAAACAACAGGCCCACCTTCAGGCTTCACCAATCCCACTTTTACAGTTGGGTTTTTATCTCCCACTTTTGGGTATCGTACCGTTTCTAGGTATCCATGCACACCAGGAGCATCGGTAATGATAAAAGGCGTAACAGGAGCATCATCGGTTCTAAAAAATGCAATGCTTTTGCTATGGGGGCTCCACCAAAAACAGCGGTAGCGAGATGCCCTGCCCAATATTTCTTCTGTATATACCCAACTAGCATACCCGTTTAAAATAACATCGCTGCCATCGTTTGTAAGACGGGTTTCTTTTTGGGTGGCTATTTCTACGGTGTATAAATCATTCTTTTTGGTATAGGCTAAATACTTTTCATCGGGGCTAAGCGTAGGGTTGGTTTCTACCAAAGTATCTTTTGTGAGTTGTATGTCTTCTGTTTTATTCCTTAGGTATAAATCTTTGTTTTTGACTATGATTTCTGGTTTTAATTCTACACTTTCTTTTTTAATTTCAGGTTCAGTATAAGCAACTTCATTGCCATTCTTTGCATCTACCAAAAGTATTTTTCCATCTCTTATGAGCAGAAAATGGCTATTATCTACCCAGCGAGTAGCAGTGGGCAATGGCTGTACAATACCTTTAAAATTGCTTTTAAAATACTGGTCATCGCCTAGTTGTTTTTGTTGTGCAAATGAAAAGCTGGCAATGCAGGTACAAGCCAAAAAAGTTACTAATTGTTTAAAAAAAGCCATTTTTATATGTTTTAATTAAAATTTCGAAAATACAATATAATACTTTTAGCAATGGTGGGCATATAGTAATGATGAATGGGCGAAGCCAAGCCCAAAAAGGTCAATAATTTTAAAAAAATTCATTTTATGTGAAATTTCTTATATTCATAGTCTAAAATAAAATATTTTTTTATGATAGTGATAGCACTCTATAACTTAAAAGGTGGTGTGGGTAAAACCGCTAGTTGTGTAAATTTTTCTTATTTGGCAGCAAAAGAAGGATATAAAACCTTGCTTTGGGACATTGATCCCCAGGGCGCTACATCTTTTTATTTTAAAGCAAAACCCAAAGCAAACCAAGGGATAAAAAAACTCATCAGCAAAGATGCAGACCTAGAAGCGGCTGTAATGGAGACGAGTTACAGCAACTTGGATATTATACCTGCAGATAACTCTACCAAGAGTTTTGATATTATGCTAGAGGAAATGAAAGGCAAAAAAAATGTTTTAAAGCATGTTCTCAAACAATTTGAGGGAGAATACGATTTTGTTTTTGTAGACTGTCCTCCAGGGTTTTCTGCCCTTAGCGAAAATATTTTTAGTGCATCGGATATTGTATTGATGCCCGTAATACCAACCACGCTATCTGTACGTACCTACAATATGGTAAAAGATTATTTTAAAGAAAAAGATATTGACCAGTCTAAACTCATGTGTTTCTTTACCATGACAGATTTGCGGAAGAACATGCACCACGAAATAATGGAACAATTGTTTAAAGACAAACGTTTCTTTGGCAATTACATACCTTATTTATCCGATGTAGAAAAAATGGGTATACACAAACAACCAATTGAAGAATTTGCAAAGAGTGGTTATGCTGCAAATTGCTACAGGGAGTTGTGGACAGAAATAACCGAAGGCGTACTTGAATAAAATAGAGTGCATTAAAAAAAATTGCGAGGGTTGTAAACCTATATTGGTAATTTTAAATTTATCGTAAAAAGGTTGACAACCCTATTTGCAAGCAAACGAACCTCTTTTTATTTCTATATTTGCAACTAATTATTTTTTTACTAGTTAATACATTTTATGATAAAAGACACTGCTAGCTGGTTTAGCCCTGCTTTGCAAAAAGAAATGCCCATTGTTTCTTATGGATATTATGGGTTTGCATTATTATTGGTACCTACAGCCGCTGCAGATTATTTAGAGTATGAGCGTTTTCAGCTAATGGAAACACTTGCACCTTATATAGATAGTGGAAAAGTGCGCATATTTTCTGTAAATAGCATCAACAGCGAGAGCTGGCTTAATAAAGAAATGGAAGGCGCTCACAAAGCCATTCGCCAAAACCAGTTCAATAATTATATTTTTGATGAAGTAATTCCATTTATTAAAACCAACACATCGCAAGAAACGCCTATCATTGTTTCTGGTGCTTCTTTTGGAGCATTGCATAGTTTAAATTTGTTTTTAAAAAGGCCTGATTTGATTGATGGTGTTATAGCCATGAGTGGGGTATACGACCTTACCGAATATACAGATGGGTATTGGGATGAGCAAGTGTATTTTAACTCACCAGCACATTATATTCCCAACTTAACAGATGAATGGTATTTACACCATATTCGCAAGAGCAACCATATACATATACTTACAGGAGGAGGCGATTACGAAGATCCGTCCGCTACTTCAAAAATATCGGAGATATTAAACAACAAAGGCATAAATCATGATGCATCAATTTGGGGTACAGAGTGGAAACACGACTGGCCTACCTGGAGAGCTATGTTGCCGTTGTATTTGGAAACGAAATTCTAGGGTTTCACGCAAAATATTTCACGCAAAGACACAGAGATTGCAAAGGCGCAAAAGGGATTTTACTCTTGCGCCTTTTATTTTTTAAATCCAATTCTTTGCCTTTTTTCCCATTTTTCTTTTCGCTCTTTTTCTTCCTCTTTCTTATCCAACAAATTTTCTAAAGCATCATATATAGAGGATAATTGAACATCATGTTCGCCAATTCTGTTTCTAAGTTCTTCCCTTAATTCATTCATTTGAATAGAAAAATCATTGTATTTACTCGTAACTTGTCTCAAGGCTACAAATGCTCTCACAATAGCAATATTCATATCTATTGCACGATTGCTTTTTAATACACTAGCTAGCATAGTAACACCATGTTCAGTAAAAGCATACGGGGTTACTTTGGTATTTCTTTTATTTTGAGATGCGGTCGCAAAATGCGACTGCATCTCATTTTCTGGCGATGCAGTCGCATTTTGCGACCGCATAACCTCCCATTCCAGCGGTGAGAGTCTGAACATAAAATCTTCTGGAAATTTAGCCAAGTTTCGTTTTACTTGTTCATTGATACGTTTTGTTTCCACTTCATATAATTCTGCAATATCATAATCAAGCATTACTCTTTGTCCACGTATTTCAAATATTTTATTATGAATAATTTGTAAAGCCATCTTTAATCATTTAGAACCAAATTAATTAAATAAACCTAATTGCTTAATTATTTATTTGATTTTATTTCGTTTGCGGCTTATTTTTTGAACTTTGTATCAAGTCGTTGGTACTGCCTAACACACATTACTCATCCTTCGATACCAACCACGGTCACAAAAAGAGTATTTTAATTCTTTTTGTGCCTTTTGTTTTTTCTTTGCTTCTTTGCGTGAAACCTATTATTTATCTTTACCCCATGGAAGAAAAAAAACTATTCTTGTTAGATGCGTATGCATTAATTTTTCGGGCATACTACTCACTCGTACGCAGCCCACGCATTACGAGCAAGGGCCGCAATACCAATGCCCAGTTTGGGTTTACCAATACGTTGGCAGATCTTATAAACAATCAAAAGCCTACCCATATAGCTGTGTGTTTTGATACTGCTGCACCTACCGAGCGCCATACAGATTTTGCAGATTACAAAGCCAATAGGCAAGAAACACCCGAAGATATTAGAGGAGCTGTACCAGATATTAAAAAAATTGTAGAAGGCTTTAATGTGCCCGTAATAGAATGCGATGGCTACGAAGCGGATGATGTAATTGGTGCATTGGCAAAAAAAGCCGAAAAAGAAGGTTACACCGTTTACATGGTTACACCCGATAAAGATTATGGGCAGTTGGTTTCTGAAAAAATAAAAATATATAAACCCGGCTATCAAGGTGGCACAGTAGAAATAATGGGGCCAAAAGAAGTGTGCGAAAAATGGGGGATAGAAAGAGTAGACCAAGTAATAGATATCTTAGGGTTGATGGGCGATGCAGTAGATAACATTCCGGGTATTGTGGGTGTGGGTGAAAAAACAGCCGCAAAATTGTTGAAGGAATATGATACAATAGAAAATGTATTGGCAAATGCTGATAATATTAAAGGCGCATTAGGAGAAAAAGTTCGTGCAGGCAAAGAGAACGCCATCATGAGCAAAAAACTAGCCACTATTATTTTGGATGTGCCAGTGGAGTTTCATGAAGAGAATTTTAGGTTGAAGGATATGAACAAAGAAATTCTGGAAGAGATTTTTACGCTGCTAGAATTTAAAACCATGGGTGAAAGAATTTTAGGGAAAAAAGTAGCAGTGACAACAGACAACGGACGACAGACCACAGCTGCAAACGCCTCTCCAAAGGAAATAAAAGCAGCCAATATTGGGCAGATGGATTTGTTTGGCAATGTAGCGCCATCGGCTGATTCAATTATTGAAGAAAGTGATGGAGAAGAAACTGATGCAATATTGATTGCAGACAAAAACATAGAAAATACGCTTCACAATTACGTACTGGTGCAAACCAGCGAGGAAATAGAAAATTTAATAACGGAATTGAACAAACATACTGAAATATGTTTTGATACAGAAACCACAAATATTGATGCCAACCAAGCTGATTTGGTGGGCTTAAGTTTTTCGGTAAAACCAACAGAAGGTTATTATGTGCCTTGCCCAGAGGATAGAAACGAAGTGTTAGCTATTCTAGAAAATTTCAAACCATTGTTCAACAATGTAAGTAAAACATGGATAGGACAAAACTTAAAGTATGATTTGCTCATGCTTAAATGGTATGGCTTTACCCTTGCCGGAAATATTTTTGACACCATGCTTGCCCATTATGTGATAGAACCAGAAGGAAAAAGAAGCATGGATTTGCTCAGCACAAAGTACTTGGGTTATGTACCGGTAAGCATCACATCGTTGATAGGTAAAAAAGGAAAAGCGCAAGGCACGATGCGGGATGTAGCCATAGAAGATGCCAAAGAATATGCTGCAGAAGATGCAGATATAACACTGCAATTGAAAAATATTTTTCTTCCTCAATTAAAAGCAAAAGAGGTAGAAAAAGTTTTTTATGAAGTAGAAACTCCGTTGGTGAAAGTACTTACCGATATGGAGTTTGAAGGCATTAAGATAGATATGGCGTTTTTAAAAACCTATTCGAAAGAGTTGGAAATTGATGCAAAGCTGGCTGAAGAAAAAGTATATGAAACAGCAGGTGTTCGTTTCAATTTGGCAAGTCCCAAACAATTGGGAGAAGTGCTTTTCGAAAAAATGAAACTAGACCCAAAGGCAAAAAAGACAAAAACAGGACAGTATGCAACGGGCGAAGATGTATTGGCAAAACTGGCAAACAACAATCCTATTTGTGAGCAGATATTGACTTTTAGAGAACTTACCAAATTGCGTAGCACTTACGTAGATGCTTTTCCTGTTTTGATGAATCACAAGACAGGTCGTGTGCATACAAATTATGCACAAGCGGTGGCTGTAACAGGCAGGTTGAGTAGTACCAACCCAAACCTCCAAAATATTCCCATTCGTACCGAAAAAGGTAGGGAAATAAGAAAGGCATTTGTACCCAGAGATGAAAATCATGTACTTGTTTCTGCTGATTATTCGCAAATAGAATTGCGTGTGGTAGCGGCCATAAGTGGAGATGTAAATATGTGCGAAGCATTTAAAACCGGCAAAGACATCCATACTGCTACAGCAGCAAAAGTATTTGGGGTAGATGAAAAAGAGGTAACCAAAGAAATGCGCTACAAAGCTAAGAGTGTAAACTTTGGTATCATTTATGGCCAAGGTGCCTTTGGGTTGGCAGAAAATTTAGGCATACCAAGGGGAGAGGCAAAAGAAATAATAGACAATTACAAAAAGGAGTTTCCAGGTATTCAACAATATATGAATGATACGATAAACTTTTGCAAAGAAACGGGCTATGTAGTAACATTGATGGGCAGAAAACGTTGGATAAAGGACATAAACAGTGCAAACTTTACCGTTCGTGGTTTTGCAGAAAGGAATGCCATTAACTCACCCATACAGGGTACAGCGGCAGATATGATAAAACTTGCGATGATAAAAATACAAACCGCCCTTAAAGCGGGAAATTTTAAAAGTAAAATGCTGTTGCAAGTACACGATGAATTGGTTTTTGATGTGGCAAAAGACGAACTAGAGGCAATAAAACCATTGATCTTGGAAAACATGAAATCGGCTTTAATTTTACCAAACGATGTACCCGCCGATGCGGAATTGGGCAGTGGAGATAATTGGTTGTTGGCGCACTAGGAGTATTGAGTACTTAGTATTGAGTATTGAGACTTGGTTTGTGCGCACTTTAACTTCTATCATACATTTTTGATTACACATTATATTACGTTGTTAAGCTGAATAGACATTAAATTATTATAGACTAATCTCAATACTAACATCTCAATACTCAATACTAAATACTATGATCTTATACTGTTACGATGCATACTGCGGTTGGTGTTACGGTTTTAGCCCCGTTATAAAAAAAATTGCCGAAGATTATAAAACCGTCATGCCTTTAGAAGTGTTTAGTGGCGGAATGGTATTGCCTGAAAAACCCACACATATAAAGGCTACTGCAGCTTACATAGAAGGAGCTTACAAAAATGTAGAAGAACTTACAGGTATAAAATTTGGGGAAGATTATTTGTGGCATATTAAAAACCCGGAGGAAAGCGATTGGTATCCAAATTCGGAAAAGCCTGCCATAGCCATGTGTATTTTTAAAGAATATTACCCCGATAGAGTAGCAGAATTTGCGGCAGATTTACAATTTGCTTTGTTTGAAGAAGGTAGAGACCTTACAGATAATGAGGCTTATCGCCATTTATTAGAAAAATACAGTATACAGGCTGAAGTGTTTTACGAAAAGCTTGCAACTGAGGCATATAAAGAAATGGCTTATTATGAATTTGCATTGGTAAAACAATTACAAGTGAGCGGTTTCCCATGTGTGTTCGTACAAACGGACGAAACCAAATTTCACTTGGTAGCAAGGGGCTATACCGATTATGAAACCTTAAAAAGCAGGATAGAAAATGTGTTAAAAGAAGCGGCTTTATAATCCTATACATTTGCCATTTAATTTTGAATCGTCGGCAAACTTTTTATTTATAACTTTATTGTATTGGCTTTTGTAAAAAACATATCGGGACCAGAATCGGATGGGGATCTTGTGCAACAGTACAAGACAAGTGCTGATATGGATATATTGGGCGATTTGTACAATCGTTATATGGAATTGGTATATGGTGTTTGTTTAAAATACCTAAAAGACAGTGAAGAGGCAAAAGACGCTGTGTTAAATATTTTTGAAGAACTGGTAACCAAGCTCAAAAAATACGAGGTAGATAATTTTAAAGGATGGCTGTACCAGTTATCTAAAAATCATTGCCTAATGAAATTACGTAGTCAAAAAAAACATCCTGTTAATGTAGACGCAGATATTATGCATTTAACAGACAATGTGCATCTAGATGCTGTGATGGAGAAAGAAGAAAGCTTGAGTATGATGGAACAATGTATAGACAAGCTACCGGAAGAGCAGAAAAAGACAATCGAATTATTTTACTTAAAAGAAAAATGTTATAAAGAAATAGCAGAAACAACAGCTATTGAGATAAATAAAGTGAGAAGCTTTATACAAAACGGTAGACGAAACTTAAAAATATGTATGGATAAAATGGCTTTGCAAAAAGCAAATTGAATGAACAACAACAAAACATATACAGCAATAGATTTTACAAATTACCATGCGGGCAAAATGCCTGCAAAGGAAATGCATGCGTTGGAAAAAGCAGCATTGGAAGATGATTTTTTAGCTGATGCGTTGGAAGGGTATGCATACAATGAGTTTCCTGCAGATGATCTAGAATTATTGAAAAAGAAAATTGCTGCAAAAAATAAAAAGGTTTTTTCTTTGGCATCGTTTGCCAAGAGTAAATGGATGCGTATTGCCGCCATGCTTGTTATTTTTCTGGGATTGGGGTACTTGTTTTTTAATATAAATAAAGCCCCCGAAGAAGAAACACTTGCAAAAGCAGAAATCAAAAAGGAAACAACAGTTTCACCAGATTTGAAGTCAGATTCTAACAAAACCAAGCCTGATGCTACTGCCCCAAATGTAGTTTCTGGAAACAAAGGGGCCAAACAAACTGAAAATGCGCCTATTTTGTTAAATGATGTAAAACAAGATGAAGCATCTGAAAACAACGCACCTATAGCTGCTGCTCCTGCTATTGAACCACTTAAAATTACAGAGAATCCAACTACATATTATAATGCAACAAAAGAGGCAAATACAAAAACTGATGATAGGAGATTTTTAAATACCCAAAGCCAAGGTTATTTAAATAGCAATACACAAAACCAAAATGGGTTAATGAACGCTACTGACAAGAAAGATGGTGGTCCCAAACAAAATACGGCATTTAATAAACTGAATAATAATGCCAACAACCAAATAAATACCAATAAGCCAACATTTACGATTCCAGTTTTTGACAGTACTGCTAATGGAACAATTGCCTTCAATGATTTGTACAAAAAAAGCGAAGAGAAGACCTTTAAAATATCGGTTACGCCAGATTCAGAAAAAGAAGCCAAAAATACCGAATTAAATGAAGTGGTTGTTACAGGTTATGGTAATGTAAAAAGAAAAAAGGAGGTTGTAGCTGCTACAACAACTACCAATATTAGCGACGCACTTGCAGGTAAAGTATCCGGTGTTCAGGTAGAATCTATTAAATCAAAAGCAACTCCGTTAATAAGGAGTCGTGCCCAAATTAATGCAGATAGCACCCAATTTAGGGATAAGATTGATACGTTTAATGCCTATGCAAAGAAAAACAGCAAGCCCGAGTTTAATGATGATGGTATAGAATTAAAAGGAACAGTAATCCTTTCTTTTAAAACAAATAAAAAAGGAAGGCCTATAAAAATCAAAGTGATAAAGTCACTTTGTACAACTTGCGATGCACAAGCCATTGAGTTATTAAAAAATGGACCGGCATGGGGCACCAATAAAAACGACAGGCAAAAAGTTACGATAGCGTTCTAATTATTATCTGCATACAAAATATTTTGTAACATAAAAACTTATATTGCAAATCTTAATAGATTGTATGGATAATCTTACAAACAACAAATCATCTTTTTGGTTAAAGCGCCCAACGGTCTATATCATTTACTTTGTAGTTATCAATGCGCTCAATATCCAATCTGTAATTACAGGTAGGATGAACGTGTGGAAAATCTTTAGGCAAGGCTATTTCCATCTTGCACAGCACAAAGATTTGTATGCGTTTTATCCGCAGGAGTATTTCGACTCTTATTTGTACAGCCCCAGTTTTGCGGCCATGTTTGCTCCCTTTTCTTTACTGCCAAATTATGTAGCTTATTTTTTATGGAATAATATGAGCATGTTGCTTATCCCATTCCTGCTATTTAAATTTAAAGGTATAACCGAAAATAAAAAAGCGTTGGTTTGTTATATTGCTCTAATAGAAATAGCTACTTGCCTGCAAGGCACACAAACCAATGTAATGATTGCCGGGCTTATGCTACTCAGTTTTCTTTCGTTTGAAAATAAAAATTATTGGGTAGCGGCTTTTGCCATAGCCATCGGTTTTTACATTAAAATATATCCTATAGTAGCGGCTGGTATGTTTTTGTTATACCCCAATAAACTTGCATTTATTGGCAAGCTCATCATAGCATTTCTTGTAATTGGCGTATTGCCTTTATTATTTATTAAGCCAGCAGAGCTATACATGCAATACGAAAGTTGGGTAAAGGAATTGCTGTTGGACCAAGGGGATAATTATGGAAAAATTTCGCTTACCGGTTTGGTGCAAGTATATTTTAGAGTATCGGATTTGGGTAAACTGCTGGTACAAGTTTTTGGCGTGCTCGTATTTTGTTTGATGTATGTGCGGTACAAACTTTTTAAATCCTACTATTACCGATTGTATTTTTTGTGCGGTACACTTATATGGGTAGTGCTTTTTAACCATGCCTCCGAAATTTATGGTTATGCCATAGCAATACTTGGAATAGGTCTTTGGTATGCTACACAGCCTTCATCCAAAAGATTGAATATTTTTATTTGCCTATTTATTCTTTTTGCAACGGTGCTTTCTATAGACCCAACACCACGTTTCATCAGTAAATATATTTATGAGCACGCATTAAAGGCATTGCCTTACAGTATTATGTTTGGGGTTATTGTTTGGCAAATGTTAGCAGCCAAACCATCTGATTTATACAACAATATAGCAAGTGATACCACTCCATAAATAAATAGCCCAACCAATGTGGTTTTATATTTGTAGAAATAGAAGTCATTATTGGCAAAGAAGAATTTTATGATATTAATCTATTTGCATTGGTTCTAATGGGTGCTAATTATCTGGGTAAAGGAACACTAGGCGATTAGCCGGCCAAGACCAGAATGTGCCCCACTTTGGCAACAGCAATTATTATCTAAAACGAAGCAAGTAAAACTTACCATACTTATCGGGCAATATGCTCAAAAATATTATTTGGTAGAAGTACTAAAACCAATACTTTCAGATATAGTGAAAAATTTTAAAGAATACCTGCCGGTGTATTTTGCCATTGGTTTATCCTTCGCCAGGAAATAAAATTTGAAAAAATGACCCCTTTGGTTTGAAACGGAGATTGTTCCTAACTTGCATAAAATAATAATAACTCAAATAAGCCAAACAATTGAAGCCGATGAGTAATACAACAGACTATCAACCATTGATTGACCACATACAAAAGAAAGTCTCCCTTTCAGAAGAAGAGATATTTCAATTTTTTTCTTTCTTTAAACTCACCAAAGTAAAAAAGCGCCAGTTTATTATTCAGCCAGATTTTGTTGCCAAATACCGCAACTATGTTATACAGGGTGCTTTTATGGGTTATGTAGTGGCAGATGAAGGGCAGGAACATATTATACAACTGGCAGTAGAAGACTGGTGGATTTCTGATTACAACAGTTACATCTTTCAGCAGCCAGCCACTATGTTTGTAATGGCTTTAGAAGACAGTATTGTATTACAGCTTGACTATGCCAGTGAGCAAACGCTAAAAAGTTTAAACCATAAGTATGAAACTTTTTTCAGGATTACGGCTGAGCGTTCATTTGCAGGTATGCAGCGGAGAATCATCAGCAACCTTACCAAAACAGCCGAAGAACGCTTTACTGAATTTGAAGAAAAATACCCACAAATCGCCAATCGGTTCCCTCAATACGTCATTGCATCTTTCTTGGGTATGACGACCCAATACCTCTCAAAGCTCCGTAACATAAGGGTTTCCAAAAAAAGTTAATCTAGTTTCACTTTTCTTCTTCACACAGTTTCTCCTTATTTCCTAATCTAGTTGGTTGGAAAGGGCTTCCTGTTGGGGTCATCTTTGTATTGTCAATAACGACACATAAAAATCAAAATACAAAATAAAATGACAACAACATCAAACAGAACGTTCACCGTTCCAAGAAGAGAAGAAGTAACAGAAAGCAACCAGGGCATTTTTGATAACCTTAAAAAAGGCCTTGGCTTTGTGCCAAATTTGTACGCCTATTTCGCTAAAAGCGAAACTGCATTGGGCGATTACCTTGCTTTGCAAAATCGCAAGAGCAGTTTAAAAGCAAAAGAAAGAGAAGTAATTAACCTGGTAGTAAGTCAAATTAATGGCTGCCGCTATTGCCAGAGTGCCCACACTGTATTAGGCAAAATGAATGGCTTTACAGATGAGCAGGTAATTGAACTGCGCCAGGGTTCAGCATCATTCGACAGCAAATTAGATGCGCTTGTAAAGTTTACTGCATCCGTAACAGAAAGCAGGGGAAAAGCAACCATTGATGCAAAAGAAGCATTTTTTGCAGCAGGTTACACTGAAGCCAATATGATTGATGTAGTAATTGTAATAGGTGATAAAATCATCAGCAACTACATCCACAACCTTACCGGTTTTGAAATAGATTTTCCATTAGCAGATGAAATTGCTTAATTGAACTTACACAAAAGGAGAGGGAGGAAAAAAACTCCCTCCCTTTCTTGCTGTAGATAAATCTTCTTATATCAGCAGGCAAAATATTATGATGGATGGCGGCATGTCGGTGAAAGCATTTTAAAAATTAAAAAAATGAAAACAATAGTAAACAAATTGGAAAATCTTACAACAGCCTCATTGCAAAATGATAAGTTAAGGATGCATATACAAGCAGGAAAACATTTTATACTTGCAGATGAACCGGAGGAAAATGGCGGAGAAGGCACGGCGCCTGACCCCTACGAACTGCTTTCTGCAAGCCTTTCAACCTGCACATTGGCAACACTGCAAATGTATTTGAAAAGAAAAGACTGGCATATAAAGCTGTTGTCAGTTGATGTAAGTTTTACGGATGAAGATAAAGCCGGGGTAAAAACTGCTCATTTTTTTAAAACCATTAAAGTCGCCGGTACAATGGATGAAACACAAAGGAACCGTTTACTGTTGATTTCGGATGCCTGCCCAGTATCAAAAATTTTAAGGTCGGGCAGTAATACAATTCACGCTGTTATTACCAATTAAATAATCAAAATAATATCATTTTAAAATACAATATTATGCAATCATTACAAACAGAACTGGATGCTTTTCAGCAAGGCTTTAATGCATCTATTACAGAAAAAGTGGTAACCACATTTGCTAATGGTGTAGAAGAACTCAGGCAAAGCGGCATATTAAAAAACGTTTTACAAGTTGGTGACCATGTACCAGATTTTGTACTTGGAAATGCGCTTGGAAAACAAATATCCCTTTCTGAATTGCTTAAAAGCGGCCCGGTTGTATTAACATGGTATCGTGGCGGCTGGTGTCCTTATTGCAATATTGAATTAAAGCATTTGCAAAATCTTCTTCCACAATTTCAGCAATACACCGCACAGTTGGTGGCCCTTTCTCCAGAACTGCCCGATAAATCATTAACTACAATTGAAAAAAATAACCTACAGTTTGAAGTGCTGACCGATTATAATAATGATGTGGCCCGACAGTTTGGAATTGTATTTACAATAAATGATGACCTTGTTGAAATATACAATGGCTTTCATCCATTAGATACTTACAATGGCGTACCCACAAATGAACTTCCTATTCCAGCAACGTATATCATAGACCAGGATTTTACCATCCGCTATGGGTACGTAGAGCCAGACTATCGCAAAAGGGCAGTGCCGGAAGAAATAATAAAAGCATTAAGCAAATTATAATACTTACAAAATGACAGAATTATTCAAATATTATGGGCTCGACTGGATGGCAATGATAATGAGTGTAATTGCAATGTTGTTATTGGGCAATAAAGTAAAATGGGGTTTTGTGTCATTTATGTTTGCCAATATAGCCTGGATAGCATTAGGGGTTGCGTTGCTGCATAGTTATGCTATCGTTATTGGTAACTGCATATTCCTTATTACCAATACAAGAGGCTTTATAAAATGGAATCAAACTAAAAAATAACAACATGCACTGGCAAAATATGGCCTTGCATGCTGTTATTACGGTAAAGGCATTTTAATTTTTTAAAAATATAAATTAAGTAAAATGAATAATTTAGAAAAAACAGGGTTTTATACAGCCCTTTACGGACTTGCCATTGTATTAATTTGGATAGGGATTTTCAAGTTCACACCTACCGAAGCAAAAGGCATCCAATCGCTTGTTGAGAACAGTCCTCTAATGCGTTGGATTTATTCAATTTGGACGCCATTAACAGTTAGCAAATTGATAGGATCAATTGAAATTATTACCGCCGTCTTGCTGATGTTGCAACCGGTTTCTCCAAAGGCAGGTTTAGCGGGTGGTATTCTCTCTGCCTTAACCTTTTTAGCAACGCTCTCTTTCATTTTCACTACCCCCGGCGCCTTTAGTAAAATTGATGGAGTATGGATACCAGACCAGTTCTTATTAAAAGATTTGATGGCACTGGGCATCAGTATTTACACAGTAGCCTTCTCAGCGAAACAGTTGAATCGTTTAAACGGTAAAGCCTTATCCAATTATGACCGGTCTATTTAAATATGATGGACTCTATTGAATAGCTATGCGTTAAGTGTAGTGGTTATGCTATTGCCGGGCAATAAAGTAAAATGTGGCTTTGTATCATTTATGATAGCCAATATAGCATGGATAGCATTAGGTGTTGCGTTGCTTCATAGTTATGCTATCGTTATTGGTAACTGCATATTCCTTATTACCAATACAAGGGGTTTTATAAAATGGAATCAAACTAAAAAATAATTATATGAACAACGCAAATTTATTTTCAGCAATTACAATAAAAGAAATGCCATTGAGAAACCGCATTGTGGTTTCGCCTATGCAACAATACAGCTCGATAGACGGCAAAGTAACCGACTGGCATTTGGTGCATCTCGGCAGCCGTGCAGTGGGCGGTGCCGCTTTAATCATCACAGAAAGCACAGCCGTATCTCCCGAGGGCAGGAGCACACTGTTTGACTCAGGGTTGTACAACGATGAGCAAAGAGATGCCTGGAAACCCATCATAAAATTTGTGCAACAACAGGGTTCAAAAATTGCCGTTCAATTAGGGCATTTTGGTAGCAAGGGGAGCCGCTCACATCCAAATGAAGGGTTGAAATATTTATCGCCTGAAGAAGGTGGCTGGCAAACAAAAAGTTCTTCTGCTATTGCACCATTCCCCGGCATGAGTGTGCCTGTAGCACTTACCATTGAAGAAATAAAAATAATTCAGCAACAATATATTGCTGCAGCAAAAAGAGCAGTTGAAGCAGGTTTTGATGCCATTGAAATTCATGCAGCACATGGTTATTTGTTTCACCAGTTTTATTCATCTATCATTAACTACCGCACAGATGAATATGGTGGAAGTTTTGAAAACAGAATAAGGTTTTTATTGGAAACAGTAGCATTGGTTAGGCAACATATTCCAGCCAACATGCCAATAATGATTCGTATTTCTGCAGTTGATTATCTAGAAGAGGAAAAGGCCTGGACTTTGGACGACAGTATAAAATTAACAACGCTGTTGAAGCAGGCAGGTGTGGATGTAATTACAGCTTCCGCAGGTGGCTTTGTGTTTTTAGATAAATCAAAAGTATATCCTGCCTTCCAGGTTCCTTTTGCTGAAACAATAAAAAATGAAACTGATATAGTTACTGCCACTGTTGGCGCAATTACAACAGCTAAGCAAGCCAATGATATTATTGCTAATAATCAGGCAGACTTGATAGTTATTGCAAGGGAATTTTTGCGAAACCCATATTTTGCAACACAAGCTGCCAAAGAGTTGGGGGCAGAATTGCCCGTTCCTTTTCAGTATAAAAGGGCATATATGTAAATAAAGGGTAGCAGAAAAATAATTGGGAATTCCAAAACTGTAACAAATAAATTACTTTTAAGTATGAATAATTTACTAAAAGTCGCCCTTGCCCAAATCGCACCGGTATGGTTAGATAAAGCTAAAACCATTGAAAAAGTAAAATCTTATATTGAAGATGCAGGCAAACAGCAATGTAATTTGATTGTTTTTGGAGAAGGCTTGCTGCCGGGCTATCCGTTCTGGTTATCGCTTACCAATGGTGCCTCATTTAATAATAGCATGCAGAAAGAAATTCATGCACACTATATCAGGAATGCGATACAGATAGAAGCAGGTGATTTAAACAGTATCTGTTTGTTGGCAAAAGAAAATGATATTGCTATTTACCTTGGGTTGATTGAAAGGGCGCAAGACCGTGGCGGCCACAGCCTGTATTGTTCCTTGGTTTATATCAATCAGGAGGGTGAAATAAAATCTGTTCACCGAAAGCTGCAACCAACTTATGAAGAGCGACTAACATGGTCGCCGGGAGACGGTAATGGTTTGCAGGTACATCCTTTAAAAGAATTTACCGTGGGAGGATTAAATTGTTGGGAAAACTGGATGCCACTGCCACGTATGGCTTTGTATGGCATGGGAGAAAATCTGCATGTGGCGGTGTGGCCTGGCTCAAAACATAACACTGAAGATATTACCCGTTTTATTGCAAAGGAATCAAGGTCGTTTGTATTGTCTGTTTCCAGCTTAATGCTTATGGAAGATTTTCCTGCTGATACAGCACATTTAAAAGAAATTTTGCAAAATGCCCCGGCAGTTCTGGCCGATGGCGGCTCCTGCATTGCCGGACCAGATGGCCAATGGATTGTAGCACCTGTTGTACACACAGAAGGGTTAATAATTGAAACTCTTGATATTAACCGGGTGTATGAAGAAAGACAAAACCTTGATGTTTCCGGCCACTACTCCCGACCAGATATTACACAGCTTACTATTAATCGGGAACGACAGTCTGTAGTGAAGTTTAAAAATAGTTAAGGGAAATTGTAAGGATTTTACTTTATCCATGTATAAGTAAATAAACAGGAATGAATAATGCTGCTGTATTAAACTGACGATACACAATCTCGTTTAAAGACAACTTTATTTTTCTTTATTTACAATTAGATTATTTTGACATGAAAATTTTAAACTCAAAACAGCATGGAATTATAGATTATATCGTGGTGGCTTTTTAGTGGCTATCGCCGTACCTATTTAATTTGCCGGCTTATACAAGCTGGTTTACTTACGCTATTGGCGGCGTACATTTTCTATTAACCATGTTTACCAATTTTAAGTATGGGATAATAAAAATTGTTCCGTTAAATATTCATGGCCGTATTGAATTGCTGGTCTCCATTGTATTGGTTCCACTTGCATTTTATCTAGGCAGCATAGATGGCAGTGTATCAAAAATATTTTATTTGGTGTTTGCAGTGGCGGTATTTGCTACTTGGGTTATCAGCGATTATACAGTGCCGAAAAAGTTCTTTAGCTAATATAAAAATCTCCTTTAATAATTTTCAAAGAGAAATATATGACAGACCATATTTTTGATTTTATTGGCTGCAATGCAGGAGAATGGAGAATAGTAAAAATGGAAACCGTTATTGGCGAACCCATTGAAGCAGCCCCTTATTTAAAAATTACAAACAGTAACTTCCAAAAAAACAATGAAGACCTTTGGACAATCAAAGGATTGGTAAGCAATGTACGCTATGCAGAAAAAGAAGAAAAAGAAAAGTTGCTTGCAATACAGGCTGGGCTTGGCAGGTCAGCGGCTACTTGTGCAGCACTTATACCAATAAGAAAAAATGAAACCTGGTGGAACCTTGCACAGGATGAAAGAAGAAAAATATTTGAAAACAAATCGCATCATAAACAAACGGGTTTAAAATACTTACCGGCAATAGCCCGTAAACTCTATCACTGCCGTGATATTGCTGAGCCATTCGATTTTCTTACCTGGTTTGAGTACGCTCCTGAACACGGCGATGCTTTTGAAGAACTGGTAGCGGCCCTTCGTAGCACCGAAGAATGGAAGTATGTGGATCGGGAAATTGATATAAGATTGGTAAGGGTTTAGAAAATATTATTTGATACCAACTCGCAGTAAAAGCAACATTTTCCACCAGGGGAAAATTATCCATCACATAGCGTTGATTCTCCATTTTATAGGATTTAATATTGGTTCATCTTTGCATAGTCAAAACGACAAAAAATTAAATCATCTAAAAAATAAAAAAATGAAAAGTTTCACCGTTCCAACAAGAGAAGAAGTTGCACCAGCCAACCAAGCTATTTTCGACACATTAAACAAAGCATTGGGTTTTGTGCCAAACCTTTATGCAACCATTGCTTATTCTGAAAATGGCTTAGGTCGTTATTTGGCTTATCAAAATGCAAAAACAACGTTGAGCAATAAAGAAAAAGAAGCCGTTAACCTAATTGTGAGCCAGGTAAACAAATGTGTATATTGCCAAAGTGCCCACACCGTAATTGGCAAAATGAATGGTTTTAGCGATGATGAAATACTGGATATACGCAGCGGGAAAGCCAACGACATCAAGTTAAATGCACTGGTGCAATTGGCAGAAGCCATTACGAAAAACCGTGGCAATGCAAATGCTGATTTGGTAGATGCTTTTTTTGCACAGGGTTATACCAACGAAAGCCTGGTAGATGTGGTGCTGCAGGTAAGTGATAAAACAGCGATGAACTACCTGCACAATCTTACACAGGTGCCGGTTGATTTTCCACTTGCTCCTGCGTTGGAAAATGCTTCATTAGCAAATTAAAATAAAAACTTTCAGTATAGCCAGGCTAATCGTCTGGCTTTGCTGCTTTAGTAAAACTAAAAAAAACACAGTATGGAACAGCGACACCCGCTTCCTCCGTTTACAATGGAAACGGCTTTACAAAAAGTTCAAATGGCAGAAGATGCCTGGAATACCAAAGACCCTGAGAAAGTTTGCCTGGCTTATACCATTGATACGGAGTGGAGAAACCGCACCGACTTTATCAACGGCAGGGAAGAAGTAAAACAATTCCTGAAAAGAAAGTGGGAAAAGGAATTAAATTACAAATTAAAAAAAGAGCTGTGGGGCTTTAGAGAAAACAGGATGGCAGTGCGGTTTGAATATGAATGGCATGACCATACGGGACAGTGGTATCGCAGTTATGGAAATGAATTATGGGAATTTGATGAAGATGGATATATGCAGAAAAGGTTTGCCAGTATTAATGATGTAGCCATTGAAGAAAATGAACGTACATTGAAATAATATAATTTAGAATGAAGCAGCAAAATACTTTCACACTCATCAATCCTCAAAATGGCAACCTTGCTTTCAAACTATTCTCATTTGATAACAATGCTTATTTTGACCATTTACAACGCAACAATTATTACTCTCTTATTTAGATAAAAGAAGGAAAGGGAAAAGTAAAAGCAGATTTTTTAGAATATGATTTTATACAAAATACGTTGTTTGCATTTTCGCCTTATCAGCCCTTTATGTTTTTGCCCGATGAAAATATGGAAGGATTAGCATTGCAATTTCATCCCGATTTTTTTTGCATACACAAGCACCAAGCAGAAGTGGCTTGCAATGGCGTATTGTTTAATAATATTTATCAACCACCGTTCATCAGCATTGACGATGCTTCGTCTGCCACATTAAATATTCTGCTGGAGCAGATGAAAATTGAAATGCAAAACCCAGCATTGGCACAGTACGAGCTGCTGGTATCTTACCTCAAAATATTTTTAATATCCGCATCTAGGTTAAAATCAGAACAGCAGCCGGAATTAATATTGGCACAAAAAAACGTAAAGCAGCCCTTCATTTTGCAAAACCTTAAAGATGCTATTGAAAAAGATTTTAAAACAAAACATTCTGCAAGTGACTATGCCAGCACATTAAATATTTCTACAAAGGCTTTGGCAAAAATCACAAAAACACATTTTAATAAAACACTTAGTAGTCTCATAAACGAACGCATCATCATTGAAGCAAAAAGAGAATTGTATCTGACAGACAAAACGGTGAAAGAAATTGCTTATGAGTTAGGTTATGAAGATGAATATTATTTCAGCCGTTTTTTTAAAGTAAATTCAGATGTATCGCCGCAGTTGTACCGAGAAACGGTTGGTTTTGGTAGAGGATCGGCTTAACATTTTCTTCCTGCTTTTAATACCATTTTTTATTTGTTTATGGGTTGTTAAAACCATGAGCAATTTATCTTTTATTTATTCTTATAAATCGTTAAGACCACTTTATCTGTAATTGGTGAAGGATAAATAAGGATACAAAAATGGAATACATATTTAAGAATAAACAAGATGCTGGGCAACTTATTTTAAAAACGGAAGAAGAAAATCTTCAGCGATATTTTAGTGAACCAAATATTGACAGCAAGCTGTATACCATTGCATGGAACAGGGGCGCTCAACAAGTGGTAACTATTGATGAAGTGGAATATGTTTTTGGTGCAAACCATGTATTACCTGTTATGGTGAGCCAGTCTTTCAGGTTTCAAAATCCTGCAGATATAGTTTTGTGGCAGTTTAACCGGGAGTTTTACTGCATTGTTAATCATGATGTAGAAGTAGGCTGTGTAGGTTTTGTATTTTATGGGCCTTCACCCACTTTGTTTATAAAATTGCAAGAAGAACATATTGAAGTAATGAACCGTTTGCTGGATGTTTTTGTTGAAGAATTTTTGTCTGATGAAGATATAAAAGCTGAAATGCTCCGCATGTTATTGGTACGCCTCATTATACAAATTACCCGGCTTGCCAAAAAACAATACCTGGGTACTGAGGCTGCTTATAGCGAAAAATTCAATCTCATTAGGCAATTCAATTTACTGGTAGAAATCCATTACAGAAAAGAGCACCAGGTTCAGTTTTATGCAGGGCTGCTCAATAAATCCCCCAAAACAATTTCCAATATATTTTCTTTATACAGCAAAAAAACGCCCACACTGGTAATACAGGAAAGAATTGTTGCAGAAGCCAAACGGCTATTCTATTACACCGATAAATCAGTAAAAGAAATAGCAGATATACTGGGCTTTGATGAAGTGGCGCATTTCAGTAAGTTCTTCAAAAACTGCACATCTCAAAATCCTTCTGAACTTAAAAAAATAGTGAGGCCCGATAAATAAGGATAATTATACAATTATTCGGGAACTATATGTATTACTTGCCATCGTAATTGATGGCATTTTTGCGCTGTTAAAAAAACATTCAAAAAAAATAAAAAAATGAAGATGAAAACAGCAGTTATTACATGCTTTGCAGTACTACTTTCCGCAGGCTTGTTTGCACAGTCAATAAAGTACAGCGGTAAAAATGGAGTGGCTATTAAAGGCTACGACCCGGTAGCATATTTCAATCAGCAAAATGCTGTAGAAGGAACTGACAAATACACTACTGAGTGGAGTGGGAGCAAATGGAAATTTGTAAGTCAAAATAATTTAGACAGCTTTAAAACAGCCCCAGAAAAATATGTACCACAGTATGGAGGTTTTTGTGCTTATGGCGCCAGCGAAAACCACTTGTCTCCCACCGACCCAAAAGCCTGGACAATTGCAGGTGGTAAACTTTATTTGAATTATAACTTGGATGTAAAACAGCTTTGGATAAAAGATACCGTCAGCCGTATTAAAGCAGCAGATGGTTACTGGCCGAAACTTAATAAATGACAGGTGTGAAAAAAAACTGCTGGCTTTGTAAGGGTTTTGTTTTTTTCCCGACTGTTACTACATCTGCTAAGTAATAGAAAAACTAAGCAGGTGCAAACAGTTTTTTTTAATTAAATCAATAATACTAAAACATCATGTCATTCAACTTAAAAACTATCGTCGGTTTGGTACTTAGAATAGTAGCTGCCATCATTCTTCTACAAACACTGTATTTTAAATTTACTGGCCATCCAGAATCCGTAGAACTATTCACCAAATTGGGGGTGGAACCCTGGGGTAGAATTGGAACAGGGGTTATAGAATTAATTGCCAGTGTTCTACTCCTCATTCCATCCACCGTATTTATTGGTGCCTTTTTGGGGTTTGGCCTAATGTCTGGCGCTATACTTTCCCATTTTACCGTTATTGGCATAGAATCTAAGGGCGATGGTGGGCAATTATTTATGCTGGCAATTGTTGTTTGGATTTGTTGTGCAGTAATAATGCTACTGTATAAGCATCAAGCAATTCTATTTCTAAACAGGGTTAGAAAAAACAAAATTACGCACTCACTTAATTAAACAAAAGGTAAAAAAAAGTACATGATATTTCTGCAATTATCTCAGCAATTACAATCACTTAGTAAACTTTTACAGCGCCTTACCGATGAGCAATACAATCAAAAAGTAGCACACCTTGGCAATTCAAGCATTGGAGGGCACACAAGGCATGTGATTGAACTGTTGCAATGCGCCATTGATGGATATAGCACCGGAGAGGTAGATTATGTAAATCGAAAAAGAAACCTGCTGCTAGAAACCGACCGTGTGTTTGCAGAGGTTGTACTGCAGCAAATGGATGGGCTTATAATAGTTCCCGATAGGCAATTAAAACTTACTGTGGAGCAGATAGAAGGCTCCATTGAATTAACAAACGTAACTACTACCTATTACAGGGAAATGGTTTATAATACCGAACATACGATACATCACCTTGCCTTAATAAAAGTAGCCATTATTGAAATGAAACTCGATATTGTTGATAACGATTTTGGCATGGCTTATTCCACCATCAAATATCAGGCTTCATTAGCTAAATCTTAAAATGAAAAAATTAATCGATTACAGGTTATTATTGCCACTGCTCTTTATTTGTTTTTGTACATCTGTAAAAGCACAGGATACATCAAAAATATTTTTTACTACTGCGGTGGGGTTGCTCAACCCGGTGTCTTCGTTCGCAAATGCTTATAAAAATTCGCTGGCATTAAATTCAGGCATCGAATATAAGTTCAGCAAGCATTATTTTGCACAATTTGTTTTGGACTTTAATGCTGTAAAGTACAGCCAGCAGGTAAAAGATGCAAGTTCTGCTTATCTTTTTCAAAGAACCAGCAGTTCTGTTTTTTTAGCAGGCATAAATATTGGCAGAAATATCGCCTTAAGCAACTCCAGAAGATTATTTGTATCACCATATTTTGGCGCAGGCTATGCAAATATTGGAGAGCCACGGCTTATGGTAGATAATGTAAATGGTATCATTAACCAGCAGGTAACCAGAATGCAGGGAATATTTGGAAGAGCAGGTTCAAGACTTGCCTATAGTACTACATCAAAAATATTGCAAACAATATATGTAGATGCATCTTACTGGTCTGCCAATATTAAGGTGCAGGATAGCAGACCAAAAGCATTTTCTTTTTTGATAGGAACCAGGATTGGGTTTTAATGATTTTTAAAAAATAAATTATGTGTACCGTAATTTTTATACCCAGTAATGATGGCGTTTTTATTAGTTCATTGAGGGATGAAAGTCCTAAAAGACCAAGAGCTGTAAAGCCAGCAATAAGTGAATTAAATGGAATATCCTATTTATCTCCCAAAGACCCAATGGCGGGTGGAACTTGGGTTGGTGTAAACAATACCGGCAACGTTATCGTTTTATTGAACGGTGGTTTTGAAAATCACCAGCGTAAAAATTATTACAGAAAAAGCAGGGGCATTATTGTGTCGGAATTGCTCGTCTCGGAAATGCCGGTGGTAGAATGGAATTTGATTGATTTGGAAGACATTGAACCATTTACCTTAATAGTATGGAGTGATAATAATTTGTTTCAACTGGTGTGGGATGGCATGGAACGACACAGAATACGGTTAGATGAAACATTGCCACATATATGGTCATCATCTACTTTATATGATGCTGATGCAAAGACAAAAAGGGAAGATTTGTTTCAAAATTGGATGGCAATGAACCCTCCCGTTTCAAAACTATCATTACTCAATTTTTTTAAATCACATGTTGATAATGAAAATGGATTTATGATAAACAGAAACGAAATAACAAAGACACTCAGTTTTTCATTCATTGAAATAAGCCATCACAATGCAGCCATGAGCTATTATGATTTTTCAAATTACAGCTACAGCAGTACAAAAATTGATTTACAAAGCAAATTGAATGATTGTTTAATACCTGGTCATTTAAAAATAAACCCGATGCAAAATAATTAAACAAAAAAATGTTGTGAAAGTATTTGTAGCACCGATTGCGAAAAGTAGCTTTTTTGCTGTGTTTGCCAAGTGGAATGCTTTCTTGAAAAAAAGGTTGACTACCTCAATTTTAATAAAGATTGTATCTACTTTATTGGCAACATTTTTTATATCAATGTATCTGTCTGTAAAAGAGAAGACAACTAACAAAGCTAAATACTTTGATATAGTACAGGAGAAATTTAAAATTAAATTATTCAATCAATATCAATAAGCAAATTAATGGAACAATTTTCCAACACCGAGTTAAAATCAAAAAGGGTTATCATTACTGCAGGACCTACCCGTGAGGCAATAGACCCTGTGCGTTTTATTTCCAATCATTCCACCGGAAAAATGGGCTATGCCATTGCCGAATATTTGCATAGCCTTGGTGCAGATGTGCATGTTGTTTCTGGCCCTGTAAACATTAAAACAACGCTGGTTGCTGAGCAAATTACCAATGTGGTTACTGCAGATGAAATGCTGGAAGTAGCCCAATATATGGCAACTGATGCTGACGTAATAATTTTTTCAGCAGCAGTGGCCGATTATAAATGTGCGGTTGTTGCCAATCAAAAAATAAAAAAACAGGAAGGCGAAATACATATCAGCCTTGTGCCCAATCCTGATATTGCTTTTGAATTGTCTAAAACAAAAAAATCGGGACAAATATTTGTAGGATTTGCTTTGGAAACCGAAAATGGGTTGCCCAATGCTATTAGTAAAATGCAACGCAAAAAATTTGATTTTGTAGTATTAAATATACAAGACAGCAATGGAAGTGGATTTGGCTTTGATACGAACAGGATAAAATTAATTGATAGCCAACTTGGTATTACTGATTATGAACTGAAATTAAAGTCACTGGTAGCTGTTGATATTGTACATCATCTCATAACTAAGTTGCAGCCTACTTTGCCTATAGCAACAAATAAAAAGCGTTTGAATTATGTTTAGTAACCAGATAAGCGCCTTCGAATATGTGTCCATATTAGTTTCCATTATTTTAGGATTGGGTATTACACAAATACTTTCTTCGTTCTCTGATTTACTATACCATTATAAAGAAATAAAATTTTACTGGCCACATACTTTATGGGTACTGTTTATACTCTTTCTGCATGTGCAGGATTGGTTTATAACCTACCAGTTAAAAGATAAAACTGTGTGGACACTACCAGCACTATTGTTTATATTGCTTTATCCTATTACTCTTTTTATAGCAGTAAAAATGCTGTTGCCTACAAATGAAAGCGATAAAGGCTCAGATATGAAAATATATTACCACAGCCACTATCCAATAATATTTCTTATTGTAGGCATTGCCGTTTTAATATCTATACTATTCAATGTTTATCTGCTAGAAAAAACATGGTTACAGCAAATATTATTATTTGTATTTTGTGCTTTATTAATATACATATCTGTAAAGAAAGTTGGAAGTACTTTATTGCATAAATGTATAGCTGTTTTAATAGGTATTGCATCTGTGTTATCTATAATACTAGAAAAAAGTGTTTGGGTTATTAAATAAATAATGAACATTAATAAAATATATTTTAACATAAGAAGGCTTTATATAAAAACATTTAGTTGGGAGTACTGGCCTGTGTGGTTGATATATTTCCCAGCTGGTTTTTATTTTCTATACCTTTCAATAAAAGCCAGATCATTCTTTTTCTTTTCTGTTACCAATCCTACAATAGAAAATGGCGGAATGTTTTTTTCGAGTAAATGGAAGATATTTCAACTGATACCAAAAGAGTATTACCCGACAACTATTATTGTAGATTACAATGAAGAAGGATCTTCTATAAATCATCGAATGCAAGAAGCCGGCATTTCGTTTCCCGTGATAGCTAAGCCCGATAGAGGCGAAAGAGGGTGGGGAGTAAAAAAAATTAATGATATAGCAGAATTGGAGCTTTATAGAAAGGATATGCGTATCAGTTTTCTAATCCAGACTTATATTGATTATCCAATAGAAATTAGTATTTTTTATTACAGGCATCCTTTGCAAACAAAAGGTATGGTGACTTCTGTAACGCTTAAAAAATTACTCACCATTACTGGTGATGGCTCATCAACTGTTGAAAAACTGATATTGGACAATGACAGGTGTTTCTTGCAATATGATAAACTAAAAATGCAGAATAAAATTGATTTTACAAAAGTGCTTTCCAATGGAGAGCAGCAAGTGTTGGTTCCTTACGGCAACCATGTTTTAGGCGCTACCTTTATAAATTACAATCATATTATTGATGAACAATTGACAGATACAATAGATTACATTAGTAAAAGAATAAATGGTTTTTTTTATGGACGATACGATTTGCGTTGTATGAGTATAGAGGGTTTAAAAAAAGGTAAAGATTATGTAATACTTGAATTGAACGGAGCTGCATCAGAACCTGCTCATATTTACGAGCCTGGGTATTCTTTTTTTAAAGGGCAAATGCAAATTGTTAAACATTTTAAGATGATGTATGAGGCCGCTATTGAAAATAAAAAAAGAGGTTCTCTATATATATCTTTCCATACTTTTTGGTCTACAATTAGATTAGGAAAGCAATACAGACAAAATACAAATATTTATTAATGGTTCAATTATTCTTTCAAAGTATTTCAAATTGGCAATTCACTTCACCAATTTAATTAAACTAAAAACTGCTCAATTTTTCAACTTTGAAAAAATGAGCAGTTTAAATAGGACTTGCTTAAAAACTTAAGCAACAATATTTGGAATTTAGGTACTAATCATTAGAAACTTTATTCGATAAAATCTTCGCAAAAATCTACCAGCTACTGCATAAGCTGCCTTTTTTTGTTCGGTCCCGATGAAATCGGGATTGAAAAAATGCGTTAGCATATTTTTTCAAAAGAAGAAAAAACAGCAGCGTTGCATCGCTACCCTCTCCTGTGGAGAGGGGCTGGGGGTGAGGCTTAGAGATGCCCGCCGGCATGAGGCAAAAACGACAATCGAAAAAATGTCTGCAAGTTTTTTGAACTATTTAATAAAAAACCAGCGCATCAGTTAGCAAAACAATTAACCGAAATAAAACACAGGTAGCAATTTATAGTTTTTGAGCAAGCCCTAAATAAAGGATATTAAACAATTATATTGTTTCGAAAGTTTTTGCAACTCCCACTTTTGCTTCTAATGCATTCACTACCATTCCAGCAGCATTGGTAACAAAAGCAACTATTCTTGCATTTGAAATATTAGATATATTACTAGGCAATACCAATGAATAATCTTTGTTATTGTTGTTTCCTGATATTGAAATATTATCACCACTTATTGGGCTAATTATTTTTCGAAGAACGCCATTGTATTCAAAGTTTGGAATACTGGAAAGTCCTCCATAAAGATTAGATGAATAATTACTTTGCGTATGGTACAATTTATCTTCTACCAAATACACAGTAAGTTTTGCAGAACCCGATAAAGGTTGGGAATAATTAGCTTTTATATTTACCGATAAGTTGTTGCCACTTACTGCTGAATTTATTGCCAAGCCAACTGAAGCAGAAGCCTGGATTGTATTGATTACTTGGTTTACATTTTGATACTGAGGCGCAATCCAACTTAAGGTTCTATTTATAAAACCATTTGGTACCCCTCCTACTCCCTGTTGTGCAGCCAAACTATTTCCATCTGTTGAAATAAATGGGTCACTACCAAATAAATGTGTACTTACTATTATTGCCTTTGTTGTTTGTTGTTCCAATAAATCTACACCATATAATATTCTTGGGCAGTTTCCACACCATGTGCCAGAATATTCTTCTACCAACACATTGTGTTTATACATTGTTGTGGCAGGTAATGGCGCAACATTTACAGTAATTACGGCAGATGTTAATTGGCCATATGTAGCATATACAGCAAAATTACCTTCCACACTAAAAGTATAACTATTGCCAGTGATTAAAGAACCATTTACATAAATTTTACTACTAGCAGTTACATTGTGGTTGTTTACAGATGACTGTACCAAAAAAGTTACTGTATTACCAGAAATGATACTTAAGGTACTAGCTTTTACAGTAATAGCCTCTTGTGGAGTATCAGTAAACTCCGATTCTGTCTTTGTGCAGGAATTAAAAAGGATGGCACTTCCAATAAGAAAGGCCAAGATCATAAATTTTTTCATAATTGAGTTTTTATTTATGGACGGTGCAAATTTTCAATCCTTACAAATTTTTTTGTAAGGATTGAAAAAAAACAAAGTCTATTATTAAAAATAAGTCATGGCTATGTACAAATCGTTTAGTATCCTTTTATTGTTCTGTGCTTTTCAATCAGGTGTTATGGCACAAAAAATACCTAATGTCAAACTGGCAACATTGGATGGGGTAAACTTTCAAACAGAAAAATTTAATGAAAAAGGAGGTAAGCTTATCGTTTTATTATTTTGGGCTACTTGGTGCATTCCTTGCATAAACGAATTAACTGCAACTGATGACAATTTAGAAGACTGGAATAAAAGCACAAAATTTGATTTGTATGCCATATCAGAAGATGACAGCAGAACCGCTGGAAGAGTAAACCCACTTGTAAAAGGAAAAGGTTGGGAATTCAATGTATTGCTTGATAAAAACCAAGACCTTAAAAGAGAATTAAATATTGCCAATGTACCTTATAGTATAATTATTAAAAATGGAGAAATAATCTACCGGCATCAAGGGTATGTAGCAGGCGATGAGAATATAATCTATAAAATTATTAAGGAAAATCAATAGACCATGCAACAAAAAATATTGCTTATTATAAGTTTTACACTTTTTTCTATTTATTCAAAAGCACAGCTAAGCGGAAGCTTAGAATCCAATTCTGCTTTATATATTGATGATGCAAAAATAAAATTAGAACAAATAGATGCTGAAAATAGAATCCGCTCTAATAATTATTTGAGGTTAGATTATAAATTGAAGAAATTTACAACAGGTGTTCAGTTTGAATCTTACGAACCCAAAGCCTTGCTTAATTATTCGCCTTTGTTGAAAAAAACAAATCTTGCAAATTACTATATCAATTACAGAAACGATAAAATAGGGTTGGATGCTACTGCTGGTCACTTTTACGGACAGTTCGGTAGCGGATTAGTGTTTCGAAGTTGGGAGGACAGGCAGTTGGGCATTGTTAATTCCATTGTGGGAGGCATGGTTAAATATGCTCCAGTGGAATCTGTACAAATTACTGCATTGTACGGGAAACAGCGTAGTGGCTTGGGTTTTAATTTTAGCGATGGCACAATTGGAGGTTTAAATGTAGATGCAAAACTTTCCGATCTTTTGAAAGTAAAAAAAATTAAATTTGGAATTGGGGGTAGTATTGTTAATAGAAATGAAAACGATAAAGTATTTACCGATCTTAAAAGTAATACCTTACTCACATCTGTGAGAAGCGATTTTTCAGTTGATGGGTTTAAAGCCGACTTTGAATACGCTTTTAAATCAAAAGATGCATTGGTAGAATTTAATACCATTAGGCCAGCTTTGCAGTTTGATGGTGATGCTTATTTACTTAATCTTGGGTATACAAAAAATGGATTTGGAATAACAACCAACCTTCGTAGACTAGAAAACTTTAGCTTTTATGCCGAAAGAAATAAATCGGGCAATGTGTACAATGAAGGTTCTTTAAATTATGTGCCTGCATTAACAAAGCAATTCGATTATAGCCTCACAAACATATATGTGTATCCCGCCCAACCAAATCTTAGTTTTGAACCAGATCGTAATAAAGCAGGTGAGATTGGTGGGCAAGTAGACTTATTTTATAAGTTTAAAAAAGAAACCCCATTGGGTGGAAAATATGGAACAAATATTTCTTTAAATTATGCTCAATGGCATGGTCTTAAAGGAAGGTACGATGCTTTTCAAAGGAAGTACCGAGCTATTAAATTTGGTTTTGGCCAGAAATATTATAGGGATATAAGCCTGGAAATTCGGAAAAAATGGGATAAAAAATGGACCTCCGTATTTACTTATCTTAACCAGTATTACAATGCGAGGTATGTAGAAGAATCTACTGGAGAAGTAAATGCCAATACAGCAGTAATTGAAAATACACTGAAGTTAAAAAAATCAAAATCAATTAGGTGGGAGCTGCAACACCAGTGGGCACAAGGCGGCTTTAAAAATTGGGCAGCTTCTTTAATTGAATATAATTTTAGCTCAGTATGGTCAGTATTTGCGCAAGATTTATACAACTACGGCAATAGCAATAAAGATGCTAGATTACATTATTATAACTTTGGCGCTTCATACAACAAAGCTGCTTATAGGGCTCAAGCTAGCTACGGCAGGCAGCGAGGGGGGTTAGTTTGTGTTGGAGGTATTTGTAGGTTCGTACCACAAAGCGCAGGCCTTACGCTTAGTTTAAATGCAAGTTTTTAATTATTTGGAATTTGATTGACAGGCATTTTTTATTCCTTTTTCATAATTTTATATTGATTTGGTTAAGTTTTAAATAGGCTTTCCGCTATCAAATGTTTTCATATATATTTGTTCTGCTTTAAAGAAACTAAAAGTATTTTTATACTATGCAAATACATACTTTAAATGTTGATGGCTGGGTTGATAATTATACCGATTATCTTTTCAACTTTGCATATTTTAAAATAGGAAAAAGAGAGGAAGCTGAAGATGTAGTGCAGGAAACTTTCTTATCTGCATTTAAAGGGCGGGAAAATTACAATGGCACAGCTTCTGAAAAAACCTGGCTAATGGCTATTTTGAAGAATAAAATTATAGACTATTACCGTAAGCCAAAAATTACAGATAGTTTTTCAACTTACCTTGATCAAACGGAAGATTCATTTGAAAATTCTTTTTTTGACAAGGATAATTATGGCAGATGGAAAGAAGATATAGGAGAAAATTATTTTTCAAAGGCTGCTGATAGTTACCTTATTAGTAAAGAATTTCAAAAGTTTTTGGGTATTTGTCTAGAAAAAATGCCTGCCAAATTGAAAGCTGTTTTTGTGTCAAAATACATTGAAGATGAAAAAACTGAAAATATTTGTAAGGAACATGATATTACCCCGTCTAACTATTGGGTGATCATTTTCAGATCAAAAACAATATTGCGTACCTGCCTTGAAAAAAAAGGTGTAATGAATTAAAAATGGGATATTTCAATAGGATATTAAACAATTGCGTGGAGGCTTCGCTGCTTTCTCTGAAAAATGAAGAAGAGAAAATTACGTTTAAGCAAAAATTTGAGATGAAGTTTCATATCTTATTTTGTAAGTGTTGCAAAAATTTTACAAAGCAGTCTCCCATGATTGATGAATCTTTAAAAGCTTATTTTAAAGATTTTGATAATAAGCCAGCCTTAAAAGCATCAGATGATTTTAAAGCCCGTATGAAAGAACAGATCCAATAAATTTTTAGAAGCGAACGAAAAAGGCAAGCTGTTATTTGTTTAAAATGCCGATTGCTGTTTGATACAATCATATTCTCCATGTTATCCGCAGCACAAAAAATAAAAAATTTATACCCGTAAATTTTACTTACAATACTACAACAGTATAAGGCACGATCCGTCCAAGGTAAGAAATACCTCTATTAAATTTGTAGCTACTAACCATTGTTTTTATTATCCGTTAGTATTCCCCAATTCCAAAATCTGCGGAGTCATTAGCGAAATAGCTGCAACAGTTTTCATCATTGGCTTTTGAAGGATTTATACCTTTAGGACTTGTTAGTTAATCCAATGTCTTTCTTTGCGCCATTGCTCCTTTGCGAGCCTTGCGTGAAAATAATTGGACTAAATAATAAATAAATTTGGTATTACTCCCAACTCATTCTCCAAGAAACGGCTACTTTCTGCAACTTAAAAATAAAACCCAAATTCTTTTTTCTTTCTGTAAGGATAACCATGTTGTCCCGACTATTTAAGCGAGAAGGATGCAGCACAAAAAAAGCAAATCAGTCGGCTGGATTATTATCAATATATAGTTTTTAATAACCGTTTAAAAAATCAATAACATTTATAAAATCAAAAGAAAATCAAAAGAAAAAAATGAAAAAGTTCGCAACAATTTTAACAACAGTTTTCGCAGTCCTTTTATTAAACAGCACTGCATTTGCACAACAAGCCACCCGTACCGCTCAGTTTAATATTGAAAAAGGAGTTGCATTGCAGGGCTACGACCCAGTTGCTTACTTTACACAAAACAAAGCCATTAAAGGAAAGAAAGAATTGGCAGTAGCTGCAGAAGGTGTTACTTATTATTTTGCCACAGCAGAAGACAAAGAACTGTTTAAAAAAGATTTCAAAAAGTACGAGCCCCAATACGGCGGTTGGTGTGCTTATGCAATGGGAGCAACAGAAGAAAAAGTAGATATTGACCCTGAAACTTTTAAAATAGTTGCTGGTAAGCTATACTTGTTTTATCATTCATGGACAAACAATACGTTAAACAAATGGAATAAAAATGAAGCCAATTTGAAAGCAAAGGCAGATGTTTCCTGGACTAAATTTTTTAAATAATGTTTTTTAACCTTTAAATTTAACCATCATGAATTTATCAAAAGCTAATACATTTACTGTACATTTTGCTTCCGCTATTTATATATTGTTCTTTGGGGCTTTGCTTATATATTCAACTGTAAAGGTTGTAGATATGTTGCCAAAAAATAAGTTTACAATACCGTTGCAAATTTCGATGTCGTCTTTTGAACAGTCTAAAAACAGCACTCCATCTGTTGTTGAATTATTTACTTCAGAAGGTTGTTCAAGCTGCCCTTCAGCAGATAAGTTGGTTGCAATGGCACAAAATGAATTTAATGATAAAACTATTATACTGAGTTACCATGTTGATTATTGGGACAGGTTAGGTTGGAAAGACCCTTTCAGTAGAGCTGCTTTTTCGGAAAGACAAAGGCAGTATGCTCAACATTTGAACCTCGAATCAGTATATACACCGCAGGCAATTGTAAATGGCAAAACAGAATTTGTAGGCTCCAATAAATCAGCCCTGTGGAATGCACTCAATAATTATAAAAGTACAAGCAATATTTTTATTGAAACAGAAATGCCAATGATAAAAAATCAGCAGTTGTCTGTGAAATACAATTACGCTGTTTTGGAGCCAAATGAAACGCTGCTGTTTGAATTGGTATTGAAAAATGCCACTACACAGGTAAAGCGTGGCGAAAACGGCGGGGCTACATTAAGCCATATCAATATCGTTCAGGATATTGTTCAGAAAAATGAAAGTAAGGGCACTGCTACTTTTAACCTGCCGGCAAATTTTGAAAAAGAAAATTATTTGGTCGTTGCTTTTGTTCAAAACAACCAATCGTTTGAAATAACCAATGCTAAAAAAATAACCATCATTTAAGTAAAAGAATACGAACCTGAGATTGAGTAGTTATTACATCATCTTTGCTACTTTTATTCATACTGCATGTAAATATTGATGCAGCTAAAAATCGTTAAAGTCTTCTAACGCCTTACAAATATGTGTAAGGCTTCTTTCGTACAGATGTATTTGCCTATAAATAATAATTTAAACATTCAGAAACATTTTTGCCATACACTTATTAAGTCTATTGGTATTTGCTGTAAGCTCTTGCGACCAGCCAAAATCATAAGTTACCGGCACCTATTCAAAGAAAGAAAAATGCTGATGCTTTTTGAACTGTGTAAGTCAATTGAAATTAGGCATCATACAATCACACGGTAGCAATACGATGCAATAATAATTAAGGTAACAGAAAGGCCCTTTATGGGAAAGTTGATACAGCGATAAAGAATGTAATTACACCTCTGCCATTTGTGACAAAGACTCATTCAGTACCAATGCAAAATTTGATAGCAAAACCGTCTTGCCTTGTTTTGATAAAGAGATTGGTAAAGAGTTAACTTTTCTGTTAGTAAGATTTTACTTAAAATAACCTGGAAGGCATGCAGCATCTTCAACACCTCAGTACTTGAAAAAAAAGTAATTAATGATTAGTATTTCTCAGTTTGTAGTTATTTTTAGAAATAGTTAAAAATGCCAAACCAGTTTTTTAAGCCTTAAAGTTTAGAGGTAAAAGACTTTTCACATAAGAATCAACAAACAACTTTAGTTTAAAAAAAAGTAAAAAAATTATGTACAATCTTTATTCTTAGCATCTAATTATTGAAAATGCAAAAAATGACACCAAAAACAGCTGTATTGATATTTTTTATTTTAGGTACATTAGGCACAAATGCACAACAATGTGGTTACTATCCTTTTTATGTATTTGCTGTAAACCCTCATTTGTACAACAGCAATAAAAAAATTGAAGGACTAAAGATGTATTTGGTAGATGAAAACAACCAGGCCATTACCAATACAAAAGATGTGCTGGTAAATAAAAGCTGGCAACAAATTAGAGACAGTTTTTACTTTTGGGATAATAGCAAAATGGTTATAGGAGATTACACCAAACCTTTTATAAGAAGAAATTTTTATAGGGTAGGGGGTAATTACTTAGTAGCTATTCATTTGAAAACCCAGCTTTTAAAAGAACCTTTAGAATACCCTATGTATAAGCTAAAGGTAGAAGAACAAACCATAAACAACGTAAGGATAAGAGAGCAATATTTTTATTTGCCAGTAAAAAAAACAGTAAGCATTTGCTCTGAGCATTTGTACTCCGATTCTGATGGGTATACTCCTGTTAAAACCCTTGATGATAAAGCGTTTGAACCAATAGATATTGTACTAAATCAAGAACAACAAGCTGAAGTGGCAGAAGAAAAAAAAAGTTTGCAATATGCTGTTCGGTTTGATTATTACGAATTGAAAGAATCTGCCGAAGAAGGAGCAAAAGCATACACTGTTACAGGAGCTAAAATATTTAATATACAAACTGGGAAAGTACAGCAAGTACTAAATATTCTTAGCCAATCAAAATCAGTAATTAAAGAAAGTAAAAGAATAATTGAGTTTACAGACTTTTATAACCGAGGCATTGAGGAAGCAAAAGATTTTTCTGTACAAATAGACAATTGGAGAGACTTGAAAAATATGGTTGCTAGAGAAAAAACTAATTTCTACATTTTCAACCCTTCTAAAAAATTGTATGAATTAGATACTGCTTTAAGTAATTATGACGATGTGTTTTATTATTTACCATTAAAGACAATGAGGCGTTATGAATATGCAATTACAGAAACATCACGAATAGTCAACACCTATCAATTCGAAAATAAAATTTGGGTATTGATTGATAAAAATGAAACATTATTTAAACCAGATCCACCCAAAATAAAATATGCACCTAAGAACTGTATATTGTTTGGAGATAAATTTCACACATTGCCTTTGCAAGCTGTTATTGGTACAAATGCTACCAAGCTAATTAAAGATACATTTTGGCTATACAATGCTTGTGACGATACTGTTTTTATTACAAAAGTGCAAAGCTCTACCAGAGATTTTTTTAGCATCAATCAAACACTTGCACCTAAACAAAAAGTCCCTTTAATATTTAATGGCTTATTGCAAAACAGTAGTTTTGATTTTAACAACAACAATTCTTTTACTTGTAGATTAACTTTAAACGATAATGCAATACTTGAATTTGGTATAACTGTACCCACAGTAAGCAATAACGCAACGGTGTTTTACAATAAAGATAGCAGTGTAAACTATGCCATTGCCCAACAGCAAAACAAAAGATTTAGCAATGCCTTATTTACTTACCAAAATGGCAAATTAAGAGCCCAAGGATACATACAAGATGGGGATACAAGTTTAAAAGTTGGCAAATGGCAATTTTATAAAGAGGGTGTTTGGGGTATGGATGAAGTAGTGTATTCTAAAGAAATTTCTTTAACGGCTTTTGATACTGAAAATGCAAGTCAGCACATAAATTTTAAGATTAAAGTATTAGAAAATGGTAATTGGAAACAACCTATTATTGATGAACATAACAATCAAAAAAGTTTTTACATTACCAAAGAAACAGATAGCATTATTGCATTTACAGATACCACTAGCTATGGCTTTGCTTTACCATACAACAAAATTCCTGCAAATATTGCAATGCAGTTTTTTTTACTGAAACCCAATGAAAGAACAATGAAAATTGGATATTATCGAATGCCTTTCTCCGTTTTAAAAAATCAGTATACAATTATTCCAGACTATTCCAAATTTAAAAATAAAAACCAAACAACCTATCAAATTACAGATTCAATAATTACAGCTTTACAAAAGCAATTTCCTAAAATAGCAACTGTTATGGTAAGTAAACATCAAAGTGGTGTCAACTTACAATATTTGAGTTACGATGATCAATATAAAGTAATAATGAAATTAACGAACGATAGTAACATCGCTTTTGTTTGCAATTTTTTTACCGTGATGAATAAAAACAGAATTGCTTTTTGTAATAACCAAGTATATGCTGAAATTAATATTAACAAGCCAGAAGAATTTAAACAAGCAGCATTGGCTTTGGGCTTTAAAGATATTAGGGCAGATATAGGTAGCAATAGATTTGGGCTTACACACGTAAGTGGCAAATTAATTGATAATGGCTTCTTTGAAGCTTTCGAAAAACTTACTCAGCATCCTTTGGTTCTAAGTGCACATTTTAATAGTTATCACGAACCCGAGTTGGATGATGATAGAATAAAACATTAACCAATGAAAAGTACAGGTATCCTACTTGCATTAATGATTAGCCTATCTACTTTTGGGCAGATCAAAAGTGAAAACAATTTAATTCTTGTAAGCGAGTTTAGCTACAAATACTCACCTCAAAAACCAACTCCACCTCGAGTAATTTCTCACAATTTGCCTGTCATAAACCTCATTGGCATTGGAGTATCAAAAGAAATTCAAGATACTTTTTGGTTATTCAATGATAGTGATGATACGATGTTGATTACTAATATTGAAAGCATATATTCAGCATATTTTCAGATTACTAATAAGCTTTTACCAAAGCAAAAGATTCCATTAGTTTTTAAAGCTAGATTACAAAACAACGAATATGATTTCACCACTAATCCTTATTACGCTACAATAACTTTATCTAACAATGCTAAACTTTTTTTCAATATAGTTATACCCACCATTAGCAATAACATGGTTGCTGTTTACAAAGATGATGGGGTAAATATCAACTACGCCATTTCTAAAAAAAAAAGACCACAGATATAGTCTTGTGGTTTTTATAAACGAACGAGGGGGATTGTTTTCAAAAGGATTGATTAGAGATGGGGATACCACGCAAAAAGTTGGTTATTGGTATTGGACAAAAGATGGTTACGAAACGCTTAAAATTGTACAATATTCAAAATCTGTTTCATTAAGTGCTTTTGATAAAAACATTCAAAATCCACATACCAACTTTTCAGTTAAAGTTTTAGAAAATGGAAAATGGCAAGAACCTATTGTAGATATTATCGATAAAGAAAAACGAATTTTCATTACTTCCAAAACCGATAGTGTAGTTGCATTTACTGATTCATCCAGCTATCGATTTAAACTGAATTATAAAAATCTTTTTCCTCATACAATCAAGCAATTTTTCTTGCTAAAGCCATACGAAACGACGCTACCAATTAAAAAATATGATGTTCCTTTTAATTTATATAAAGACGCTTTTACAATAGTTATTGATAGTAAAATAGCTCGGGTAAATAATATTGGAAAATCAGAAAAATATAATTTTGTAATGGATAAGTACCTTGAGCAATATCCAAAAATTACCAGATTAAATTACAACTCTTTCAGCTTACAAGGGCTGTCCATAAGAGAAAAAAGGGCACTTCTACAAGAAATAAACAGCGACAGCTTAATAACATTGGCAAGTAATTTATTTTCTTTTCCCTTTTCAAAAAATGAAGCATTTTGTGAAAATCGTATTTACATAGATGTTGATGAAAATAAACTCAACAAATGTAAAAGAGTTATACAAAGACTTGGCTTTAACTTTTCAAAAAATGAAAACGGCGAAGTGGACTACTGGTACATTGTTTATGAAAGTAAAATAGTTGATGAAACGTTTTTGGAAGCATATAAAAAAATTGCTAAAAAGTATTTCGTGAACAATATTTTACTAAGTATAATTACTGATAAAGAAACAAATAATCAATTAAATAAATTATAATGATGAAGCAATTTATTGCAATTGGTTTACTTATTATTTCACTAAGCACTTTTGCACAAAGCAAAAGAAAAGCTGTAATTCGTAAATCAAAAGATTATAGCCTTACTAATAATATAAATAAACAGGAATTACCTGTTATCTATCATCCCATTTACAATAATATACAAATGGTAGAAGTAGATGTAAACACACACCAACGTTTAATACACGTTAGACAATATGCAACTAGGGGTTTGTCTGTTGATTATAACGACATTCAGAACCCAATTTATTTAAGAAATAAAGATGGAAAAATTATGGAGGTTTTTAACGATGATAAACGAGAATTTGAAAAGCACATAAAACTGTCTGTTGAACAATCTTTGCAAGTTGCAACCTACCATATCAATTATAAAAATGCCACTTTCCCCAATTGGGAAAAAGCTGTGGAAAATAGTAGTGAAAGTTTCGATTTTGAACACTACAAAAACAACGACTTTAGAAGGCTGTACACTGCACGTCCATACATTCCCTATGCAAAGCCTTATAAATGGATATATGTAGTAAGTAAAAATGATAAGTATGGCGTTATAGATAGTTTGGGTAATGCTATTTTACCCATAGCTTATAAGAATATTATTGCTTTTAAATATGGCTATTTTCTGATGGATAGTGTGAATAATAAATCACCCTCAGAAAATAATTTTGCATTCATAGACGACTGGGGATTTATCAGTAAAGATTTAAAACAAAAAATCCCTTGCTCATATCAAGCAATAGACTGTATAAATGGAGAGCAATTTATTGTAAGTAGAAATAACAAAGAAGGTATTATCAACATCAATAACCAAACCATTGCTAATATTGAGTTTACTGAAATAACTCCCTACAAACATTTTTATTTTTACAAGCAAGAAAATAAAGCAGATACTACTAAAAATGGCTATCCAATTACACGTTGTGGTTTTATAAAAAAAGACGGAACCATACAACAACTACCTGAAGTTTATTCCATAAAAGAAATCTACTATTCTTATTATACAAAACAAAACATCAAATACTTTTTAGCTCAAAGCCGAAAAGGCACATACATTTTAGATGAATATGGAAACCGTATTTGTAAATACAATTTTGAGAGAGAACCTACTGTAGATTATTATAAAAAATGGCAGGGATATATTCGAGACACTTTAGTAAATAACGAATTAAGAGAAATTTATTTAGACAGTAACTTCAATGAAATTAAAACCACCCAATATTATTCTGCAAGGCATTTGGGCAATATGGATACTTTAATAGCTGTAGTAAAGGAAGAAAATGGCAAACGATTTTTGCAATATGGCGTATCACGTTCTGGTAAAATAATACTTGACACTGTATATAATCAAATACATAAAATGCAACAATTCAACAATCTGCTATTTGCTCAAAAAAATAAAAAGACCTCTGTTTATTCTACCACAGGTAAGCTAGCAATAAGTGATACCAACTTTATGTACTTTATGTATATTGGTTCAGATGTTATAAAAGGTACTAAAGAAATTATTTACGAAGTAAAAGATGGGGTTAAAACCGCCCGCCCCATATTTGAATGTTTCAAATGTTTTTACGATAGGATAATACCTTGGAAATGTGATTAATTAATCTGCAACCATATAGTGAGTTAATTTATAAAAGTAACTTGTTGATCTATAAATACATTGTAGAGGAGTTTTTAAAGTACTTTACATTATCAGTACCTATAAGTTGGGTAAAGGCGTTTATTTGTTTGGCAGAATAAGCACATCAGCTTTTCTATACAAACCAACTGCTGGCTTTCATTGCTCAGCTCACCATTTCGTGCGTGTTCATCGCATCCACTCGTAAGTCGCCGAGGCCTAAACAAAAATGGACGCTCTTTTAAGCTCGTCACAGGCAGAGAGCTACAAAACAGCCAAGCTTGCTAATAAGAGAAGAATAGCCATAAATGCTTAAGCGCAAATGATACTAAAAAACACACCCTGTTTTTGAAAAAAATAGGGTGTGTTTATGTAAAATGTTTTTGGCAAAAAAATGCTTAATAATCTATTACTTGCTCTTTCATTTCTGGCATGGCCCGCCATTCGTATTGCTGGTTGCGCAGCTGTGGCTCAAACCCTGCCATGCGTATAGAATCCTGTATGGTGAGCGAAGTAAACCGATGTGGAGCACCTGCGGCACTTACCACATTTTCTTCTATCATAATGCTTCCAAAATCATTTGCACCTGCGTTTAAGCACAATTGTGCTACTTCTTTACCCACCGTAAGCCAGCTAGCTTGTATGTTTTTTACATTGGGTAGCATGATGCGGCTCATGGCTATCATCCTAATATATTCTTCGGGTGTTGTAAGGTTATGCACGCCTCTTATTCTTGCTAGCAATGTATCTGCATCTTGAAACGTCCAAGGTATAAAAGCAAGAAAACCTTTTGCATCTGCTGGTTTACGGCTTTGTACTTCCCTTATTTTTACCAAGTGATCAAAACGTTCTTCCAAGGTTTCTATATGGCCAAACATCATCGTAGCAGAAGTTGTAATGTGTAGTTTATGAGCCTCATGCATTATATTTAACCACTCTTGCGCACCACATTTTCCCTTGCTTATGAGCCTGCGTACACGATCTGTCAATATCTCTGCTCCGGCGCCCGGAAGGCTATCCATACCTGCTGCTCTTAAAGCCATTAATACTTCCTTGTGGGTACTTTTCTCAAGCTTTGTAATATGAGCCACTTCTGGTGGCCCTAGGGTGTGTAATTTAATATTGGGGTAAAGGCTTTTTATTTCTTTAAAAAGATTTACATAAAAAGAAAGCCCTAGCTCGGGATGATGCCCTCCTTGAAGCAATAACTGATCTCCACCAAAACTGATGGTTTCTTCTATTTTTTTCTTGTATGTTTCTATATCAGTTATATAAGCATCTTTGTGGCCTGGTATGCGGTAAAAGTTACAAAACTTACAATTGGCCGTGCATACATTGGTTGTATTTACATTCCTATCTATCTGCCAAGTCACTTTTCCATGAGGTACCTGTATTTTTCTAAGCTCATTTGCGGTAAACATTAATTCTGTCAATGCAGCGTTTTCAAACAAATAAACACCTTCTTCTACAGAAAGAGACTCAAAAGCCATTGCTTTCTTTAATAACGCATCAATATTCATAAAATCCTTTTTAAATTGCTCCACAAAAGTACATTCATTAACTTGTATTTGATAAATACGTATAGTTTATAAAAAAAGTTGCTACCATATTGTTTTTTCTTTTATCAATTACCTGTTTTGCACAAGAGGCAGAAAAGCAAGCCTTGTTGCTGGAAACAATTCCTTTTAAAAGTTATACGGGTGGTGTAATTGTAATTGAAGCTAAAGTAGCGGGCAAACCACAGCCTTTGAATTTTATTTTGGATACGGGTAGCTCGGGTATTTCCTTGGATTCTGCTACTTGTGATGAATTGGATATACCTACTACAGCTACCGATACAGTGGTAAGTGGAATAGCGGGAGCTAGAAAAGTTTCTTATGTGTTCGATAAAAATTTTACTACCGGTAAACTTGTTACAGAACATATTAATTTTTATGTAAATGATTATAGTTTGCTTAGTAGTGTTTATGGTGATAAAATTGATGGCATAGTGGGGTATAGTTTCTTGAGCAGGTATATTTTAAAAATAAATTTTGATTCTAATACAATTAAAATATATAGCCCAGGATCAATTAAATATAATAAAAGGGGAACCTTATTAAACCCTTCATTTAACAGACTTATTACACTTCCGCTAGAAATAAAAGACAAACAGAAAATTATTGCAAACTTTTTTTTAGATACAGGGGCTGGGCTTAGCCTTTTGTTGACTGATGGTTTTGTAAAAGAAAATAATTTACTACTCCCTAGAAGAAGACCAGTAACCACACAAGTACAGGGCTTAGGGGGCAAAAAACTTATGCGTTTAACCGTAGTAAGACGGCTAAAATTTGGGCCTTATGTGTTTAGAAATGTGCCAACAAATTTATACAACGACGAGGGGAATTCAACATTTTATCCTCGTACAGCCGGCCTACTGGGCAATGATATTATGCGCAGGTTTAATATTACATTAAATTACCCAGCAAGTGAGGTGCACATAACACCTAATAATAGTTTTAACGACGAATTTGATTATGCTTACACTGGTATGTCTCTTTATAATTTTGAAAACAAAATAATTATTGATGATGTAATAAGTAATTCTCCGGCAGAAAAGGCTGGGATTATGAATAATGATGAAGTATTGGGTGTTTCTGGTGATTTATCTGGAGAAATACAATCTTATGAAAAGTTATTACAAAAAGTAAATGAACCTGTAAAAATATTGATACGGCGCAATGGTAAAATTATTTTTATTTCAATATTACCCGTAAGCATACGGTAGCAAACAATTACCACACTCCCTTCGTACATTTGCATATGATTAAGTTTGAAAAATTTACATTAGAAAATGGGCTTAGGGTGTTGGTACATGAAGATAAAAGTACCCCAATGGCTGTCGTAAATGTATTGTATGATGTAGGAGCAAAAGATGAAAATCCCGAAAAAACGGGCTTTGCACATTTGTTTGAACACCTCATGTTTGGCGGCAGTGTAAATATTCCTATCTATGACGAACCACTGCAATCGGCAGGGGGAGAGAACAATGCATACACAACTAACGATCTTACCAATTATTATTGTCAGCTACCAGCAGAAAATATTGAAACCGCTTTTTGGTTAGAAAGCGATCGGATGTTGAGTCTAGCATTTGGCAAAAAAAGTTTAGAAGTACAGCGAAAAGTTGTTTGCGAAGAGTTTAAGGAACATTATATTAATAAACCATATGGAGATGTGATGCACAAATTGCTCAATCTTGTATATACTACACATCCATATAGATGGATGACGATTGGTGCGTCTTTGAAGCATGTAGAAGATGCTACGCTTGCAGATGTGAAAGCATTTTTTAAAAAGCATTACAACCCATCCAATGCCATACTTACTGTGGCCGGCAATGTGGATGTAGCACAAATTCAAATATTGGCACAAAAGTGGTTTGGAAATATACCTGCAGGAGAAAAATACAATAGAAACCTACCGGTAGAACCCAAGCAAACAGCACCTAGAACATTGGAAGTAAAAGCGGATGTTCCTTTGGATGCATTGTATAAGTGTTGGCATATTTATCCTCGCATAGATGATAGATACTACACTGCCGATTTAATTTCTGACATATTGAGTGGTGGTGGTTCGTCTCGTTTGTATCAAAGTTTGATAAAAGAACAAAAACTTTTTAGCAGCTTGGATTGCAGCCACATGGGCAGTACAGATGCTGGCATAATGATAATAGAAGGTAAATTGGTAAAGGGTGTCGATATTAAAATGGCGGAAGCTGCTATAAACGAAGAGTTGAAAAAATTGAAAGAAACAGGTATAACGGAAACAGAATTGGAGAAAGTAAAAAATAAGACGGAAAGCTCCCTCGCTTTTGAAGACATGAGTGTGATGAACAGGGCATCCAGCATTGCCATGTACGAATTATTGGGCGATGCTGAGCTTATGAACAAAGAATTGGATAAATACCGTGCAGTAACAGCACAAGATATTTTGGAACAAAGCAACATTATTTTTGATGAGAATAATTGCAGTACGATGTATTATTTAAGTAATAATTAAGAAAACGAATTAAGTCAAATGCTCAATAGAACCATAGCGCCACCAATAACAGACGCAACAGATTATAAATTACATTTAAAGCCGTATGATTTTTTTTCGTTGGACAATGGCGTGCCAGTATATGCAATAAATGCAGGGGCGCAAGATGTGTTGCAAATAGAATTAGTATTTTATGCAGGTAATTTCTTTGAAAAAAATAAAGCTGTTGCCGCTGCAACAAATTTTTTGCTAAAAAATGGAACCTCTACCCGTACCGCATTTCAGCTAAATGAAACGTTTGATTATTACGGCTCTAGTTGCTCAAGGGCTTGTTACAACGAAACGGCTACCGTTACTTTGCATACGCTGAGCAAGCATACAGATAAGCTATTGCCTTTAATGAACGACATGCTTACTAACTCCATTTTTTTGCAAGAAGAGCTAGATATTTTTAAGCAAAATGCAAAACAACGACTCTCTGTAAACCTGCAAAAGTGTGAGTTTGTTGCTGGCCGTATGATAGACCAATATCTGTACGGCGAAAGACATCCCTATGGTACTTTTAATAATGCAGCAGATTATGATGCCATAAACGTAGAAGATATAAAAGCATTTTATAAACAGTATTACCAAAATGGACAATGTGCTATTTTCGTAGCTGGAAAATTGCCTGCCAATATCCAAGAATTATTGAACGAAAATTTTGGAAAACTACAGTTAACAAAACCAACGTTTGTTGTAAATAATATTATAACAACACCCACAGAACAAAAAAAGCACTTTATTACAAACGATGAAAACGCCGTGCAAGGCGCAATAAGAATAGCGCAACCTTTCCCCAACAGGCACCACGAAGACTTTAAAAAAGCAATAGTGCTCAATACAGTATACGGAGGTTATTTTGGCTCACGTTTGATGAGTAACATTAGAGAAGATAAAGGCTATACCTATGGCATACACAGCTATATACAAAACCATATGCAAGAATCTGCTTGGCTAATAGCTACAGAAGCGGGTAAAGATGTATGCGATGCAACTATAGAGGAGATATACAAGGAAATGAAAATCATGAGAGAAGTTCTTGTAGAGGAGGAAGAACTTTCTTTGGTAAGAAATTATATGATTGGAGGTATTTTGGGCGAACTAGATGGCCCATTTCATATTATTGCGAAATGGAAAAATATTATTTTGAATAATTTAGATGAAAAATATTTTTACGATTCAATAGATGCCATAAAAAATACGGGTGCAGATGAGTTGCAAGCACTGGCACAAAAATATTTACAGCCAGAGCGATTTTATGAATTGGTTGTTTATTAAAATACGGACAATGCAAATGTATGAAGGTAATTTTTTGATCCTTATTGTTGTAACCTCATTGTAATCTTTGTATGGTTGTTTGATAATTATTTATATTAATCACTACAAATACATCAAATTATGAATTTCATTTTGCGAATCTTAATTAGCGGTGTCGTTGCATTTATATTATCAAAAATATTATCTGGCATACACATAGATCATTTTGGGGTTGCCATCATATTTGCATTGGTGTTGGCTTTTCTTAATGCCATTGTAAAACCAATTTTGATTTTACTTACGCTTCCCTTTACGGTGCTTACGTTGGGCTTATTTCTATTTGTAATAAACGCATTTATTATTTTACTGGCGGCAAAATTAATGGATGGCATTAAGATAGATGGATTTTGGTGGGCTTTGCTATTTAGTATTATTCTGTCTATCTTTTCATCTGCTACACAAGCTGCTATGAGTAAAAATGAAGAGCAAGACTAATCTTTTGCATTTGGAAAATAAACTTGATAATAAATGTACACTAGAACGTAATTTTGCAATAGGATAAATTAGCAAATAGATTTCATTTAAAGAATAACAACAAAAATAATGTGGCAAAACGATAAGTATAATAAAATAAAAAAACACTTCTTATTTTTTACGATTGGCATTTTAGTCTTTTCTATTCAGGCAAGTGCGCAATGCTCTATGTGCACAAAAACCGCCTCCCAATTGGGAGAAAAACCTGCGCAGGGGCTCAATTCAGGCATCCTTTATTTGATGTTTATGCCTTTTATAATTGTTGGTTTTGTAGCGTGGCGATGGTGGAAAACAAATAAAGCGGCAGAAGCTTAAGAAGTTCTCAATATGCAAGTGAACAAACCCAAAAAACTTCTATTAGCCCAACTAAACTCCAATGGAGACTGCCTCTATGCCACTGTAATTGCAAAGCAAATAAAAGAAATTGATTACCCTGGAGCACATTTAACATGGGCAGTAAATTCAAAATGTTTACAATCTGTTTTATTAAATCCTTATGTAGATAAGATTTGGGAAGTGCCTACCAAAGCCTCTCTTACTTCCTATGATGAGTGGGAGGTTTTTGTAGCCGAAGCGGAAAAAAGAAAAATGGCGGGCGAATTTGATGAAATTTTTTTTACACAAATAATTGGAAAAACCACGTTGAATTTCGATGGCGGAATTCGATCCACCACCTATTTACATTACCCTCATAAAATAACCGTGAGTCAGCAACCCATTATCAGGCTTTCTAATGCTGAAGTAGAAACTGTAAAAGAATTTGCCGAAAAGCACAAGCTAGATAGTTTTAAAAATATAGTTTTAATTGAGTGTGGCCCTGATAGTTTTAAATCTGCATTGAATCCAACTTCCGCAAGGGAAATAGCTGATAAATTAACGAGTAAAGATGCATCAGTAGCTGTAATTCTATCATCAAATAAAGTAATAGAAAATACCAACAAACAAATATTAGATGCAAGTATACTCAGTTTTAGAGCCAACGCAGAACTTACTAAATATTGCACGTTATTTGTAGGTTGTTCGAGCGGTATTTCTTGGCTGGCAACTACAGATTGGGCAAAACCATTGCCCAAAGTTATTGTTGTAAATGAGGCCAACTATTACAACAGCTCTATGGTATATGATCATAAATATGCCAATCTTTCTACAAAAGAAATTATTGAGGTAAAAGAACACGAAAATACAACTGACGAACTGTTTAACTGCCTTTTCATGATTTTAAACGAATCATTTGAAAAAAGTAAAACTACTTTTCACAAAGAGTTTAGGCTCACAAACTATGCATTCTTTAAGGATATAATCTTTGTAAACAAACACAATGGCGACCATAGCGCATTATTCCCGGCTACATCTAACATAATAAGACGCAATGGATTTAAATGGAAACCTATTTCCCTTTTCTTGAGTAACTTTATAAAATTGCCGAAGTACTATTTGAAATATAAAAAAGCAAAGAACCCCCTTATCAATAAATAACCTTATTTATTGGTAATTGAATAAACGAAACCATAGAGATTAAAAGAAGTTGTTTGGCTTTCTATCTGTTTCTTTAAAGTAGCCTTATCTATGTCCCGCATTCTTTCTTTCTGTATTAGGTAATAAGCTTTTTCTGCAAGAAGCCAAGCTTTTTTTTCATTTGTATCAGGAGTTGATAATAACTTATCAATACCCAATTTCATGTTTTCTATACCTTCATTTTTTGATGCTATTGTTTTTATTACTTCCACTTCTTGTTTGCGATTACTAAAAGCAGGTGCTAACATTAGTTTTAAATTCTTCACAAAAGTATCTGCCCCGGGCCTATCTGCTTTATTTACAACAAACATATCCGCTATTTCCATAATGCCCGCTTTCATGGTTTGTATTTCATCGCCCGCTTCGGGTACAATGGTAACAATGGTTACATCTGCAAGGCCCGCAATTTCTATCTCACTTTGCCCTACGCCTACTGTTTCTACAATGATGTAGTCAAAATCTGCGGCTTTTAACAAATCGGAGATTTCAATTATTTTAGGGTGCAAGCCTCCCAATGAACCTCTTGTAGCCAACGATCTTATAAAAACATTTGGCTCTGTGTACCACCTGCTCATGCGTATTCTATCTCCCAACAAAGCCCCCATATTAAAAGGGGAGGATGGATCTACACATAGCACAGCCACTTTCTTGTTTTCATTTACATATAGTCCTATAAGCGCATCTGTAAGTGTGCTCTTGCCTGCTCCTGGAGGCCCTGTAATGCCTATTATATGCGCATTTGAAGCCGGCAAGCTTTGCATAAAATCGCTGTATCCATCTGCTTCATTTTCTATAAGCGAAATAGTGCGTGCAAGACTTTTTCTGTCACCAGATTTTATTTGTTGTAAAAGGGTGTTCCACATATACGCTAAAGTAATGTAAAGATTAAAAACTCAAACAAGATTTTTTTGATGCCAACAAAATAGTATTTTGCATCAAACCATCTAAGTATTGATAGAAAATAGAGGCATATCTGTTATTATTCCAAATTACAATGGAAGCAAATTGTTACCAGAAACACTCCCATTTTTGTATGAAGCCTTACACAATATCAAATTACCATACGAAGTTATTATAAGCGACGATCATTCCACTGATGATTCTGTTTTGCAAATAAAACAACATTACCCCGCCATAAAACTGCTGGAAAATGAGGCCAATTGCGGGTTTGCTATTACCATCAACAAAGGTATTTTTGCGGCACAATATGATTTTTTGTTATTGCTAAACAGCGATGTAAAACTTAGTATCAATTATTTTGAAACCTTATTGCCTTATTTTAATGAGCCAGATACTTTTGGCGTAATGGGGCGTATTATAGGGTGGGATGATGAGGTAATTCAAGATGGAGGAAAGTACCCTTCTTTTCATGGCGTAAAAATTAAGACTTCTGGTAATTATATCCCACTAGAGCCAAAGCCAGATCAACGGCTGTTTAGCATGTATTTGTCGGGAGCCAATGCATTTGTAAGCCGGCAAAAAATGATGGAGTTGGGCGGTTTCGATGAAATATTCTCACCTTTTTATGTAGAGGATTTCGAACTTAGCTTAAGGGCATGGCGCTTGGGTATGAAATGTTATTACGATCATTATGCGGTGTGTAGGCACCAAACATCATCTACCATAAAAAACAAATCGGGCAAGGAATACATAAAAAAAATTTATTACCGCAATAAATTATTCGTTCATGCCATACACTTAGAAGGAGCAAAATTGGTCTTGTGGTATTTGCAACTACTGCCCGAATCTTTAATGCATTTGGCATTGGGAAGGTTTTGGACTTTTCAATCTTTGGAAATGTTTTTCAAATCGCACAAAGCAATCAATACATCGAGATTAAAGTTTCAACAATTGGCAAAAGAGAATAATATTTCTTTATCAGTAGCTGCGGTTGTAGATAAGATCTTAATTTCATTAAACAACATCCCTCTAAAACAATTTAAATAGTAAAGTGGAAACAAAAGAAAATATACCACTCGTATCAATTGCTGTTGCCACCTACAATGGAATAAAATTCCTTACGCAACAGTTGAATACACTTGTAAACCAAACGTACAAGCATTTGGAAATTGTAGTTTCAGACGATGGATCAACTGATGGTACTATAGAAATATTGGAAAGCTACGAAAGGCAATATCCAAACTTTTCATTTTATAGAAATGCTGCACCCCATGGCACGAAACGAAACTTTGAAAACGCTTTAAAACATTGTAAAGGCACTTACATTGCATTTTCCGATCAGGACGATATTTGGATGTTAGATAAAATAGAAAAACTAGTAAAGGCAATTGGCAAATATGCTTTGGTATATCATGCTTCTATGTTTACAGATAGTGAAGGTAATCCCTTAAACAGAACCATTGCTTCGGACCTGCGTTGTTATACTGGCTATGACCCAAGAGCATTTTTAATGAGCAATTGTGTATCTGGTCATGCATTATTGTTTCATCGAAAGCTATTGGATATTGCCATTCCTTTTCCACCAGAAAAGTACCATGATTGGTGGCTTGCTTTTAGGGCTTGCGATAATGGAGGTGTAAAATATCACAACGAAATATTGGTAAATTATAGGCAGCATCAAAATAGCCAGACAGATTTTTTAATGCTTAAAAAGGAAAAGATTGATTATCAAAAAGCGGAGCGTGAAGAATTGGAATGGTTTGAAGCCTGTTCAAAAGCACCTGGTAAGTACCAAAAGTTTATAATAAATTGGGTGAAAGTTTGTAAGGATAAAAACAACCATTTTTGGAATTGGAAAATGTTTTTCATGTCATTATCATGCATGCATGCATTGTTTTACATACGCAATAAAAGTAAGGCAAGTACTTTTTTTTATGTTGTTCGTAGAAGTTGGGGCGAAAAAGCAAAAAATTTGTTTAAAAAACATTTTTCAAAATAATATTTTTATAATAAAAACTAACAAGTTATTTGGATAATCTATTGCAGTTGATTGGCTAAGAAATGTGCTAATGAGGGTATAAAAATTGGCGATAATATTTCTTAATGGCTGAGCTACAAATTATAATTAGATAAAGTTTTTAATGCTGTATAATTTCTCGTTGCTTTTTTTTTCTTTTTAAAAGATAAGGGTATCTTTTGAATTGTTTAATCAAAAAAAAGAAAATAGGACTGTTTAGTGTCTTGTTTTTAAATACCGAATTGCTTAAATAAAATTGAGTGCAATTTGTTTGCATATATCCTACATCTAACTTCTTTCCATATTTTTGGATAAACTCAGTTTCATATTTTGCAAGCGATGAAAGATTTCCTTTGCTCAAATGAAGCACTAAGAATTCTATAACGTAACAACTATAACCAAGAAAATTTGCAATAATACATAAATCTGTTCCGTATAAATGAAAGCCTTTCAAATCTGCTGATATGGTAATATTAGATGATGCTTTTATCAATAAAAAATTCTCGTCAAGCGCCCTTACTCTTATTGGTAAGTTTTTTGTGATCTCAGTATGTGTTTCGTGCGCAATGTGTAGTACGGTTTGATGATAGTCAATAGCTCCTGCATTGCCGCATATTGCCCATTGGCTATCTCGTTTTTCTAAATTATCGAGACAATGATGTAGTTTTTCAATATTGTCTTTCAATCTCACATCTTGGTGTACAACAATAATAAATTCTCCTTTTGCAATTTTTAAGAAGTAAGATATTGCCTCGTAAGCATCAAATTCGTTTTTTAAAGTATTATCTGCAATGATGTATTCACAATTAGCTACAAACCCTTTTTCTTCGAAGCTTTTTTTCATTAATCCATATTCATCCATATTGTTTACTATTGTGCAAATAGAAAACTTTAAAGGATAATAAATGGCATTCTTTTTTATTTTTATTACATCATTCATAGAGAATTTTTGAGGGAAAATATTAATCCATAATATTTACAAATCTAAATAAGTTTTTAAAGTAATTTGCATAAGTTTAATTAACCATTAATTATAGAAATTTTAAAAATAATTCCTTGACAAATTTCATCCCCTTTTTTCCCTTGGGCATCGTAGTCTTCCCAGGCGAAGCGCTCAACCTACATATATTCGAACCAAGGTATAAGCAATTGGTAAATGATTGCTTTAAAGCAAAGAAGCCATTTGGTATTCCCACAGTAATAAATGGCCAAGTGAAAGAATACGGCACATTGGTAGAAATTATAGAAATATCTGCTGTATACGAAAATGGCGAAATGGATATAAAAACAAAAGCCACCCTTATTTTTAAAACCTTGGAGAAAATACAAGAATTACCAGAAAAGCTTTACCATGGTGCAATAGTTACGTACCCTGTAACAAGGTATATAGGTAGTGCCCCATTGATGAAAAAAGTAATAGAAGCCATAAGGGAGTTGCATGCGTTATTAAACGTAAAGAAAGATTTTAAAAAAGCAGACGAGGCATTGCATAGTTTTGATGTAGCGCATCATGCAGGCATGACAGTAGAAGACGAATACCAGTTGTTAACTTTTGAGGAAGAATTACACCGGCAAGAATTTATTAAACGGCACCTAATAAAAGTACTCTCCGTAATGACTCAAATGGATTTATTAAAGAATAAAATTAAGTTAAATGGACATTTTAAAAATTTGGAAGGGTTTAATTTTTAGATATTAGACATTAGATATGAGACATAAGACAGGAGATTTGAAACGCCTAAACCTTTGAAACTTCTTCAACCTCTTAATCCTTTTAAACCTCTTAAACCTTTTCAACCCTTCACCTCCCATGACAACAATATGCTTCGATTTTGGAAACACTCGCCTTAAAGCAGCCATTTTTATGGATGAGAACATGAGTGAAACAATTTATTTAGCCAATGATGATGTAGAAACAATAGAAGCCATTATAGAAAAATATCATCCCCAAAAGACCATTCTTTCGTCTGTCATCAAGCACAACGAAGCTATCGAAAGTGTATTGGCAGTAAAGACACATTTTCATAAACTCTCTGTTTCTACTAAAATAAATTTTACTACCCCCGTGGGCAAGCCAGAAACCATTGGAGCAGATCGGCTGGCGTTGGTAAGTGCGGCCGTACATTTTTATCCTGGCAAAAATAACCTTATCATAGGATTGGGCAGTTGTATTACCTATAATTTTGTAAACCAGCAGCACCAATTTTTGGGTGGAGGCATTTCCCCGGGTATGAATATGCGCTTTAAATCTATGCACGATTTTACCGCATTGCTACCTTTGGAGAAAGAAACATGGAATTTCCCCCTTATTGGGTACGATACCAAAACAAATTTGCAAAGTGGTGTTTTGTATGGCATGATCGCTGAAATAGAAGGTATTACGGAGCGTTATGGCAAAAAATATGGCAACTTTAACGTCGTTTTAACCGGCGGAAATTCAACGTATTTTGCCGGTCAACTTAAAAGCCAGATATTTGCCGACCATAATTTTTTATTTAAAGGACTGTATGCACTTAGTGAACTCAACAACAACCAGATTTAAGAAGATTACCTTATCCATTTTTGTAATATTTTCTTACACATTTGCATCGGCTCAAGAAAACTCTCCCTACTCCAGATATGGAATGGGTGATATTGTACCAGCACAAAGTCTTACCAACCGAACAATGGGTGGTATATCTGCTGGTTTTATAGATTCGTTGGGTATTGTTCAATTCTCTCACTCTATCAATATTGCAAACCCTGCTTCATTAGGTAGTGTTAGTGCAAGTACATTCGATTTGGGGATAGAAGTAGACAGAAGAACATTGAGAAGCAATACCTCACCCGATAAATTTTCTTCTAACAACGCTATCATTTCTTATTTGCAACTTGCTTTTCCCATAACACCAAAACGTATGCTAAAAAAAGGCAACTCTTGGGGTATGTCAATAGGGTTAAGACCAATTTCCAAAGTAAATTATAAAATACAGGCAAATCAACGACTAACCGATATAGATAGCTTAACAAGTATATTTGAAGGAACAGGGGGTATAAACCAAGCAAATTTTAGTACAGGAATAAAAATAAAGAATTTTAGTTTTGGTATAACTACCGGATACAACTTTGGCAACAAAGAAACCAATACAAAAAAGATTTTTATTAATGACACGGTAAGGTATGCGCTATCTAATTCAGATGCATTTACGACTTTTGGTGGTACTTTTCTTAACGTTGGCGTACAATATGGCTTTAGGTTAAAAAATAAAGGGGTACTTAGAGTAGGAGCTACTGCTAATCTGCAACAAAATCTTAAAGCAAATAGGGATAATTTAAATGAGACTTTCGTTTTTGGCTCCGACGGCTCAGTAGTATCAATAGACACAGTTACATCTTCTAAAGATCAATCTGGTATTATTAAAATGCCAGCAACCTATACAACTGGTTTTACTTATACAAGCCCAAAATCTAATTGGGTGTATGGCGCAGATATAGAGTATGCAGCATGGTCTTCTTTTAGATATTATGGAGAAGAAGATGCTGTAAAAAATAGCATGAAATTTCGTGCGGGAGCCCAATATTATCCTGCTACAGAATCTACACCATCTAACAAGTATTGGCGTTTTGTAAAATATCGTGGAGGCTTTTATTTTGGAAACGATTATGTAAGCCTTGGTACAAACAGACCAGACTATGGTGTTACCCTAGGGGCAGGCTTACCACTTACTTCTTTCAGCAAATTACGATTTGGTGAATTTGCTGTACTCAATACTGGAGTTGAAATTGGCCAACGAGGCAGCAAACAAAACCAAAGCTTGCGGGAAGGTATTCTTCGTGTAAACTTTGGAATTTCCATGTCTGCAAGGTGGTTTCAAAAGCGTAAATATGACTAATTGTTACCTGTACCTTTCTTAAAATGAAAAAAAAAGCAATAAACGATATTATTAAAGCAGCCCTATTTATAAGCTGCTTTTTTTTGTTTTCTTGCGAAAATGATCGAACAGTTGTAAACGCACTTGCCACAAAGAAACAAAATAACACAGAAGTGGCCACCGATATTAAAATGAATTATACTATCGGCGGAAAAGCAAAAGCGATCCTTACTGCACCACTTATGATTCATGTAGAAGATACCGTTTCTTACTACGAATTTCCAAATACATTGTATGCCGAATTTTATAACTTGCAAGAGCAAAAAGAAAGTAAGCTTACGGCACTCTATGGAAAGTATAAAGATGGGAAAAATATTATTTACCTTCGGGATAGTGTAAAGATTATAAATATGCTTAAAGGAGATACCATTTATTGCGAAGATTTATATTGGGATAGAAGCCGCACTGGTGTTGAGTTTTATACAAATAAAAAAGTACGCATTCGCCAAAAAGATGGGCAATATATGAATGGAATTGGTATGGAAGCTGACCAAGCGTTTAAAAATTTTCACTTGCTTAATGGTAATGGTATAATCAATTCTGGTGGAGACGGTTTTCCTAAATAGAAAATTGGAAAACAAATCTTAAATTTATAATAAGATGGTAAAAATTTATGGTATACCCAATTGCGGATCAGTAAAAAAAGCATTTGCGTGGTTAAACGAAAATGGGGTTAAATTTGAATTTCACGATTTTAAAACGGAAGGAATAAGTGCAGCAAAAATTACCGATTGGCTCAAAGAACAACCATTGGATATTTTGCTAAATAGGCAAAGCACTGCTTGGAAAGGGTTGACAAAAGTTGCACAAAAAAAAGCAGCCACTACAAGCGAGGCCATAAAATTGATGCAAGTACATCCGAACCTTATAAAAAGACCCATAATAGAAACGGACAAAAAAGTGTTGGTGGGTTTTAATGAAGCTTTATACAATGATTCTTTAATAAACAAATAAACAGCAATGAAAAGAAATGCAACAGCCGTTTGGAATGGCACAGGGAAAGAGGGCACGGGCCACCTTACTACACAAAGTACTACTTTGAATAAAACACAATACTCTTATCTAAGCCGATTTGAAAGCGGCGTAGGTACAAACCCAGAAGAGTTGGTAGCGGCTGCTCATGCAGGATGCTTTACCATGAAGCTAAGTTTTATATTGAATGCTGCAGGTTTTACTGCAGATGAAATTGCAACGAAATGTGTTATTGATTTGGTAGATGGTACTATTGTATCTTCTCATCTTACCGTAAATGCTAGTATTCCTGCTATAGGCAAAGAGCAATTTGATGCGTTAGTAGAAGAAGCAAAAACAAATTGCCTAATATCTAAATTGTATAACTCCAATATTACGGTGGAAGCTACTTTGGCTTAAAACCCCTGTGTAATTTAAACACAAAGAACACAAAGGATTTTCGCAAAGAACACAAAGCGTTTGAAACAATAAACGCTCTGTGTGCCTTGTGCTGCCCTTGTGTTCTTGTGTTTCAAAAAATTCTCCATAGATAGCTTAAAACCACTATTTAATTTAAACACAAAGAACACAAAGGATTTTCGCAAAGAACACAAAGCGTTTGAAACTATAAACGCTCTGTGAACCTTGTGCTGCCCTTGTGTTCTTTGTGTTTCAAAAAATGCTCCTTGGATGGCTTAAAATCCTTGTTTCATTTAAACACTAAGCACACAAAGGGTTTCGCAAAGAACACAAAGCGTTTGAAACTATAAACGCTCTGTGAACCTTGTGCTGCCCTTGTGTTCTTGTGTTTCAAAAAATTCTCCATAGATAGCTTAAAACCACTATTTAATTTAAACACTAAGAACACAAATGATTTTCGCAAAGAACACAAAGCGTTTGAAATTATAAACGCTTTGTGTGCCTTGTGCTGACCATGTGTTCTTGTGGTTCAAAAAATTCTCCATAGATAGCTTAAAACCACTATTTAATTTAAACACTAAGCACACAAAGGATTTTCGCAAAGCACACAAAGCATTTGAAACTTTAAACGCTTTGTGTGCCTAGTGCTGCCCTTGTGTTATTTGTGTTTCAAAAAATTCTCCTTAAAATAGCTTAAACCTATTATCTTTAAAAAAAATATAGCTATGTTATTTACAAATAAAACCATTTTCATTACAGGAGCCAGTCGTGGTATTGGAAAAGCAATTGCACTGAGGCTAGCCAAAGAAGGAGCAAATATTGTAGTGGCCGCAAAAAGCACTACAGAAAATCCGAAGCTTGGCGGAACCATTTTTAGCGCAGCAAAAGAAATAGAAGAGGCAGGAGGCAAAGCACTTGCCGTACAATGCGACATTAGAGACGAAGCACAAATACAAGCTGCAGTAGATAAAGCGGTAGAAACATTTGGAGGTATAGATGTACTCATAAACAATGCATCTGCTATATCCCTCACAGGCACAGAAGCTACAGAGCCAAAGCGTTTCGACCTTATGCACAGCATAAACGTACGAGGCACTTTTTTTATGAGCAGGGCTTGTATACCGCATTTAAAAAAATCTACAAATGCACATATTATTACACTTTCTCCACCGCTCAATATGGATATGAAATGGTTTAAACATCATATTGCCTATACATTGAGCAAGTACAATATGACCATGATAGCACTTGGCCTTGCCGAAGAATTGAAACAATTTAATATTGCATCAAACGCTTTGTGGCCTCGTACTACCATTGCAACTGCGGCTGTACAAAATTTATTAGGCGGCGAAGCACTTATAAATATGAGTCGCACACCCGATATTGTGGCAGATGCAGTTTTTGCAATCCTTAGCAGACCATCAACAAGCTGCACAGGCAATGCTTTTATTGATGAAAATGTATTGGCCGAAGCGGGTATTACCGATTTGGATAAATATGCAGTAGTGCCAGGCGGTAAGCTTTACAATGATTTGTTTCTGTAAACAAGCATCAGCGTTACATTTTTAGCAGTATTAATTTGCCTTTATTGCTATTGATAATTATTTTCCTATAGTGTTAGTAATACAACAGAATTTGCTGTAGAAAACCTATAATTTAACTATTTATTTTTCGAGAAGCAGTCTACGCATACTTTTCCGCCTAAAAAAACGTTACTATTAAAATATATTCTTTAGCAGCTGTATGAAAATCCGCTCAATCATTATTTCGATATCCATCGTCACATTGGTAATTGTGCTACTGGTTTTCTTTGCATTTAGATATGCTACTAGAACCAATGGCGAAGTATTGCTGCAAAACGGTTACGCAGATTTAAAAACGGGAACAACAAACAACTTAGAAGCTAGAAATGCACTCATAGAAAAATTTGTTTTCGACAAATCTACTTGGACGGAGCTTCTAGTTGCTATAAATAGAAAAGATTCAACCTGGTTTAATGAAGAATTTACACCATCTCTAAAGAATTTTAGTATAAGCTATTTATGGGCACTAAATAAAGAGGGAGCGCTTGTTTATAGTAAGGATGTGGATTTAAATGCCTCTATTCCCTTTTTTGATGTTGATAGGGCCCACCTGCTCGACTCGTTAAAAGTAAATCCTTTTAGAAACTTCTTTGTTAAGTTTAATGGCATAGTTACCCAAATTAATATTGCTCCTATACAACTAAACAACGACCTCAAAAGGTTAACCAAGCCCATGGGGTTTTTAATTTGCGGAAGGAAATTTGATTCGGCATTTGCCAATGAAATCATGAAAGTATCGCCAGGTTGTAAAATTGCCATAGTGGATTCCATGGTAAAGAGTAAGGATACTATCCAATACAAGGAGTTTTCGGCCAGCTTTCAAAAAGTATTGAAAAATTTTTCGGGAGAGGCGATTGCAACACTTATTGCTACAAAAAAATTTGAAATAATAAGCTCATATAATAAGAGACTAAGTAGTTATTCCATATTGTATATAGCTATCTTATTGGGAGTGCTTTTTATTTACTACCATTTTGTAAGAATAAAATTGCTAAACCCCATTGGCATCTTATCAGATGCGCTAAGCAAAAAGGATGGCTCAAATTTGACGGGATTGAAATCTAAGGAAGATGAGTTTACCGGATTGGCAAATCTGGTAGATGATACCTTTATAAAAAATAGGATATTGAAGTCGGAAATTCAACTGCGATTAAAGACAGAAAATGATTTAAGGACCTCGGCTGTACAGTTGGAAAATGCTACGATTGACAAAATTAGGGCTGAGCAGGACAGGATAGCCAAGTCAGGGTTTTTATCGACCATGAGCCACGAAATTCGTACGCCTATAAATGGAGTTATAGGCGTAGTCAACCTATTAAAAAGCGAAGTGCTTACTGCCAGCCAAAGAGAGCTGGTAGATACGCTGTCATTTTCTTCCAACCACCTGTTATCTATCCTTACAGATATCTTGGATTTTTCAAAAATAGAATCGGGGAATTTAACTTTTGATTTAGTTCAATTCAACCTCAATGAAATTTGCAAGAATGTAACGAACTTGTATTTGCCATTGGCTTCCACAAAAAATATTGCTATTGAAATGAAATTTGATGAAAAGGGTATGAGCGAATATTTTTTGGGCGATGGTATGAGGCTTTGCCAAATACTAAACAACCTTATAGGGAATGCCATTAAGTTTACAGAAAAAGGTAAAGTTACATTGGGTTATAAATTGTTGGAAAAAATAAATGGGAAACAAACGGTAGCATTTACTGTAGAGGACTCTGGTATTGGGATAGCAGCTGACAAACTGGATACGATTTTTGAAGGTTTTTCGCAAGCCGACAGATCCATATCAACTAACTATGGTGGTACAGGGCTGGGCCTCACAATTACCAAAAAATTAGTTGAATTGCAGGGAGGTAACATTGCTGTAACAAGTATTTTAAATACGGGAACGGTTTTTAGTTTTCAACTTAGTTTCGAAACAGTTGTAATAGCAGATTACAAAGTTGATAAAATGGAGCGAGCGCAATCTGTATATGATTTGAGCGGATTACATGTGTTAGTGGCTGAGGACAATAAGATAAATGCCTTTATCTTAAATAAGTTTTTAGACAAGTGGAATGTAAAAATGGATCTTGTAGTGAATGGTGCGGAGGTTATAGAAAAGCTTAAAACAATAGATTATGACGTAATATTGATGGATTTGCATATGCCTGTTATGGATGGTAAAGAGGCTGTTGGTTTAATAAGAAATAACAAAACACTCTTTAACCACAATAAGCCAATCGTAGCTTTAACTGCTGATGCCACTACCGAAACCAAAAATCTTATTTTAAAATCTGGTTTCGACCAATACGTTAGCAAGCCGTTTAATCCAGATCAATTATATGAAATATTGGAAAAATACGCAGCTTTAAAACTGGGCGATACCTAAATTACCTAGTTAAAGTTGCCCCTCTTTTCCCTTCCAAATAATCTACATATTGAACCGAACCCAAACGAAATTTGAAAGGTATTTTGGTAATTTTTTCAAATTTTATTTCTTGCCTACAAAAAAATGCCAGGTTGCTGCAATAAAAAGTAGGAGAAACCAACATGGAAGGGGCAATAATTGTAGGCTTATTTTGGGCTGGTATTAAGTTAAACGGGCGCTGCTTTACCAAGTAAAACGGGGAGTTTGTTGCCAAAGCAACCGCTCCAGAAATGGGCAAAACATTTTGGCTAAAACCCAGGCGGCTAGCAAAAATCATGCAGAAAAATAAAAATAACAATTTTCGATTCATTTTTAATAGGTAATCATTGTAAATTTACGCAATTATAAGCGTATCCGTTTTATGGGGCTTCTAATAAATTAATAGAGTTTTATTTTTTAAATTTAGATATGTCATTAAATCAAAGTCTACAACAAGGGTTGTTGCAAAGATTGTCGCCACAGCAAATACAGCTAATGAAGTTGTTGCAAGTGCCTACTGCTATATTGGACGAACGTATAAAGGAAGAGCTGGAAGAAAACCCTGCACTAGAACAGGTAGATGACGAGAACCACGATGATGAATTTGAGAAGGATGAATTTGCAGATGATGGAGAAGATGATTATGAAACGGAGGGAAGCCAAGATGAATATGACAATATAGATATAAGCGATTATGTGCAAGAAGGCGATGATGATGTGGGCGATTATAGACTGAAGGATGAAAATTACCCCGAAAAGGACGATGGTAAAGTTATTCCGCATAAAGTAGAAACCAGCTTCAATGAAATAATGCTGCAACAGCTAGGCCTATTGAACCTAGATGAAAAGCAACTAAGAATTGCCGAACAATTGGTAGGTAGTTTAGATGATGATGGCTATTTGCGTAGGGAAATAAGTTCTATTATAAATGACTTGGCGTTTAGGCAAAATATAGATACAAATGAAAAGGAGATAAGCGAATTGCTTTTGCAAATCCAACAGTTTGATCCGCCTGGAGTAGGTGCACGCAACCTACAAGAGTGCTTGCTTTTGCAACTGGAAAGAAAGACATCTCTAGGCAAAATTATTGAGGTATCCATAACTGTTTTAGAAAAATTCTTTGATGAATTTACCAAAAAGCATTACGAGAAAATACAACGTGCACTCAATCTTTCGGACGAACAACTAAGAGAGGTTATTAACCAAATAATAAAATTAAACCCCAAGCCAGGTGGCAATGTAGGCGATAGCGATAAGAATGCCAATTATGTAATTCCTGATTTTTTTATTGCAAATAATGTAGGCAAACTGGAACTTACGCTCAACAGTAAAAATGCCCCCGATCTTCGCATTAGCGAAGGATACAAGGATATGTTGCGGGATTATGATAAAGGAACCAAAAAAGACAAAAGCCAAAAAGATGCGGTAATTTTTATAAAGCAAAAAATAGACAGTGCGAAATGGTTTATAGATGCCATAAAACAAAGGCAAAATACGTTGCTTAATACGATGGAAGCCATTATGAATTACCAACATGAGTTTTTTCTTACTGGCGATGAAACAGAACTGCGTCCTATGATTCTTAAAGATATAGCCGAAAGAACAAACTTGGATATTTCTACGGTAAGCAGGGTTGCCAATAGCAAATTTGTGCAAACGGAATTTGGCACGTATCGCTTAAAATTCTTTTTTAGTGAGAGCTTGCAAACTGACAGTGGGGAAGAAGTAAGTACAAGAGAAGTAAAAAAAATATTGACAGATTTAATTGAAGAGGAAAGTAAGAAGCATCCTTACAGCGATGAAAAATTGACTGATATGTTACAAGAAAAAGGCTACAACATTGCAAGAAGAACAGTTGCAAAGTACAGAGAGCAATTGAATATACCTGTTGCAAGACTTAGAAAAATACTATAAAATGGATTCAGCTTTTTCAGAACAAGATATTACAATAAAAAAAAATGTGCATCCTTTATTGAAGTGGCCAGCACAGTTTTTTTCTTATATTTTTCACCCCGCATTTGTACCTATTTATGTAATTGCATTTTTGGTATATGTTCATCCTTCTTATTTTTCAGGATTTTCTGCAAAGGCAAAATTGCAAACGATCTTTATTGCTACATTTAACTTGGTTTTTTTTCCATTGCTAAGTGTTTTGTTGCTTAAAGCGGTTGGCTTTATTGATTCCATTTTTCTTCGATCGAGAAAAGATAGGATTATACCCTATATGGCAAGTGGTATTTTTTTCTTTTGGGCATATACCGTTTTTAAAAAGCAAGAAATGTACCCGCCTATCATGGCATCATTTATCTTAGGAGTATTTTTGGCTGCAAGTGCTGCGCTCATTGCAAATATTTATTTTAAGATAAGCATGCACGCCATTGGTATGGGTGGATGGTTGGGTATTTTTTGGGTTATAGCAAATGAAAACTCCATGCTTATGACATGGCCTATAGCGCTTGTTTTGCTCCTTACAGGCATTATTTGTACTGCACGTTTAATTGTGAGCGACCACTCTCAAAAAGATATTTATATGGGGCTTTTTGTAGGATTTCTTTGTCAGCTAGTAGCATCTTGGGTTAACTAATATGATTAGGATTAGGTACTTAGTTCGCAAATTATAGAGTAGGATTGGCCTTAGAAAAAAAGCGTTAAGAAAATTTGAATGTTTGTCGTTAAGAAATGAAATCAATGTTACCAATGTTGAAAAATTATTTTTTGCTTGTAAGTCGCACCCATGTTGGGCTTTATTCTACTGTTGTAACTGATTTCATTTTAGACAAATATTCAAATTTTTAGCTTTTTTTCTTAAGCCTTGATTTTTTTTGTTACTTTTTTGTATCAATGCCTGCCCCGTACTTTAGTCGGGGACAAAAAAG
>JANNGD010000206.1:0-68881 GCA_031380515.1 Ferruginibacter sp. | reverse complement strand
TAGGACGATTGGGAGGATGGAAAGGATACGACTCTCAAGGTCCGCCAGGGGTTATATGTTTGAAAAAAGGACTCGATAGGTTTAATGCGATTATAGAAGGAATTAACATTGCCAAAGATATGTGTACAGGGTAGCTGTCGGTAGACTGGGTTTCACAGGGAGTCACTTGAATTTTGAAATGTATTTGTGTGAAAACCCCGCCGGGACGGTACTGTAAAAAGCTTAAAATATTTTTAAAGTACTGTGGTCTGTGGTCGGTTGTCTGTCGTCTCACTAAAGTCCCTCATAAATAATAGCCGCCCCTTGCCCCACGCCCACACACATGGTTGCAAGGCCGTATTTGCTGTTGCGTTTTTTCATTTCGTGTAAGAGCGTAGTGCTTATGCGCACGCCACTGCAACCAAGTGGATGCCCAAGTGCGATGGCACCACCATTTACATTCACTTTTTCCGTATCCAATGTAAGTTCATTTATACAAGCAATACTTTGCGATGCAAATGCTTCATTCAATTCTATTAAATCAATATCATTAATTGTTAAGCCAGCCCGTTGCAAAGCTTTTTTTGTAGCTGGTACAGGGCCAATACCCATTATGGAAGGATCTACACCTGCTACTGCCATGCTCAGCATTTTTGCAATTGGTTTTAAATTGTATTTTTTTACTGCAGCTTCATTGGCCAATAACATGGCAGCAGCACCATCGTTTATGCCACTACTGTTTCCTGCAGTTACCGTTCCATTCGATGTAAAAGCCGGCTTTAGCGCTGCCAATTTTTCTAAAGGAGAAAGCCTGGGGTGCTCGTCTTTTGAAAATAAAATTTCTTCCTTTCCATGTTGCACTTTTACCGTAACGATTTCTTCCGCAAATTTATTTGCCTTGGCCGCTACATCATATTTTATTTGGCTACTTGCTGCAAATTCATCTTGCGCTTCCCTACTAATATTAAATTGCTTCGCTACATTCTCTGCTGTTTCCCCCATGCTGTATGGATGATACATTTCACTCAATTTTTTATTGATGAAACGCCAGCCCATGGTTGTATCAAAAATCTGCGCAGTTCTATCAAATGCACTGCTGCTTTTTGGCATTACAAATGGCGCACGGCTCATACTTTCTACACCACAAGCTATCATCAATTCCGCATCGCCACAAGCAATGGTACGGGCACTATCCATAATGGCTTGCAAGCCACTAGCACAAAGCCTGTTTACCGTATTGCCAGCTACGGTTGTAGGTAAACCTGCTAGTAATGCAGCCATACGGGCCACATTGCGGTTGTCTTCACCTGCTTGGTTGGCAGCGCCAGCTATTACATCTTCTATGGCATTTACATCTACCGTAGGGTTGCGTTGTATAAGCGCACGTATGGCATGTGCAAGTAAATCATCGGGCCGCACATTTGCTAAAGCTCCGCCATATTTTCCAATCGGTGTTCTTACTGCATCAATTATATAAACCGTTTCCATAAAAATATTTTCGTTTTTCTTTGTTGTTTTTTAGTTGTCCAAGCAGTAAACCTTTAATCATCTTCAGTGGCAGCTTGCCCCGCCTTTTTTGCGGGGTCGCACACTTCTACTGCATATTACTGTTTAACTTTTATTGAAGCGAAAACTCGAAGATGCATGCGAAGTTAAAGTAAAATAATAATGCATCATCTTCGCTTCAATCTTCAAGATTTCCTTCCGCCTTTGGCGGAGAGTTACTGGGGGCTTTCTTATCTTTGCAAAATGCCGGAAAAGAAAAACATACGTGATTTTGACCTTATAGGATTAAAAGAATATTTCGAAACCATTGGAGATAAGCGCTTTCGTGCTATGCAGGCTTATGAATGGCTTTGGAAAAAAAATGCCCGCAGTTTCGATGAAATGAGCAATTTATCGTTGGACTTACGTACAAAATTAAAAGAGGAATTTACATTACCAGCTATTACAGTTGATACTACCCAACATAGCAATGATGGCACCTTGAAATCTCGTTTTAAAACATGGGATGGACATTTGTTAGAAGGCGTGCTTATTCCTACAGAAAAAAGATTTACCGCTTGCGTATCTTCTCAAGTGGGTTGTAGCCTTACTTGCGCTTTTTGTGCTACGGGAAAGATGGATAGAAAACGCAACCTTACATTCGACGAAATATACGACCAAGTAGCTTTATTGAATGAACAATGCCAAAAAACATACGAAAAGAACTTAAGCAATATCGTGTACATGGGTATGGGCGAGCCTTTGCTCAATTATAAAAATGTATTAAAGTCAATTGATAAAATTACGGCTTCGGATTGTATGAATATGAGCCCGAATCGTATAACTGTTTCTACTGCGGGAGTATCTAAAATGATTCGACAATTGGGCGACGACCAAGTACGTTTTAATTTAGCCGTTTCTTTGCATGCGCCTACAGATGGGCAACGTACAGAAATAATGCCCATAAACGAAAGCAATAATTTAAAGATTTTGATAGAGTCTTTGCAATACTTTCATCAAAAAACGAAGAACGAAATTACCTTGGAGTATATTTTGTTTAATAACATAAACGATTCGTTGGAAGATGCGGAAAACCTGGTGAAAATATACAGGCAAGTACCTACACATCTTATAAATGTAATAGAGTACAATCCTATAGCTGGCGTATCTTTTATGAAACCCGATGAGGAAAGAACCAATGCTTTTACAGACTATCTTATCAAACACAAAATAAATGTGCGTGTTCGCCGTAGCAGGGGTAAAGACATTGATGCAGCTTGCGGGCAGTTGGCAAACAAGTAGGGATGTTGTTTGGAGTTAGGAATTTGGAGTTAGGAATTGGGGATTAGTATCTAACTCGTTAAATATTCGTATGTTTTGGCAAGATGTTTTTCACTACTCGCTGCAATATAGATTGGATAAGGGTCTTAGCGAAAAAATAAAAAATCCAACTTTTCATTTTTTATTCCTTTTTGGTTCTGGCTGCTCAGGTTATGGTTATAAAATGCAAAGCATTTTCCTTCCCGCCTTGTTTCTACAAAAACGCCTTCCCGCCTTCCCGGCAAAAAAAACATGGTACACGCAATATAGTGTGGCTAAAGGTTTCAGCGGAAAAATAAAAAATCCAACTTTTTATTTTTTACTCCTTTTTGGTTCTAGCTTGTACAGGTTAGGAGTTAGGAGTTTATGAAATGATTCATTTACCAGATTAATTGTATAACCTAATTGAAGACGCCATACTATAAATTTTGAATGGGCTTCGCCAATGAAGGTAAACCTGGGTTCTTCTGCTAGTGCCAAAAAAGGATTTCCTTTAACAATATCTTAATTAAACTTTCTTAATCACCCTAAGTCTATTTATTGTAACATTTAAACAATGAACCATGAAAAAATTACTAGTATTATCCTTTGCAGCATGTATGTTTACCCTAGCAACAACTGCACAAACAGAAAGACCAACACAAACAAAGCCGACTGCAGAGCGTCATAAAGGAAAACATGAAAAGGGAATGATGATGAAAGAGCTCAATCTTTCAAAAGAGCAACAAGCAAAAATGAAAGCCAACCACAAAGAAATGAAGGCAAAGCATGATGCATTGAAAGCGCAAGACAATATTACGGTAAAAGAAATGAGAGAGAAAAAAGCGGTTTTAAAGGCAGAGCAAGAAACCCGTATGGCATCTATTTTAACCCCAGAACAGCAGGTTAAAGCAGCAGAAATGAAGAAAAAAAGAATGGGAGAAGGCGGAAAGAGGGGGAAAGGAAACAGAAAAGGAAATAAAGCAGAAAATAGTGTAAATCCAACTATGTGAGTGCCAGTTTCTCAATAAAAAAGCAATTGGATCGATAAATTAATGAATGATTTTTAGCCCTGCACTCAAATGCAGGGCTTTTCTTTAACAAATAAAAATTACCTTTGCAGCTCACCTACTGTTGTAATAACAGCAAAAAATGCCACATTATGGGACAAGATGCTTTCAAAAAGTTTATCAATCCAAAGAAAAATAGCGTAGTAAAAGAAGAACTTCGCCAAGAGAAGAAAAAAGCCCTCAAAGAAAAAAGAGCCTACTTTGAAGCTAAAAAAGCAGAAGAGTACAAAGCAAGGCAAGTAAAAAGAGGCGTCCCCTTAAAAGATAAATTTGAAGATGCCAAGCCAACAAAGTTTCCTTCAAAAGCAGCTCCAATAACTAAAGTAAAAGGAGTGTCAATACCTGTTGATAAAAACCAATTAACAACAGACGAAGTAATGCCATTGAATAAATTTTTGGCGCATTGTGGCATTTGCTCAAGGAGAGATGCGGTAGGAGTTATTGCGTCAAACACGGTAAAAGTAAATGGTACCATTTGCACAGAGCCAGGCTACAAAGTACAACCAACCGATGAAGTTGTATACAATGGCAAGAAATTATTTGTAACTAAGAATTTGGTATACATTTTATTGAACAAGCCAAAAGATTACATTACCACTACAGATGACCCACAGGGAAGAAAGACGGTACTCGAGCTTATTCGTCAAGCAACTTCAGAGAGGGTTTATCCCATTGGAAGATTGGATAGAAACACCTCGGGTGTTTTGTTGCTCACCAATGATGGGGATCTTACGCAAAAATTATCGCATCCTAGTTACGAGATTACAAAAATATATGAAGTAAAATTAGATAAGCCTCTTACAAAAGCAGATTTTGATAAAGTGCTAGAAGGTTTGATTTTGGAAGATGGGGTGGTAAAAGTAGATAGCCTTGCCTATGCAGATGCAAAAGATAAATCTGTAATAGGAATAGAAATACACAGTGGCCGTAACAGGATTGTACGCCGCATATTTGAGAGCATGGGGTATGATGTAAAAGCGCTGGATAGAGTAATGTATGCAGGCCTTACAAAGAAAAATGTAGAGCGTAGTAAATGGCGTTATTTAAGCGATAAAGAAATTCGGGTGTTGAAATATATGAACGAATCTAAGCGAGGAAAAAAGCCAGAAGAAACGGAAGCTAAAAAAGTTTCTGTTCCAACTAAAGCTGTTATAAATGAAGATAAACGCAAAGGCAGAGATTATACAAACGCAGAGATAGCGTTGGCTTTGGAAGAAACAATGGTAATACCTGAAAATCCCAAGCGTGAGAGAGCCTTAAAAATCCCCCAGCCTAGAAAATTTAAAACGCATTCAGAAAAAAAAGCAGCAACTGCATTGTTATCATCTGAAACAATTAGCAAACCTATTGTTGCAAAAAACAGGAAAGAAGCAAAACCTTTAAATAAAAAAGCAAAAGCTTCAAAGCTTCAAGCAAAAAATCAGCGCATTGGCAAAAAATAAATACGACATCATTTTTGAAAATGATGATTTTGTAGCAATAAATAAACCGAGTGGTATGCTTACCATTCCAGATAGGGAGCAAACAGAAAAATCACTTAAAGAATATTTGATTGATAAGTATGGTAGCATATATGTAGTGCATCGTTTAGACAAAGACACGAGTGGTTTGGTCGTTTTTGCAAAGAAGGAGGCAACGCATAAATTCCTGTGTAAAATATTTGAAGAGCGCCGGGTAGAAAAATTTTACTTAGGTATCGTCATAGGTGAGCCAGCAGAAAAAACTGGGTTAATAGACGCACCCATAACGGATCACCTTACTCGTAAAGGTCTTATGACAGTGCATCGCAGTGGAAAAGAATCGCAAACTGGCTATGAAGTTTTGGATGCTAATCCACACTATTCGTTGGTATCATTTCAATTATTTACTGGGCGTACACATCAAATACGGGTGCATGCAAAGGAAATTGGTCATCCGCTCGCTTGCGATCCTCTGTATGGAGATGGTAAGCCTGTAATGTTATCATATGTAAAAAGAAACTATAAATTGGGTAAGCATGATATAGAGGAGCGTCCCATGATAAATAGGCTTGCGTTGCATTCGTATAAATTAAATTTTGAAGACATGAATGGTACAAAAATGGAATTGTGTGCCGATGCGCCAAAAGAGTTTAGGGCACTCATGCAACAATTAAAAAGAAAATAATTACATAAGAAAAGCCCCTATTTTTCATAAGGGCTTTTAGATTAACATTAGATCCCCCTAATTATTAATCAATATCTGGTTGAGGCGTATAGCGCAAGTATGGTTTTACAATTTTCAATCCCTTTGGAAATTTAGTTTGTGCATCTTCTGTACTCACTGCAGGTACTACAATCACATCTTCTCCATTTTTCCAGTCGGCAGGTGTAGCTACACTGTATTTTGCAGTTAGCTGCAAAGAGTCTATAACACGAAGTACTTCTACAAAATTTCTTCCTGTACTTGCAGGATAGGTTAGTGAAAGTTTCAATTTTTTATCGGGCCCAATTATAAATAAAGAACGAACGGTAAATGTTTCAGATGCATTGGGGTGAATCATGTCATACAATCCTGCCACTGTTTTATCTTCATCGGCAATGATTGGGAAATCTACTGAACAGTGTTGTGTTTCGTTAATGTCATTTCTCCATGAAAAGTGCTTCTCTATGCCATCAACACTTACTGCAAGAACCTTTACATTCCTTTTTTCAAATTCATGTTTTAACAAAGCTGTTCTACCTAGCTCTGTAGTGCACACTGGGGTATAATCTGCAGGGTGAGAAAATAAAACGCCCCACCCATCTCCAATATATTCATGAAAGTTTATTTCTCCTTCAGTTGATTGTGCTGTAAAATTGGGAACAATATCTCCTAAATGTAAGCTCATAAGTGAATATTTTTAACAAATATACTACTCTACCATTTAAATAGACTTTAAATTTATAAAAAAATAGACAACCTAATATGGGTTTTTATTGAAAATAATAGGACTGAATTAAATGACTTTTTTATTGAGTCTATTGCATTCTTCGTACAAGGCGGGTAAATATTCGTTATATGCTAGCTCAAAAGCTTGGATACGGGCAGGAACTAGGCTTAAGTCGCCAGCGTGTATAATTGCAACAATGTTTTTGGCTTCTTGTGTCAATAAGGGCAAGCCTACGTTGTAAAAACTAGGTGCTATTTTGTGGAACAAATCAGCGACAGTGGAAAATTTACCTATAGCAATGTTTTCATTTATTAACTTTAAATCGGATGGCATTTCTTCTAAAAATAGTTGAAATATTTCACCAATCTCATTTACCATGTCTTTGTAAAATGATTTTAAAAATGCCCTGTCTAGTTCTTTGTTCATTATATTCATGAATAAAATGCTTTGTTTGTGGAAAAGCCATTCTTGCTAAAAAACGAATTATGCTCGTAAATATTGTGTGTTTATTGATTAATACAATTCCTTTTTTTACTATTAATGGCAAAAAAAATGGGTTCCTTCTTTGTTTTGTTGTTTGTACAAATTTGCTTGAAAGATAAGCAAATATAATATGAAGGGTTAAAATTTAAAGAACAAGTGTAGTATTAATATAGGTAAAAGGCTGGCTTACATTTTATGAGCTTTTTATTTGGTGGCCAATATCGTAGAATACGAAAAGATGTAATAAGTAAATATGATCTGTAGGGAGCGTTTAGGCACTTATCTGATAAAAGGAAAAGAGAGTGCGGGATGATAGATTTAGGTGGACCTGCTGCTCGTAAAGGAGCAGCAGTAGACATTTTATTCATAATACCTTATCTTTTGGTGGATTTTGAGGAAGCAAATCAGCATAAAATTTTTATAACATTTCCAAATGTGTACAACAAATTGTAAAATACTTTTCAAAAAAGTATAAATTCATTTGGGTATTAAGTTTTGGATATGTATTTTTGCAACCCTCAAGTAAAGGAGAGATGCCTGAGTGGCCGAAAGGAACGGTTTGCTAAATCGTCGTACGGGTTACACTGTACCCAGGGTTCGAATCCCTGTCTCTCCGCAAAACTTTTGAAAAAAGGAAAAAGTAGGATTATTAATTAAGTTATGTCAAAGGGCGCAACTAAAATCCCACACATCAACTTATTAAAGAAATTAAACACCGGTAGAACTTTTTAGTTCGGGATGTAGCGTAGCCCGGTTATCGCGCCTGGTTTGGGACCAGGAGGTCGCAAGTTCGAATCTTGCCATCCCGACATTTAAAAACCTTTCAATTTTATTGAAGGGTTTTTTTATGCCCAGTTATGTCGTCCCGACTTTAGATCGGAAATAAATATCCTACTTGCATAACTATATTCTATCTAACATCCCTCACACATCTGAAACCCGTATGTTCCAAGCCTGTATCTTGGCTACTTTTCATTCTACGGGCAACTCTGTAGCCAGAACAATAACTATCATTGCATAAGAAACTGCCGCCACGCAGGGATCTTTTTTTTGCATAAGGTTCTGCAGGATCAAAGCTTTTTTCCGCTCCTTTAGGGTTTTTAGAAGTTATGTTTACAATCGTTTTATAGTAATCAGCATTGTACCAATCGTTACACCACTCCCACACATTGCCAGCCATATCATAAAGTTCGTAAGGGTTGGCAGGGTATGATTTCACAGGTGCTGCGGTTATAAATCCGTCTTTCTTTTCATTGAAATAAGGAAAATTTCCTTCCCACATATTTGCTTTGGGCTTGCCTGTATTTACAGGTTCATTTCCCCATGGATAAATATTGTTTGCAAGGCCACCTCTTGCTGCGTATTCCCATTCTGCTTCTGTTGGCAAACGCTTGCCCGCCCATTTGCAAAAAGCCATTGCATCATCCCAGCTTACTTGCACTACAGGATAATTTTCCTTGCCTGTTATAGAACTACCCGGTCCTTCCGGATGCTTCCAGTAAGCCCCTTTAACCCAATGCCACCATTGGGAATAATCATTCAGATTTATTGGTCCCGCTGTTTCTTTAAAAACCAATGATGCAGCAACCATTACACTATCAGGTGGCTGTGGAGTACCCGGTGGCAACGTTTTTTTTAGCTTCTCCCAATCAGGTTTTTCTTCTGCAGTTGTTTTGTAACCTGTAGCATCTACAAATAATTTGAACTGCGCATTGGTTACTTCTGTAATATCAATATAAAATGCTGATACCTGTACTTTGTGTTTGGGGTATTCATCTGGACTAGCCTGTTCATTATCGCCACCCATATCAAATATTCCACCAGGAATTAATACCATACCGGCCACCGATGTATCTCCACTAAACTTAACAATGTTGGAATCAGCATTACTACCGAAACGATTTGGAACATTCATACAGGAATGTGCACTGTCTATGTTAGTAATATCAGTATTTGAATCATTGTTATTACAAGACGTGATAAATATGGCAAATAATAGAATTGAAAAAGTGATTGATTTATCCATTATATGATTTTGCTGTCTTTATATCTCATTGCTCTACCAAAATTTTGCATAAATCAAAGTTATCATTAAAAGAATAATTACTATAAGAGCCGTGTGTAAAGGTTTTATTTTAAACATACTGCTATCAATCTCTAACCCCTTTGGATTAATCTTAGGGCCGAATAAACTTATTATTACCATTATTGCTACAGTAAAAAAGAAACTATACCCCATATTGAGTAGGAAAGGTATTTCATAAACGCCGTCGCCATTTTTAAAGGCAGTGTAAAGCCATGTTTCATGTCCAAATACAGCAGGTGCATAATTCAAAAAGAATAATGAAAATAAAAATCCGCATAATAAACCCGCTATGGCTGCAGCGCCTGTGGTACGTTTCCAGAAAAAGCCCAGAATGAACATTGCAAATACACCAGGGCTTATTAACCCTGTATATTTTTGTATAAAAGTAAAGCCTCCTTCACTACTTATACCAAGTAAATCGTTCCATGTAAACGCAATGGCAATCATCATGGCAAAAGCAATAACAACTCTTCCAAGCCACACCATCTTTTTTTCAGTGGCTTCTTTGTTAATATATTTTTTATAAATATCAAGTGTGAAAATGGTAGAGATGCTATTTACTTTTCCTGCTAAAGATGCAACGATAGCAGCCGTAAGTGCAGCTATTGACAAACCCTTTAACCCATTAGGTAGGTACGCAAGAATTGCAGGGTAGGCATTATCGGCACTCACTTTTCCATTGGTCATCATCTCTGACTGAAGACCTCCATTTTTATGTAAAACATATGCAGCAATACCTGGCAACATAACTATAACAGGCATTAATATTTTTAAAAAACCTGCAAAGAAAATTCCTGTACGTGCAGTTTTTAAATCTGCACCGAGTGCCCTTTGCGTTATGTACTGGTTACAGCCCCAGTAATTTAAATTGGCTATCCATTGACCTGCCGCATACATGGCTATGCCGGGCAGTGCCAGATAATTATTAACCTCAGCTTGTGTTGATTTTTCACCCGGCTTATCAAATATCATTCTAAAATGCTCAGGGGCATCTTCCATCAGTTTATTAAAACCCGCCAAAATATTTTTTCCCATTCCAAAATGCTGGCTCACCAAAGTGAGCGCAACATAAGATGTTACCAAACCTCCTATAATCAGTACCACCACCTGTATAACATCTGTGTATCCAATAACCTTCATACCGCCTAATGTTATAATAAGTGCAAAGCATGCCAATGCAACCATGATTAAATGAAAATGATCTCCACCACTTAAATTATTAATGGCCAAGGCACCAAGAAAAAGAATAGATGTTAGGTTTACAAATACATAAAGAAATAACCAAAATACTGCCATTATTAAACTAACAGATTCATTGTACCGCTGTTTTAAAAATTGCGGCATCGTAAATATTTTATTCTTTAGGTATATTGGCATAAACCATATTGCAATGATGATAAGTGCTATGGCCGCTATCCATTCATAAGCTGCAATAGCTATCCCCATTGTAAACCCTGCGCCACTCATGCCTATAAATTGCTCAGCAGAGATATTTGATGCTATGAGTGATGCACCAATTGCCCACCAAGTGAGTGAACCTTCCGCCAAGAAAAAATCTTTTGTGTCTGTTTCTTTCTTTTTCTTTTTCTTATATATCCAAACCCCGTAAGAAGATACCAATAAAAAGTAAAAAATGAAGACGATATAATCTGCTGTTACTAAACTGTTCATAAGCTAGAGTTTTGGGTTATTTACAATGTTAATTTAAAAAGAGTATAAAAATTAAAAATTTATTTATTGTTCGGTTGCCGCCACGTTTTGTTCCCAACTCCATGCATCCCTCACCATATCTGCCAGTTTTTTTTCTGCTTTCCATTGCAGCACTTCATTTGCTTTTGTAACATCAGCATATAGCTCAGGAGCATCTCCAACTCTGCGATCACCTATTTCATAATTTAATTCTACGCCATTTGTATGTTCAAATTCGTTTATCAATTCTAAAACAGAAATTCCATTGCCTGTACCCACATTAAAAGTTTCGTAACTGGTATTTGCAACATCATCCATTAATCTTTGGCTGCTCTTTACATGGGCTTTTGCCAAATCAACTACATGAATGTAATCTCGCAAACAACTTCCATCATTTGTTGGATAATTATTGCCGTAAACCGTGAGCGCTTTTTGTTTACCAACCGCAGCTTGTGTTAAATATGGCATCAGGTTATTAGGAATACCAATGGGCAGTTCGCCAATCAATCCGGAATGATGAGCACCAACGGGATTAAAATAACGCAGTGCAATACCTTTAAGGTGGGTTGCAGCGGAAACCTTTTCAATTATATCTTCTCCCATTTGTTTGGTACTGCCATAAGCGGAGAGTGCTTTTTTAAAAGGCGCAGTTTCTATTACGGGCAATTCGTCCGGAAAACCATACACAGTAGCCGAGGAAGAAAATACAAGTTTATTGCAGTTTGCACTAGCCATGCAATCCAACAAATTCATTAAAGAAATAAGATTGTTTTGAAAATATTTTAATGGTTCTTTTACCGACTCTCCTACTGCCTTTAATGCGGCAAAATGCATCACCACATCAAACTTTTTTTCTTTTTGAAACAGCTCATTGAGTTTTATTTTATCGCACATGTCTGTCTCAAAAAAAACAGCTTTTCGCCCGGTAATCATTTCAATTTTATCCAATATGAAAGCTTGTGAATTGCACAGATTATCAATAATAACAACTTCAAACCCTGCCTGCTGTAACTCCACTACTGTGTGAGAACCTATAAACCCCAAACCGCCCGTTACCAATATCCGTTTCATAACTTTTTTAATTTTTAATGCTATAATGAACAGCAGGAAGATTTTTTAGAGTTTCTGCTGCCTGTTCAGGTGTAATATCCCGTTGTGGATTTGCAAGCATTTCGTACCCAACCATAAACTTTTTTACTGTTGCACTTCGTAACAACGGTGGGTAAAAATGCATGTGCCAATGCCACTCCATGTGTTCACCATCGTTTACCGGTGCCTGGTGCATTCCTGCGGAATAAGGGAAAGAAATATTAAAGAGATTATCGTATTTAATGGTAAGCTCTCTTAAGATTTCGGCAAAAGCTATCTTTTCATTTGGCGTAAATTTGGTTATATCCTGCACATGCCTTTTACTGATGAGCATGGTTTCGTATGGCCACACGGCCCAAAAAGGAACAATCGCAATAAAGTGTTCATTCTCCAGAATGATTCTTTCCCGCTTTTGCAATTCGATATTTATATAATCAGACAACAAGCTACGGCCATGCTGCTGAAAATATTTTTTTTGTTGTTCTGTTTCTTTTAAAAGTTCTAAAGGCACAGAAGAGGATGCCCATATTTGTCCATGAGGATGTGGATTGCTGCAACCCATTATTTCACCTTTGTTTTCAAAAATCTGTATGTATTTTATGGAAGGGTTTTCAGATAGCGTTTTAAATTCATTCTGCCACAAATCAATTACTTTTTCTATATCGGTAACATTCATTTGCGGCAGCGTAAGATTATGCTGAGGCGAAAAACAAATTACTTTACAAATTCCACTTTCACTTTTTGCCACCAGTAGATTATTTTCATCTATAACACTTGCAGGTGTATTTTCCAACAAGGCCGAAAAATCATTTACAAAAATAAAAGGGTCTTTATAATCTGGGTTCACACTTCCATCAGACCTTTTGTTGCCGGGGCACAAATAACAATTGGCATCGTATTGCGGTCTATCGTCTTTTATTAGCTCCTCTGTTTTACCTTGCCAAGGTCTTTTCATTCTATGAGGAGAAACCAAAATCCAATCGCCGGTAAGAATATTTAACCTTGTATGTGAGTGTTCTTTTAAATCAAACATATCGTATTAAATTATTGATGTCCCGTTTTCTATAGATGCGATATAATAATTTAATGGCAGCCCCATTGCTGCTTCATAAGCTGGCTGTATTTGCTTTATAAGTTCTTCAATAGCTTCTTCCTTTACCAGATTAATGGTGCAGCCACCAAAGCCACCGCCCATCATGCGTGCACCAAGAACTGCATCGTTGTTTAGCACAAAGTCAACCAAATAATCAAGCTCTTTGCAACTCACATCATACATGTTGCTTAAGCCATTATGTGTTGCAAACATTTTTTTTCCCAGTGCATGGATATCTCCGATTTTTAAATCTTCGCAACCTTTCTGTAAACGATCTATTTCTTGCACAATAAAACGACTGCGTTTATCAATTAAAAGACTTTTGGGTAAAACATATTCATTCAACATTGCTTCGCTTACATCTCTCAAAGAGCTTACCTCCGGGTGATATTCTTTTATCCATGCAACTGCTTGCTCACACTCCTGTCTTCGGGTATTGTATTCTGATGATGCAAGCGAATGCTTCACATTTGTGTTTAGTAATAAGATTTTTATACCATCTAAATTAAATGGCACGTAATCATATTCCATTGAGCGACAATCCAATTTCATAACATGATTGTGCTTTCCCATCACAGATGCAAACTGGTCCATTATGCCACACATAACACCGGCATATTCATGTTCCGCTTTTTGTGCCATTAGCACCATTTCAATTTTAGTGAAGTTGGTGTGCAATAATTCATTTAATGCAAAGACGGTAGCACATTCCACCGCCGCCGATGAAGAAAGACCTGCGCCAATTGGTACATCGCTGGTAAGGATGGCATTAAAACCTTTCAGCAAAATATTTTTTTTCTGAAACTGTGCCACAGCACCCAAAATATAGTTAGGCCAGCTAATATCTCCGACAGGTTTTAAATCTTTAATTGATATTGAAAGAGTTTCATTAAGGTCTTGTGCCATTAAGTGTATTTCATCATCGTCTCTAAAAGCCATAGCGATATACGCCGCTTTATCAATTGCCGCTGGCAGCACAAAACCACCGTTGTAATCTGTATGCTCACCAATAATGTTTACACGACCGGGTGATCGCACAATAAGCGGATTTTGGCTGGTTTCGAATGTTTTACCAAACGCCGCTTTTAGGTTATTTATAATATTTTCCATAACAGCATTTTGATTACAAATGTTTGATTTTATAGAAGAATAATAAAGCTTGATTCAGAATTGTTAACCTTGCATTAAATGAAATGTAAGGTTAATTTGCTGACCATGTATCTTTCCAATATATCACTGGCTTGCCTTCTTCAAATGTAATGGGCAACCAGATATATTTTCCTTCCGCAGCAGTATCGGGTGTCCACCTATCACCCAAATAAATGAACTTATTCTTTTTTCCTGCTACAGGTAAAATATAGGTACTCTGTGAATAAAAAGTTGTTGCTTTTTCCTGGTCTGTTCCTTTAACAGGATTACCCAATGATTGCCAAGGACCATACATATTATCAGCAACAAAGGAACGCCCGGGGTTAGGTTTCCACCCTGTTGTACCTGATGCAAATAAATAATACTTCTTATTGTATTTAAAAATCGCAGGAGCTTCGTTGCTCTGGCCCGGCAGAATTCGATAATATTCTCCGGAAAACCCGGTATAATCTTCAGTTAGTTTAGAAACATGCAATGTCTGGTTATCTTCTGATGAAGCTATGTGATAAGCTGTTCCGTCATCATCTACAAACAACGTCATGTCCCTTGCCATTTGTCCTTTTTCAAAATCTCTTCTTACAAACATTCCTTCAATCACTTTTGCAGTCCATCCTGAGTCTGCTTTTTTTAATAAGGGATAATCTAGTAAACGTTTTTGCTCATCAGGAAAATTAGCGGGCCATATACCCTGATTCGGTCTTATACTTTTTATGTACTTATAGGGGCCAGTTACTTTATCAGCCACTGCCAATCCCGTTAAAGCAGCACTATATCCCTTATCTTTTAACTCGTGGTGAAACCACATAACAAATTTTCTGCTTTTTGCATTGTAGATTACTTTAGGTCTTTCTAAAATGCAGCCAGGCTGCAACATACTATTTGTATCTACTATCATCTTTAAAGCCAAGCCTTCATTCTTCCATTTGCTTAAGTTTTTTGAAGAATAACAACTCACCCCATCCATAGCATTGTTACCATCTTTTCCTATGCCTTTCACTTCGCCAAACCAATAATACTTGTTTTTAAAATATAGAATACCGCCGCCATGTGCGTTGATCATGTTGCCTTCTGTATCATACCAAAGTTTCCCCAAGGGCAAACTTTGTGCATGACTAAAAACATTAAACAGTGAGCCCATGATCAAGAAAAAGATAAATTTATACATAGTTAAGAGATGAAAAATGTATGAAGCTATTTTCTTGAAGTGTAAATAATATTACTCAATATTAAAAGGAAATATAGTTGGAGAAGGTAAACTATTCCAATAATTTGATATGTCGTTAAGTAATCCATTTGTGCCAACAGCATCATTTCCAAACATAAAATATGCATAACGTTCAACATAAGGAACACTATTCATCCACTCTGTTGAAAGTTTCATGAAATATTTAATAACTGTTGGACGTGCATTTCTGCTGGGGTTACAATTAAATTCCGTTATCCATATTTTTTGATCGGGATAAGCCGCACGAGCTCGTTCAACGTAGGTTTTAAAGCGATTGAAGACAGCTTCGGCTGTAAGCGAATCAGTGGCTTGATTAACTGTTTGGTTACCCCAATCGTACCAATGCAAACAAACATAATCCACTCTTAATTTCTGTGCTCTGGCTGCAGCCATAAACGTAGGCAGCCATCTACCTGCTGTGATAGCGTTATCTTGCTCAACAGCAGGTGAACCAAGTCTTAATCCTGATTGCATCATTATTTTATAACGAACAATGGCTGTATCAATAATAGGAATATTTGATTGACTAGGATTATCGGGTTCATTAAAAGACAATAAATGATTTACATCTTTTCTACCAACGAAATAATTTACATTATCTACAGTGGCACTTCCTTTACCCCAGGTCATGGGCACATAATTCATTGCGCCAAATGAAGGGCGATTCAAACTCCAACCATAGTACCAGGAAGCAGTAAATTGTTTAATAATATTACTGTCGGTAAAAGCAACACCTTTTTTGGTAGCATAATTAATGGCTTTATACCGTATAAAAGAAACTTTATTGAGCAGGTTGGGAGAAAGGTTCACTTTTATAGGAAACTGTGCTGCTACATAACAAAAAGATTCGCCTGTACCATCATTATTTTCAGCAAGCACTGCTGTAAAACCTTTTGGCAAATAAAAGGAAGTGATGGCATCATCATAACCGGCGGGCAATGCTGTAAACATTGGTCCACTTCCAATTGTTGAATATATTGTATCAGGGTTTAATTGAATCCTAGGTTCTGCAAGATCCTTTCCTTTTGATATAGCCAACGTGTTGCCTAGTTGAAAGGACTGACCCGTATTAGCAGCTCCGCTAGTAGAATTTTTTTTACATGCAGCTAATAAGCCCACCACCAATGCGAATAAAAGAATTTGTCTTTTCATATACTTAATGTGTTAATAATAGTTTTTTTAAAATTGCTTACTATTGCCAAGGAACGTTTTGAATCAATTTATTATTTATGTTCAGCTCAGATTGAGGAATTGGAAATGTTTCAGATTTTAATCCCCTGTAAGTTGGAGCATAACCCGGTACAGCATCTGCTGCAATTCTTTGGAAGGCTTGCTGCATTACACCCCATCTTTTTAAATCCATAAATCGTAAACCTTCTACAGCCAATTCAACCCTTCTTTCACGTCTTAAAATGGTTCTTAATGCTGCTTGAGATAAACTGCTTCCATCAACTGACTGTACGGTTGGCATGCTTACTCTTGCCCTAACCTGGTTTATTAATGTATAAACTTCAGGTAACTGGTTAGTTTCAAGCAACGCCTCTGCTCTCATCAATAAAACGTCAGCGTAGCGTATCACAATAAAGTCTTGACCACCCGGCGAACTCACTGCAATTCCTGTTGCAGATGCTGCTCTTCTAACATATTTACGTTGGCCAAATCTGGTAGCAGTATTTCCTGTAAATGCCCTGTTTAAATCTGTAAGGAAAATATCGCCTGTAAAATAAATTGTAGCGGTACAACGGGGATCTCTGTTATTTCGTGGAGTAGCAGGGTTGTATAACGGAGAAGTTGTAATGGGCCTGCCATCGGTACAAAGATAATCGTCCACCAAATTTTTCATAGGGGCAGACTCTACCCTTGGGATGGTTAAAAATGTTGCGGAAAACAATTCATTATTGGATGATACATCTTGATTAAATCTTACAGAAAACAGAATTTCTCTTGATGACTCTCCGGTTTCTGTGAATAACTGTGCGTAATTAGATTCCAAAGAATAGCCCAACGTCATTAAAGTAGACGTAGCATCTAATACCCCTTGATAATTTCCGTTATAAAGATAAAATCTTGACAAAATTCCCAATGCTGCTCCCTTTGTTGCATACCCATATTGTGCAGCAGGATAACTGTTCGGTAAATTATCAGCAGCGAATTTTAAATCTTTAATTACTTGATCAGCTATTTCCTGATAGGTATTTTTGGGTACATAAGCATCCTCCAAAGTTTGTAGTTTCAAAACAAGTGGAGCATCTTGAAAATACACTGCAATGTGAGAATAGAATAAGCCCCTTAAGAAATAAGCCTGGGCCAGCAATTGATTTTTTTTCTGTTCGCTGATGGCGGTGGAAGGCATTTTTCCAATATTTTCTATTGCTAAATTGGCTCGGCCAACCCCACGGTAAAGCGACCCCCATAAAGTATTAAAAAGTTGATAATTTGGATCAACATTGCCAATCATATAATTGCCAGGCCCTATAAACAACCATCCTGTGGCGTTAAATACATTGTCGCCAAAACAGTCATACATAGGAAACCCCGCAGCAGCAAAACCGTTTAAATTTCCGCTGTATTGTATACGATCCTGTAACACATCATATATAGCATGAATGCCCAACAATGCATCCTGTTCTGTTTTCCAAAAATTTTCCGCTGCTAAATTGGTAAGAGACGGTCTCTCTAAATAATCTTTTGAGCAACTGGTAAAAACCACTAATAAAATAACAATTAATATATTTTTCATAACAATTAAAATTTAACATTTAAACCAAATGTGTATACTTTGTATAAGGGTGTGTTTTGGTCGGAGTTTCCGCCTCTTTGTCTTTCAGGGTCAAAGTTTTTGAATTTGGTAAAAGTTAGCAAATTCTGTCCACCGAGGTAAAATCTTAATTTAGAAATGCCAAATTTGTTTGTTATACTAGGAGGTAAAGTATAACCCAATTCTAAATTTCTTAATCGAGTATAGGATACATCTTCTACAAAAAATGTTGATACAACTGCATTATTTTGTCCACCGGCACGAGGGTATGTTGTAGATGGTTTTGCAGGTGTCCAACGATCAATTAAATATGACAATACATTATTCCTGCTATCCTCCATTACACGTTGTCCGTTATCGTTCAATATTCTTTCCACCCTTCCTACTCCTTCAAAAGTAAATGCAAGATCTACTCCTACATATTCAATGCTACCATTAAAGTTGTAAACAGTTTTTGGGAAAGGATTACCAATGACTGTTCTATCGCTTTCGTTAATCACACCATCATTGTTAAGATCAGCATACTGTAAATCTCCCGGCGCTGTTCTGGTATTTCCAAATTGTCTAGGAGCTTTTGTTACCTCATCAACTGTTTGAAAAACACCTAATACCTGGTAGCCGTATAAAGCATTGAATGGAACACCCACTCTTACTATGGTTTCAGCCCCTATACTTTCTAATCCACCTTGACCTAATCCCGTAACTTTATTATCTTTAAACAAACTCAGGTTTCCTCCAATACTGTAATTGATTTTCTTTATTCTATTTCTATAGCTCAAGCTAAACTCTGTACCTGCATTCACCATATCAGCCGCATTTCGTGCACCAAGACTAGAAACACCAATTGTAGCAGGAATAGGGAAATTGCTATACAACAAGTCTGTACTTTTACGTTTAAAATACTCCGCTGTAAATTGCAAACGATTATTAAAAAATCCTGCATCTATTCCAAAATCTATCTGTTCCACTGTCTCCCATTTAATTCCGGGATTTGCCAGCCCGCCTGTTAAAGCAACTGCAGACACAATAGTATTACCAATAAAGTAATCACCATTTAGAGAGTAATTCTGCGAATATAAATTATTAGGAATATTATCATTTCCTGTTATACCCCAACTTGCTCTAAGTTTTAAATCTGATATCCATTTTTTACTACTCAAGAATCCCTCTTGGCTTAACCTCCATCCTACAGAAGCAGATGGAAAAGTTCCATATTTATTCTCGGGGCCAAATTTTGAAGATCCGTCTCTTCTAATATTAGCTTCGAAAAGATATTTTCCGCTTAAAATGTAGTTTGCTCTTGCAAAAAAAGATTGCAAAGTTTCTACACTGGCGCCACCGGAAACATTTGGATTTAATACACCACCGCCATTAAATTCCTGTAAATTGTTTGTGGGAAATCCTTCTAGATTACCTGTAAAACCATCATTGCGATTATACACAAGAGAATGGCCTGCCAGTATTGATACATCGTGTTTATTACCACTAAATTTTTTGCTATATCTAAGTATATTTTCATTTAACAATCGATAGTTAAACCTTGTACTGTTTCTCAGAGAATTTACTAAATTTTGAGAAACAAGATTACCCGCCCAATCCCTAACATCACTGGTAGGTGTAAACTGGGATGTGCTGCCAAATAAAGCACTTATACTTCCACTGGTTTCAAAAGACAATCCTTTTAAAAGATCAGCTTTAATGCCAAAACGGTCAGCAATATTTATTTCATCATCACTGTAATCACCCAATACACCTCTTCTTAGCGGATTGGTAATTGGAGGGCTGCCATTAACTTTTAAGTAAGAACCATCTACAAAACCATATTCCCCATTAGCATAATAAGCTGGCACTACAGGGTGTGAGCGCTGAAATTGATTGATTATTCCTGTTTCTCCTAAAATAGCATCTGTACCTCCTGTGGGACCCTTAAACTTACTCCAATACGCATTGGTTACATTGCTGACTGTAAGCCAACTTTTTACCTTTGAATTTAGGTTGAGACTTAGGTTAAAACGCTCTGATTTGAACTTACCACGAACAATGGCTTCTTGGTTTAAATAACCAAGTGAAGCACGGTAAGTGGTTTTATCGTTACCGCCAGAAAATGCAATATAATGATTCTGAATTGGCGCACTCCTCAAAATTTCATCAGCCCAGTTTGTATTTGCATATTGGTCGGGTCTAGAACCATCCTGAATTGCTTGAACTTCAGCAGGAGTATATCTTACCACGGTAGTTGGACCAGTTTGATTTACATCTCTTTCATTAATTAAGGTGGTATAATCTACCGCTCCGAGGTATTTAGGAATTACTGTTGTTTTTTGAAACCCTATATAGCTATTATACACTACGCTATTGGAACCACTTTTACCTTTTTTGGTTGTTACAATGATTACCCCATTTGCGCCCCTTGCTCCATAGATTGCACTTGCAGACGCATCTTTTAATACTGAAATAGATTCAATATCTGCAGGAGACAAGTTATTAAATTCATTTAGAGAAGGGTATTGAATGTTATCAATAACCACTAATGGAGTGGATGTGCCAAAGGTAGCTAACCCCCTTATAAGAACGCTGGAAGCATCTGCGCCGGGTAAGCCACTACCCTGTGTAATTTGAACGCCCGAAAACTTTCCGTACATAAGCTGTCCGGAATTAGTAACAGGCTGGTTAACGGCATCATCAAACTTAATTGTTTGTGTGGCACCGGTTTGGTTCACTTTTTTCTGCTGGCCATAACCAACTACAACAACATCCTCAAGGGTTGATACTGAAGGCTCCAATGATATCGCAATAGCCGATTTACCATCCCACTTTAGGGTGTATGGCTGAAAACCAACGCTGGTAAAATTAAGTACAGGCTTATTCCCTGTCACACTCAAAGTAAAAACGCCATTTTGGTCGGTTTTAGTTCCCTTTTTTGAACCCTGTTCTATTACTGATACATTTGGGAAAGGGGAGTTATCAGTTGACTTTACTACAGTTCCTGTAATAACGGTAGTCTGGCAAAAGGCCGAAAGGCTTGTGAAAAAAAACAAGCATATACAGCCAATAATTGAAATTGATTTTCTTTTTAAAACAAGCATCGTTTTGGTTTTAATTTAAAAATACTAAGTAAGTAACAAAAATCTAAAGTACAGCAGTGTAACTGAATCAAAAAAGCGGTGTATTTAGGTCAAGGGGTATTAATTGCTATTGGTGATGTTGTTGATTTGATTTTTTCTATAAAAAGATTAAATTTTTTAAATGTGTACAATGAGAAAATAATTTTTTTTATAAAGAAGGAATAATGGTTGATACAGGCTAAATGTATACATTTCTTTCTCCTTGTAGCGAGCTAATTAGCTATTCATCGTTCAGCTTTCCTTTCGATTTAGATGAAAGATTATACCCAGGATTTTTATTGGGGCTTTTTGCTGAAGTTTCTTTTAACCAGGTGAATAGCTTTTTCTTCAAATGTTTCACAATTTGCTTGTTTAATTCAGCGATATTTTTCTTTTCTGAGATATCATTCTCAAGATCATAAAGTTCCACACTTTCGTTCTCATAATTATAAATTAGTTTGTATTTACCTTCTCTAATAACAGAGCCAGGTTTGCCGCCTTGATTGCTATAATGCGGATAATACCAGTATAATTTTCGTTTTGTATATTTTTCAGGCTTCGACAACATTTTAAAAATATTTTCCCCATCCATCTTTTTTTCTTTTTGATAATTTTCATTCATTACTTTAGCCATTGTGGGGAAAAAATCAGCGGTAGTTACCGGCAAATCTGATGTTGAACCTGCGATCATTTTACCTTTCCAATACATGATTAAAGGAACCCGAATTCCTCCTTCATATAACCAACCTTTTCCCCCTCTTAATCCCCCATTAAACGTAGGGCTTCCTTCAGCTGTACTTAGGCCACCATTGTCTGATGTAAATATTACCAGCGTATTATCGTCGAGCCCTGATTGTTGAAGTTTATTCATTATTCGCCCGATATTCCAATCCATATTTTCAATCATTGCAGCATACACCGGATTATCCTGAACCAAACGCTGCTTCCAATCTTTTTCATTCTTCATCCATTCTTCCTCATTGGCAAAGCGTTCATTATTATTTGTACCCAATTGCTTTTGTTTTGCTTGGTATTTTCTAATCAAGTCGCTTGGGGCTTGCAATGGATTATGCACAGCGTACAATGAATACATTAAAAAGAAGGGGGCTTGTTTATTCTTATCAATAAAATCAATACACTCATTTGCCAACCGATCAGTAAGGTATTCACCTGGTGGCCCATCGCTTAATGTTGGATTATTATATGGAGTAAAAAAGCCACCTGTAGTGTCATTCTTTTTCCCCTTTGGCGAGCCTGCACTCCAGCCACCTAGATTGGTTTGGAACCCTTGGTGATCAGGCCAGTATTTTTCTTCTTCACCTAAATGCCATTTACCTGCAAAAAATGTTTTGTAATTATTTTCCAATGCAAACTCCGCAATGGTTTTTTCATTTAAGGCCAACTGATAAGCCGTTGGTTGTGCAATTAATTTTTCATAAGGTCGTGCTTTGCCATCTGCCTGTCTGCCACGTATCCAATCTGTAACACCAGTGTTTACAGGATACTTGCCCGTCATCATACTGGAACGGGTGGGGCTGCAAACAGGACAGGTTGCATAATTCTGCGTAAAACGAATACCGCTCGCTGCTAGCTTATCAAGATTTGGTGTTTCATAAAAAGTACTCCCGTATGAGGTTAGATCAGCCCAACCAAGATCATCAGCCAAGATTACTACAATGTTAGGCTGCTGTATTTTTTGTTGCGCATGTATATTTAAGTGAAAGAAAATAATTAATACAACTGTAATAATTTGCCTAGGCATGATGATGTTTTTTTAAAACAGAAGAAATTATTTTCCAGCATTGTTTTGTTTTATTTTATCCAGCATAGCTTTCATTTCTATTATTTTTTCCGGATACATTGAAGCCAAATTTTTTGTTTCACCAGGGTCATCGGCTAAATTATACAATTGCGATTCAGAAAGATTTCCTAGTTCTATATTGGTATCCTTATTCATTTTTGGACCCTTAGATGGTTCAATATATTTAAAGTTACCCTGAATAAATGAAAGAGTGGAGTTCAAAGATTGCTCAATAAGAAACTCCCTTGAAATGTTATTTTTATTTAGCAATAAAGATAGCTTGTTCTTACTATCCGGCGCCTGGCTTTGTTCTATCACAGCACCTGCAAGCTGGGCAAGGGAGGCATACAAATCAACTTGGCTAAAAAGTGCTTTATTAATTTTACCTTTTTTAATTTTCCCTTTCCAACTCACCAAAAACGGAACTCTTGTTCCTCCCTCAAAAGCACTGTACTTGCCTCCACGATATATACCAGCAGGTTTATGATTGCCCAATTTTTCTACCGCATCATCTTTGTATCCATCATCAATTACTTGCCCGTTGTCACTTGTAAAAATGATCAATGTTTTTTCCAACAACCCATTCTTTTGTAAACAGGAAGTTATTTCGCCCACTGTCCAATCTAACTGCAACAAAGCATCTCCTCTTGGCCCCATTCCGCTTTTGCCAATAAAGCGTTCATTGGGCAAACGTGGTACATGAATATCATGTGTAGAAAAATATAAAAAAAATGGATTTGATTTTTGTTGTTTAATGTAGGCCTCCGCTTTGTTTACTAAAATATCTGCAAAGTCTTCGTCTCTCCACAATGCAGCCTTACCGCCCGTCATAAAACCAATGCGACTAACTCCATTCACAATAGTATTATCATGTGTGTGAGAAGGTTGCAGTTTTAGCAATTCAGGATTTTTTTTCCCTGTTGGTGCATTTAAATCAATTGGCCCTTTATAACTAACTGTTATTGGATCATTTTTATCGAGGTTAACAACCTCATGATTCTCTACAAAAACACATGGCACTCTATCGCCAGTGGCAGGAATTAAAAAACTATAATTGAAACCAATCTCTAATGGACCGGGTGTTATTTTTCCATTCCAATCAGCCCCTTTTGCATCTCCAAGACCAAGATGCCATTTACCAATAACGGCTGTATTATAACCGGCTTTTTGCAACATACTTGGTAAAGTAGTTGTAGAAAGAGGAATAATTAAAGATGCATCTCCCCGCGCAATGCCGGTGCCTTCTTTGCGCCACGCATACTTACCGGTAAGCAACGAAAAACGAGAAGGTGTACAGGTAGCTGAGGTAGCATGTGCATTTGTGAATCGTACACCATTTTTTGCAAGTTTATCAATGTTAGGTGTTGCAATAGCTGAAGTACCGTAACAACTTAAATCGCCATAGCCAAGATCATCTGTATAAATTAAAACAATATTTGGTTTACTTTTTTTATCTGATTGCCCATAAGCAGTCATAAAACTGATCATAGCAACTATCACCAACAAAAAATGATTAAGGGTGTTTTTCATGTTCTTATTTTAAAAGGGTTCTATTATATAACTGTAGGTGTAACTTTTATTCGATAATAAATATGGCGCATGTGGATAAGCTCCCCAGCTGTTATCGCCACCAACGCCACGTTGATTTAAATCGATGTGAACAGACATAAATTTTTGTTCATTTAGGTCTGAAGGATGCTGTTGTTTTTTTGTAACTCCAGGATCAAGATCTTCGGCCAGGTAGGGCAATGCGCTAAAGCAGATTGGTTGCATTCCTGTAATTTTAATTCCCTGGTTTTGTTTGTTGTAAAACTTAACCCACCTTATATCCGTTTTATATCCATTTTCCTGCGGTCTTATATAATTGGCTACAAATTGTTCCGTAGCTTTTTGTTTATAAATACCCACAAACGAAGCTGTATTTCTATCACTGTAATTTTCCCAAGGACCTCTCCCATAGAACTCCAAATTATCCAGATCTTTATCCAATGTAAAACGCATACCATAACGTGGCATCTCGGGCATTTTTTTGTTGAGAAAATTAATGGTAGCTGTAACTTTTACAGCACCTGAATTTAAAATATGATAGCTGATAATATAGGGTACCTCAACAGCTTCCATTTTATAATTGCATTCAATAATTACACCTTCCTTATTTTGATCACGCACTATTACTGTATCTAACTGAAGCAGATTATGTGCATTTCGCCAGAACCCTAATGTTTGAGGCATTTGATTGCCAAAATCATTGTCCGTTGGCGCCCGCCAAAAATACGGTTCCGGAAACGAATTTATTAAAGAATTATCGTTGACCTGATAAGAAATAAATTTTCCCTGCTTCATATTAAAAGCCCCATTGATATTGCCCGACTGAAATTTTAAAGTATTTTTTAATTTGGTAATTTCCAGATTACCGGTTGCGGTTTGGCTTTGCATGAAATAGTATTTACTTTTTCCTCCAAATTGTTCTCTTGCTACTTCATGAGAAACAGGTATGGAAGAAGACGCAATTCTGGTAATTGCATACACATTTAACATCATTTCTCCATTTCCATCGGCTGTATTTAAATGTAGTTTTACTTCTGCTGACGTGGAAGGTTGTAGGTTTACAGAAAATGTATCAGACTGAATGATTTGACCATTTTTCATCAACTCCCATTTAAACTGATATTGCGACAAATCATTAAAACTAAAATTATTTTCTACCAGTATTTTGCCATTTTGCCAATCTACATTTTTAAAAATAATATCCTGATAAACTTTCTTTACTTCATAAATACCTGGATGAGGTGAACGATCTGCAGCTACCAATCCATTAGCGCAAAAGTTTTTATCATTTTGTAAATGCCCTGCACCAAAATCCCCTCCATATCCCCAAAATATTTTTCCATTTTCATCTTTTGTTTTTATTCCCTGGTCTACCCAATCCCAAATAAAACCTCCCTGCATGTGTGGACTAGCTTTTATTATATCAAAGTATTCCTGAAAATTTCCACTGCTGTTGCCCATTGCATGCGAATATTCGCACATTATGTAAGGGCGTTTTTTAGAACTATCCTTTGCGTAAATTTTCATTTTTTGTATGGCCGGATACATGGGACAAACGATATCTGTATTCCAATCTTCACCAGCCTGTTCAAACTGAACGGGGCGGGTTATATCTCGTTGTTTTATCCATTGGTATGCATCGTGAAAAACTTTTCCGTTTCCACATTCATTTCCCATACTCCAAATAATAATCGAAGGATGATTTTTATCTCGTTCTACCATTCTTTGTATACGATCCATAATGGATGGGGCCCATTGGGGAAGATAGGCAGGATGTATTGTCGTATCAAACCCTCCTTGCAACGATGCGCCCATTCCATGTATTTCAACATTGGCTTCATCAACTATATAAAGCCCGTATTCATCGCATAGATCTAACCAAAGAGGGTCGTTGGGATAATGCGCAGAACGAACTGCATTTATATTAAACTGTTTCATCAGTTCAATATCTTTAATCATCAGTTCTCTGGTAGGAACATGCCCTAACTTTTCATCATGCTCATGACGGTTGACACCGTGAACCATTATTTTTTTTCCATTCACCAACAACTGTGCATTTTTAATCTCTACTTTTCTAAAGCCAACTTTTGTTGCAGTTGTATTAATTATTTTTCCTGAAACATCTTGTAAAGTAATAACGCAATTATAAAGATTGGGTTGCTCTGCACTCCACTTTTCGGGCTTTAAAATGCTCCCATTAAATGAAATTTTCTCGAGACTATCTTTTCCAGTTTTAAATTTCTTCTTTTGAGTGTAAACAAGTTTTCCATTTTTATCAAATAAATCAATCAACACCGCCGCTTCTTTTATTTCATTTCCTTTAAATTTTCTTAGAATAATATCAGCATTAAACTTACCGTTCCTGTATTGCTCATCAAGGTCTGCTTTTAGCGAAAAATCCCATAAAGTCAATGAAGGCAATGCGTATAAAAAAACATCTCTTTCAATACCGGTTAAACGCCAAAAATCCTGGTCTTCCAAATAGCTCCCATCATGCCAACGAAAAACCTGTACAGCCAACAAATTATTTCCTTCTTGCAAAAATGGGGTAATATTGAATTCTGCAGCTATTTTGGAAGCTTTATTCATTCCAACTTTTACACCATTTACATAAACAAATGCACAGCCTGTAATGGAACCAAAATGCAGCATTACCTCCCTAGATTTCCAGTCGGTAGGTACTGTAAAATTCTTTCTATAAGTGCCTACCGGGTTATCATCACCTACAAATGGTGGATTTTTAGGAAAGGGGTAAATGATGTTTGTGTAAATGGGCAAACCAAAACCTTGCAGTTCCCAGTTAGAAGGCACCGTTATTTTGTTCCACTTGCTATCGTTTATTGTGGGGTTAAAAAAATCAATGGGCCTATTGCTGTACTTTTCTGTGTATAAAAAGTTCCATATTCCATTGAGGGATTTATAGAATGGAGACTGTTCAATATTTCTTTTTACCTGACCCGCTTTTTGATCAAATAATGTGAAGGAAGCATGAGGCGCTTCCGTATTTTGGTCAACCAACGCCGGGTTTTCCCAATCATTTGAAACGCTTTGCGCATTGCAAAAATTTGTTGCAAAAAATAATAATAATAATAAACAATTGAATTTTATATAAAGAAGAAGTAAGTTAAATTTCATTCCCGTACAATTTTTCTGAATAAATAATGTGTAAAACAAATACCCTCCAAATTATTTGGAAAGAATGACTGGAGCAATTCGTTTCGGCAGATTAAACCGAATACTAAATTATCACAAAGGAGATAATCTTTTATGTCAAAATGGGGGGGCAGGTGTAGCATTCCATCAAAAAATAGACAGGCTAAAAATCTTAAAATCAAAAAATTATACTATTTATAGTCAGATGGATTAACACCAAATTGATCTTGAAATCTTTTTCTAAAATATTTTATATCATTGAAGCCAGATTCGTATGCTGCTTCTGTTACAGCATAATTGCCGCTTTTTAATAATTTAGCTGCATAGTTTAAACGGGCAGTTCTTATAAATTCGTTGCCCGACATACCGGTAACAGCCTTTAACTTTCTGTAAAAAGTAGACCTGCTCATAAACATTAGATTTGCTAATTCATCGTTGTGAAAATTACTGTTCGAAATATTTTCTTCAACAAGTTTCATCAGCTTAAATAGAAACTCTTCTTCAAATGTTTTTATCTCAAAACTACCCGAACCGAGCAAAATTCTCTTAGCATATAAATCTTTTAAAGTATTTCTTAACTTTATCAGATTATGTATGTGTACCAATAAGAGTTGAGAGTTAAAAGGCTTTGGTAAATATACATCTGCACCTTCTTTAATTCCTTGCACATGATGAGATACATCAGCTAAAGCAGTAAGGAGTATTATGGGAATATGCGACGTACCCTTATCAGATTTTAATTTTCGGCATAGCTCAATCCCGTCCATTTCGGGCATCATTATATCACTTATTATCAAATCTGGAATAGTTTCAAATGCTTTCTCCAGACCCTCTTTACCGTTAGAGGCAGTAATTACTTTAAAAGAGGGAGACAATAAATCACTAATGTATTCCTGTATATCAGATTCATCATCCACCACAAGAATAATGGGTTGATCCTGCTCGGGAGTGATCTGTTCATTTTCTTCTTGCATATCTGTTGAATTTAACATTGGTTCTACGTTTTGAATTATATTAAATATTGGTTCTGGTGAAATATTCATTGCTGTTTGTAAAACTTCAATAGGTGGCAAGGTAACAATAAATGTACAGCCTTTCACAGCATTGTTCTCTGCCTTAATTGTTCCACCATGTAGTTCTGTAAGTTCTTTTACAAACGAAAGCCCAATTCCGGTTCCGGAGATATTGGTTGCATCCGTTTCTTTCCCACGATAAAATCTATCGAAAATTTGATCTAACTCATTTGATGGAATTCCACAGCCGGAATCTGCCACGGAAATTTCGCAATATTGATCTTTATTTTTTTTAATGGTTAAATTAATTTTTCCACTTTTTTGGGTGAACTTAAATGCGTTGGATAAAATGTTAAAAACTATAATCTCCAGTTTATTCTGATCAAATTGAAATGAAATATATTTTTCATTTGATTCAAAAGAATAATCTATATTTTTTCTATTGGCCTCATCTGTAAACAAACTGTATATGTCAAAACAAAAAGAAACCATTTCACCATGCTGGGGTGTAAGCCTTAAACTACCTGCCTCCGCTTTTTGAAAATCTAATAATTGGTTTACCATGCGCAACATCCGTTTGGATTGCTTTTGAACCATTTTAAGACTTTTCTCCACCGGAAATTCTATTTTTTTTCTTTGCAGCAGATCATTTACAGGTCCTAAAATTAGTGTCAACGGCGTTCGAAATTCATGAGATATATTTGTAAATAATCGTTGTTTAAAATCGGCTAGTTTATTCTCCTGCTGTCTACCAAATTTTGTAATTTCCAGCTGATTTTTTAGTGCTGCCTGTCTCAAACCAAAATAGCGGGTGACCCATAAAAGAAATATAAAAAGCGCAATATAAATTGAATAAGCCCACCAAGTTTTCCATGGGGGCGGCAAAATATTTATGCGCAATTGATGCACATTGGGATTCCATATTTTATCGCTATTTGTAGCTTTAACTTTTAAATAGTAAGTACCAGGTCGAAGATTTGTAAAAGAAACCAGTCTATTATTTCCTGCATATACCCAGTCTTTATTAAATCCTTCCAGCTTATACATGTACTCATTTTTATCTGGTGCATGATAGTCAAGTGCTGCAAACTCTATTGAAAATATGTTTTCTTTATGACTGAGCGTTATTTCCTCGGTTTCATAAAATGGCTTTTTAAGTATATTGCTATCCTGCTCAGCTTTACGGTATTCGTAGAGATTATTATTTACCCTTAAATTGGTAAAGTAGATTGGTGGCTTAAACTGGTTTGTTTTTATATTACCGGGCATAAAATAAGTCAAGCCTTCCAGCCCTCCAAAAAAAAATTGTCCGTTTGCATCTTTGAAGGAGGCATTTTCAGAAAAAACAAGCGATTGAATTCCGTCTCGTTTGTCAAAAACTTCAAATGAACCATTTGTTTGATTTAACCTGATAATGCCTCTATTGGTGCTAGCCCAAATTGACCCTATACTGTCGGGAATGATAGCATGAATATAATCACTGGGAAGTCCCTCTTTTGATGTGTAATTTGTAACAATCAATTTATTGCCGACAATACCTGAAATTTTATTTAATCCGTATTGCGTACCTGCCCAAATATTACCAAATTTATCTTCTGCCAGGCAAAGGATTGTGTTGTTGCTAATACTATTATTTACTTCTCCTGTCTGGCTAAAAACCTGAAACTTATCTGTAGCAGGTTGGTATAAGTGTAAACCCTTATAAGTACCTACCCAAAGCCTTTTTTTAGTATCTACCAATAAGCAACTAATCCTTTCGTTTTGCAACGCCCCTTCAAGACCAAAAGAAGGTAAATATTTTTTAAATATTGGTCTATTGCTTTTAGTGAATCCAGTAATACTGTTCAACCCATTCTCTTGTGTGCCAATCCATATTATACCGGTGGAGTCTTTTGCCAGTGCATTAATTTTTACACCACTTATGGCGTTCGAATCTTTTGTATTGGGTAAAAAAATATCATAGTTACCTACACCGGATTGAGTATTTAATATACGCACGAGCCCTTTAACTGTGCCCGCCCAAAGATAATTACCGACTGTCAGAAAGGTCCTGCTTTCCGGTAAAGACGATTCATTATTTGCATATTTCTTATTATCAATATCAAGCTTGCTAAATTGCTCCCAGTTAGCAGAATACTGAATGCCTCCCCCTTTTGTTCCAAGCCAGAGTTTGTTAAATTTATCTACAAAAACAGACAGTACATGGGTACTACCTAAAATAGTATTGGCATTATTTTTATAGCCAATATTTATAAACTTTTTTTGATTAAGGTCACTTTTAAAAACACCTGCACCGTCAGTACCCACCCACAACAAACCGGACGGATCTTCCTGCATGGTAAGAATGATTTGATTATCCTGTGTGTAAAGTCCAGGCACATTTAAAGGTATTTGCTCAAAAGATTCCGTTAAAGCATTATATCTGTTTAAACCACCACCCCATGTACCAACCCATAATGTACCATCGGAATCCAACAAAATACGGTATGTGTTGTTTGAACTTAGGCTTGTTTTATCATTAATTTTGTGTTTAAAATTTTTAATTTCTTTTGTGTTTAAATTAAATTGATACATTCCTTGTTGCCATGTGCCCAACCACAAACAATTGCGTTTTACATCTTTTACAATTGATGTAATATTAATTTCAGGGAATCCAAAATTGTAGGTGACATCGTTTACTAAATTATTATTTAAATGACGTAACCCACTGCTGGTAGCAAGCCAATATCCGTTTTCTCCGTCGGACTGGATATCAAACGTTCGCCAGGTACTATTTAGAATGGTGAATTGTCCTGTTTTTTTATTGAGGTATTGAAAACCCTTCCAGGTACCAATAAATAGTTTTTCACCATCAGTATCAAAAAGAGATAGAATATAATCAGCATTAAATTGAGTGGCGTTTTGGTTATTATTTTGGTAATTGGAAACAGTACCGGTTTTAAAATCAAAGCTGCTGAGTCCACCGGATTTTGTGCCTATCCAAATATTATTTTGTTTGCCATTTTGAAGTACTTCAATAGATTGACTCAATAGATTATCTCCCTTCCCAAAATCACTTTTGAGAAGTTTCATTTCATATCCATCAAAGCGCTGTAAGCCTCCCCTTGTTCCAAACCAAACGAATCCATTTTTATCTTGAATGATGGACGTAACTTCATTATTCACCAGCTCGTCAGAGATATTTATGAACGAATTTGTAAGCTGGGCAGAACTTGTAGAAAAAGCAGCCAGAAGCAATAAAAAGCAAAAGTGTTTTTTAAATTCGGTAAACAAGATTTTGTAAATTATTTAAATTATACCAGCTTACAATGTAGCGAAATTAAGTGTTAATTGAAATTATATTACTTGCTCATAATATAACAAATCATAATAAAATAATGAGTGAAATAAAAAAAACAACCAATAAAAGATAAATCAGTATTATTTTTACGTTCAGGTTTTTTTCATTCGCTTTATCGTTGTAAGTCTTTGGCTTTTTAAACATAAATAGTTGCTTATATGTAGGTTTATAAGTGTTTATTTTGTAAATGAAATTTTTGTAATTCCTCCGGATTACGGATCCTCGCTTTTTGGTTACGCATCAAGTCATCGTGAATCATTAAGGTAATGGTATCCCAATCAACTCCTTCTGTCCAAAGCGGTTTCATCTTATCTTGTTCCCAGTTCAACAATTTTTGTTTCAAGATTGAAAATGTTTCTGGTTTTGTGATCTTTATATCTTTTGTCTCTCCTAAATCAATGCTAAGGTCATACAACCGTTCTCCCAATCCTCTAACTCGAATTAATTTATATTGGTTAAATCGAATGGCAGCAGCAGCATCTTTTCTCCAAACCAATTCCTGGTGAGGATTTCCTTTTTTGGTTCCTTTTAAAAAAGGCAATAAACCAATGCCATCAAGATTGTTAGATTTTGTTATATGAATACCAGCGGCATCCAACGCAGTTGGGAAAATATCAAGTGACGAACTTAGCCCGGAAAAGGTTTTTCCACTAGTAATTTTTTTTGGCCAGCTAATAAAAAAAGGAATTCTGTGGCCAGCTTCAAATTTATTTCCTTTAAAACCCTTTAATGGCAAATTGCTTGACTGGTTATTGTGCGCACCGCCATTATCACTTAAAAAGAAAATCAATGTATTCTCAAATAAGCCTTGCTTTTTTAGCTCATCTACAATTTTTCCTACAGCTCTATCTAATGCAAAAGTCATAGCAGCAAGTTTTTGTCTTGGATGTCCGACAAACTTTTCCATGTCTTCTTTGCTTGCCTCCATGGGCGTGTGCACGGCATTTGGAGCCCAATACATAAAGAAAGGTTGCTTGTTATTTTGCCTGATATAATCCACGGCTTTATCTCCCAATACATCAGTAAGATAACCGTCAAATTTCACCTGCATATTATTTTCCTGCAGCGCTGTTTTTGCATCGGTTCGGTCGTCTTTATCCGGGCGATAAAAATAACTTCTCCCACCACTTAAAAATCCATAATAATATTGAAAACCTTTTTGTAATGGTTGTTGGCTTTTTTCAAAACCAAGATGCCACTTGCCAAAAGCAGCTGTTGTATAACCTTGTTGTAGTAACATTTTTGGAAGAATAGTTTGTAATGTATCCATACCTGTGTATCCATCGCCTTCGTTGCACTCATAGCCAAAACGTTGCTGGTATTTCCCGGTCAATAATCCTGCTCTTGATGGGCTGCAAACAGTTGCCGATACATGACCGTCAGTAAACCTAACCGACTGTGCAGCCAGCCTGTCAATATTGGGTGTTTGCAAATCTTTAGAGCCCATAAAACCAAAGTCGGCATACCCGGCATCGTCCACCAGAATTACAATGATGTTAGGATTTGAGTTTTTAGTAGGTTTTTTGAAAGCTGTGTTAAACAATACAACAGCACTGCAGAGCAACAGAAAACATGCTCCAATAATAATCTGATAGATTGTGCCTTTTGTTTTCATCAAAAATAAAAATTAATACTTTTTTTTAGCGCTATAAAAGAATCATTATTACCTGCTGGTTATTTAGGTTTTGATTTATTGTCAGCATTGTATTCATCTGCCTGGTTTAATCCCAAAAAAGCTGGCTGTATTGTATTAGCTTCCCATTTTTTTCGTTGCTGTTCCATTTGCTGTAATAAGGAATTATTTTTTTCGGCTACGTTTGTTTGTTCTCCTATTTCCATTTTCAAATTGTACATACTTACATTGCTGTCTTTCAAAATCATTTCCTTAAAGCCAGACTGATGAATTACCGCATAATTTTTTTGATCGTATTGACGCCAGAAAAGAAACGCATGCGGCGAATCTTTTTTTATTCCTTTTAAATATGGTAACAGATCTACACCATCCAATGCATTCTTAGGTTTAGCCGCTCCTTCTACATTTGCCGCAACCGTTACAAAAATATCCAACGAAATAATTGGTTGCTGGTATTCTGTACCTGCACTAATTTGTCTTGGCCATTGTATGGCAAAAGGCACTCTTATGCCACCTTCAAACAAACTTCCTTTTCCACCTCTCAGCGCACCATTGTCACTGGCGTTGTCTTTTTCTGGTCCGCCATTATCGGAAAGAAAAATTACAATTGTATTTTCTGTAAGATTTAATTGTTGTAGTTTATCCAATACAGCTCCCACACCATCATCTACTGCACTCACCATTGCAGCATAGGTTTTACGCCTCGGATCTTTTATTTGTGTAAAGCGATCCAGGTATTTTTGACTAGCCTGCAAAGGTGCATGAGGCGCATTGTAAGCTAGGTACAGAAAAAAGGGTTGTTGTTTGTTTCTGTCAATAAACGAAACAGCTTCTCTGGAAAAAGCATCCGTTAAATATTCCGACTCTTCCACTACCTTTTTATTAAAGATGATTTTGGTACGATAACTCTGTGATTCATCTTTTGCACTATCCTGATGTAGGTTGGTATAATCTTCCGGAAAGTACCTATGACCGCCGCCAAGAAATCCAAAAAATTCATTGAACCCTCTATTCCATGGACGAAATTGTTCATGCGCACCTAAATGCCATTTGCCTATTGCCATAGTTTTATAGCCGGATTTTTGTAAAAGGTCCGGCAACATTTGCTCATTTAGAGAAACGCCAATTTGTGGGTCAAAAGGTTTATATAACGGATTGCGACTGAAACCAAACCTATCTTGATAACGCCCCGTAATAAGCCCTGCTCTGCTAGGCGCACAAACAGAATAACTCACATAAGCGTTTCTAAAAACAACACCATTTTTTGCTATGCGATCAATGTTAGGAGTTGGAATATCGATACAACCATTAAAACCTACATCGCCATATCCTTGGTCATCAGTTAAAATAACAATGACATTGGGTTTTTCTTTTTTTTCACTTTTATGTTGATAGTTGTATGTAAACGAAGAAGCAACGCCTATAAGAAATATAATTGGAATTAAGAACTTAACTCCTGTTTGCAGATACGAATGATTCATACTATTTTTATTAAGCAATCTTTTAAAACTTTTTCAAATTCGTCCTAATCTTTTTGATTTCTTTCATTTAGTCAAAAACGATGGATTTTTATAAAGTACGTTATTTTTTTTGTAACATTTCAGCCCCAAAGATTCTCTTTATTACAAGTAGCAAATAAAAATGCTTACACAAGTTTATTTATGCTATAAATCTAAAATATTAAATGAATGTTTTAGGTAATAGATAATGCAACAAAGCGGTATAAATGGTTCAAACGACTGGATACTTATTTCGTAAACTTAATTTTATAATCGAATAAATGGATAACAATATTCCACTAAAATAAAAAATGAATAATCATTTTGCTATTTGATAAAATATTTATTTTATTTCAATGGCTCCTATATCAGGTTGCCCATTAATTTTATTACCTACAATATCGTGTGTTACTTTCAAACCAATGCGCAAACCAATGCTATCACCAGGGAGGGGCTCAATAATGATACCCTTATCAAGTATTGTTTTTTTATTGATGGGTAAGTAATCCTTCCATTCTAATCCACCTTTATTTTTAAAATTAGGATTACCAATAATTGGAGAATTGTCTTTTATTGCAAAATCAGTAGGCCAGCTTTCTGGGCTTAAGAAAAGATTGTTGCTAAATACTACATTGCTCGCTGTACTCAAATCAGTCTCCAGCTTTTTTTGATCACCAGCAACCATTTGAGCAGCTGTTTCAAAATAGAAAATATTGTTAGCAATAAGTACTCCTGCGGCGCTGCTGCTAACCGCTATTTTTGGTACAATATTACTTGAAACGTAAACTGTGTTATTGTAGAAATAGCTGTTAAAAGGACCTGCCTTCTTTTTCTCATTTCCCTGAAAACCGCTTAGCCAAAAAACCTTTCCTTCCTGAAAAGCTCCGTTCATTCCTTTTACCCTGAAACCGTCATTTACACTGATATTATACCGGTATGCACAATTATTATTGTTACCTAAAATTTCACAAAAACCGCCTGCGTTATTTGCACTAAAATTATATTGAACAACTACATCGCTACAATTAAAATCTATGTGAATGCCGGCAGAATCGCCGGGGCCGTTTGCATTTTCAAACCGATTGTTTTCAATGATAATATTCTTGCAGCTCCATGTCCATAATCCACTACCTCTTCCCCAGTTACGGCTATCAGCAGTAGATCCAGAATGATCAATTGTGTTGTGGTGAATATGTCCGTCTGTAACGCCGGAAAGTTGCATACCCGGCCCACCAGTTTTATATATTTTACAATTTGCAACTTCTACATTTTTAATTGCATCCATCTTACAGGTAAATTTTAATCCGGTATGACTCACATTAAAAATTACAGCATTTAGAACTTTTATGTTTAGCAACGCTCCACCTTTGCTGTTGTTAATAAAACGAATACCCCAGCCATAGCTTTGTGTGCCATTGGCAGATTTTGTTTCTTCTGCTGAACGTGTAAAACCGGGCGCATTGTAATATACATCGTGTACCATCACATCTTTTATTTGAATATCTTCAAAAAGATCGTTTTGTATTACTTCAACCAAAATCCCGCAACTCATCTGTTCTTTTTGTAAAATGCTGCTGCTTTTATAAGGCAATGTGCCTGTTATTTCAATTCCTTCTATTTTAATAAATGATGCGTTTTGAATTAAAATTGCATGTAGATTTTGTCCTGCATCCAATACAGGTTTTGCTGTAGTTTGTTTATAAGAATAGCTACTAATTACAATTGGATGCCTGTACAAACCTTTAGCATTTACCAATGATAACATCCCCGTGAAATGTTGACCAGAAGCAAGCAAAATTGAATCGCCTGGTTTTAAATGAATATTGGTTGCTGGCGAAATTGTTTTCCATGCATGGCCTTGAGTAGTTCCTTTATTGGCATCATTTCCTACCGAAGCATTGATGTAATAATTTGTTGCATTGGCGTTATAAAGAAAACAAGTTGTTTGTATTAAGACCAACAGGTACGATAATTTCATAGAAGTCTATTTATGGCAAAGGTTCAATTGCTGCTCCACCAATTTAATCCAATTATATAAAATCACAACATCTTTTTAAACTATTAAAGCTTAGATGTCGTAAAAATATTAAAGGCTGGAGATTTAATTACAAAAGCACTTTGATTGTATATTGACCAGTGCCCGTTTGTAAAGTAAGAAAACCTAATCCTTGGCTAAGTTTAGAAACAGGAATGGAAATCTGGTTTAGTCCTGAATGTAACATCACATTATTTTGGAAAAGAATTTTCCCATCATTGCCTGTTAGATAAATGTATGCTGCCTTTGCCTCTGTAACATTTATGCCTGCTATCAAATTTTGATTGTTCGAACTGATGAGCCTCAGACTTTCAGCCTTACTGCCAAAACGAGCAGTAATGGTTTTATAGGCCCTCGAGTTACCGTCAATATCAACCTGATTTAAACGGTAGTAATTTATACCCACAATAGGTGCAATATCTAAAAATTTGTAGGCGTTTTCTAGAGAACTGTTACCATTACCAGGAACTTTTGCAATAGTTTCAAAATGAACTCCGTCTTTTGATTTGAATAATTCAAAATAACTATTATTAATTTCATTTGTAGTTTTCCAGTGCAATTCAATACCTTTTTCCTTTACTACAGGATAAAAGTCAAGAAAATTTACAGGTAAAACGGAGAGAAAATTAACATTGATTCTATCAATGATTGGCGACTCTGTTAAAATGATTTTATTCATTCCCGAATTCAATTGGATAGTCATTTGGTAAACGCCTGGTGTACCGGCTTCAAAACACCAATTACCACTTGATGGCAATGCTATTACCTGTGTTGGATTTCCATTTATTTGTACGGTAATATTTCTTCCCACTTTAGCATAATAACTAATGCCCAAAGTATAATTGCCAGGCGTGTTCACCGTTACTGTATGAAAAATTATTTTATTGGTACTCCCTGTTACTGCAGCAGCCATTTGACCATTAGAAGCATTTACACAATTAGAAACAGTAGAGCCAATTAACGTGGCATTTTCCGCCTCATAAGTTGCGTTGTTTCCGGCTGCAATATTTTCTGTATTATCCCAGTTTCTCGCAAGTGCATAATTTGTAGAAACAAAATTTTTATATGTATTACCAATAGCAGTTAAATTACCACCTGCATCTACCGGTGGTAATGCCGGGGGGAAAAAGTAAGCATATCGTTCCACAAACGGCTGTGCTTCTAACCAAGGTAATGCTAAAGCAATAAAGGCTTCATGGGTGGCAGAAGTGGTATATCTATTGGCATTAAATTCTGTAATCCATATGGGTTTTCTATAGATAGCATAGAGGTTGTTTATATAATTTCTAAACCTTGTAAATACGCCATTAGGATCTGGGGCAGTATTTAAGGTGCTTGAATAACTTCCCCAATCGTACCAGTGCACTGCCAAAAAATCAACTTTTACATTTGCTCGGGCTGCTGAGTCCATAAAACTGGTTAGCCATACCGTAGCCTGGCCTTCTGTAGGTGCAGGCGAACCTAACCTGTAGCCGGTGGCAGCCAGATTTTTGTGTAGTGCTACCGCTTCTCCAAACGGAATATTTGATTGGTCAATATTATCGGGTTCATTAAAAGAAAGCAAATGAGTAATATCTGGCTTGGCAATATAATTATTTATACTTGTGGTATTATTAGCTGCGCTTCTTCCCCAGGCCATCAAGGCATATTCACGGTTTGCCGTTCCTACATCTAATGGTCCCCAATCATAAAACCACGATACGTTTAATAAATCTATCCAGGTATTGTTGGTATTGCCAACACCTTTTTTTAAGGTGTTTCTCAGCGGAAGCACACGAATAAAAGATACTTTATTGTTTAAAAGTGTACTCAAGTTTACTGTCACATTGCTTACAGCTGCTACAAATGTGTAAGCCGAGCCTGTACCATCATCATTTTCGGTAAATGTAGCTATATACCCTTGCATCAACTGAATAGACGAAACCTGGTTGTTTAAACTTTGAGGAATGGAAGCACCCGAATATATAGTGCTTGATACACATGTTCCTGATACGCCTGCCTGGTTAGCATCGCTAAAAATGGTAAGCTGGCTGTAACTAAGCAGCCCGGTAAAAACAAAAATACCTGTTGAAATAAATTTTCTATAAAGTGTATTAAATGTAGTAGTAGTCATGATCAAAAGTTTAATAACAAACAATAGAATGTAAAAAAGATAAATAGTTTTTTAATCAAATTATTTGCATTTTGGTATTTATAGTAAAACCTTCACACTCATTCTTTCCGTTGCAGTAACAAAACTTATTATACCCAATTGTTTACTAATATGCTGAACTGGAATTTTTAAAACATTTTCACCGGGCATAAGCGAAGCCTGCCGGGTATAAAGCACTTTTCCACTGATATCAGCAAATATTATATTACCTGTTTTTGCTTCCGATAAACCAACTGAAATGTTTAATTGATTTGAGGTAGATGATATCAATTTAACGTGATTAGAAGTCGCCCCATACCTTACAGAAATTATTGGGTAAGTAGTTGCATTTTCATTTAAATTAACCTGCTTAATTTGATACAGATTTGTTCCTGAAAATGGGTTTGGGTCAATAAAATTATAATAATTATTTACCTGTGAATTGCCATTACCATTAATTTTTGCAATCGTTGTAAATTGGCCATCCTTTGCTGCTCTTCTTAATTCAAAATACTTATTATTGATTTCCTCTGCTGTTACCCAATTTAATTTAATACCTCCCTTCACAGGCACTCCATTAAAACTTATCAGATTAACAGGCAGTACTGAGCTTGCAATACTATTGATGACTATAGGTAATGTGGAGTCACCTACCGGATTGGCTGTAGGAACTCCGTTCCACATACCATTTGAACTGGTATTGGGGGTTGGTGAGTTGGATAATGTTATCGGAGTACCATCTGAAATATTTAAAAAATTAATAGCCTGCACTCCGCCGCTTAAAGAGTTGGGGATAATTGCAGCCCATTTACCACTCACCCCATCTACAGAACCATAGATTTGAGGATTGTTCCAAAGCGTGCCTTCATTAAGAACGCCACCACTATTATTATTTTCTGTAAAAGTGCAATACAAAGGCCTGCCTGTGCTTGCTGTATTGTCATATATAGTCACAATTTTTTCATCGGTTACATCAGAAGTACCCACCAAAGCGGTGCAACCAAGTGCATTACCAGGTACATTAGAATAGTTAAGCAACTTCACCGTAGAAGCACTACGATAAGACTGAGCCAAAGCTGTACCTGTACTTCCGTTATTCAATCCTATATAAAAGTACACATCGCTACCATTTGCCTGCTGTGTAGTATTCCCCACCGGTACTACACTGAACCAACCTGTATAGTTACCAGTAGCATCTGCAACAAACCTTCCATGAAAAGAGGTAGTGGTGGTGGTATTCATCATATCGTTTTGTATCTCCGAAGAGTTAATGGCTTTTGTTACTACGAGCCCGATGATGTGACCATAAGTAACATTACTACCATTATTAATCCTGTACATGTTACCAGGTGCCTGCGTAGTTGTAAGGGTGCTGGTGCTAGACATACCTGTAACATAGCGATAAGTAGCACCGGCAATAAGACCGGTCAATCTTAACCTGCATACAAATGGCATACGGTTAGCAACGCCTACACTTGTGCCACCGTAATATGCATAACTTGGCAAAATTATTTCGTCACCAACAGGGATAATTGTTTGTGAAAAGGCTGTTGAACCACAAAAAACAAATGCAAGAACAAATGAGTAAATTTTTTTCATACCAGAGCAATTTTTTTTAATAAAAAGACGTTAGGGGTTAAGCTAAGATTGAAGAAGATGTCTCAGAATACTTAAAAGTTTGAAAGAAACGCAAGCACAGAATAACAGATGGTTTTAAAAAAATTGTTTTAAAGCACAAGCAATGTCTTAAATAAATTAATGAAGTTCTAAGGGCAAAATATCAGCAATCAAATTCAATATCAAAAGTATTTGAATACTTTTTTTGTGTGGTAAACAAATCATTCATAATTGCGGTAATTATAGACCAAAACACGAAGGTAATTTTAGCATCATCCAATAATATTTGTAAATGCCTACCGTATATTTTCTGTAAAATTAACTGGCTTCTCAAACCAATATTGTAGCAAATAGTATTTAAGGAGAAATAGTAAAAAATTGAAAATATAATGCAAAATGCTTTCACTTAAAATGTAGTGCAGTAGTTTTTTTGACTACAGTTTGAAAAATAAGCGAATCAGCAACTAATGGTTATTTTACTTGCCAAACGGGTACATTAAAATAAAAAATCCTATTCCATTATTTTTGTTACCAATCATCTGTTCTAAAAGAAGAAGCTGGCAAACCTTGGGTATTAAACAAGCTACCTTCTACCCAATTTTTAAAGGCATAGCGTACGCTTAGCGGATTTTTTACACTATCACTCCACACTGTTACCCCACCTCCTTTATCATTGTTATTGATGATTGCATTAGCAGGATAAAAAACTTTGTCTTCGCCGGCAATTTCAAACTCATTTAGAGGTTTACCAAAACTGGATAATCCCAGTCCACTGTATTCAAAAGTTAAATTAATGCTGCCATTGTTGGTTATTTTCATATTCTTATAAACAGGACCGCTAAAAGATATTCCCTCTATGCTGTAATCTTTTGTTAAGGCCCAATAAGCCAACCTATTTCCCACCGCTTCTTTTTGTGAAGGATGAATGGATGTTTGTTCACCAATGTCCAATGTAACTGCCATACCTGTATTCTTTACGGATTGCATGGTTTTAAGTTGCGCTTCTCTTAAAAAACCGGCATTTAGTTTTAGATAGCCAAAAGGTGCGATCTGTACAAAATAAAAAGAAAAATCTCCCTGCGACCATTGCTTTCTCCATGATTCAATCATTGCTGTAAATAAACTTTGGTACTCATTTGCGTTTGCCCTGTTTGCCTCTCCCTGGTACCAAATGGCACCTTTTATAGTATAACCAATAAAGGGATGTAACATAGCATTATACATAATAGTTGGCCAGGTCTGTGGTGCTGTTTTAGGAATTGTATCCGGTATCAGCACGTTTTTAAAACCGGAAAGTGTTTCTTTATCCATCCAGCTTTCTATTGTAGAAGCACCCCATGAAGTATGAATCAAACCAATGGGCACACCCAAAAGTGCTTGCAATTTCTTTGCAAAGAAATAGGCAGTAGCACTAAAATTTCCGGTATTTGATGGGCTTGCGCTATTCCACTTGCCCTTGCTGTCGTATAAGGGTATTAGGCTTGTAGTATGTTGTTGTGTAAACATCCTTATTTTATCATTCGAAGAATTTAAAATTGATTCGTTGCTACCTATAACCGGCTGGTTATGATAGCCCTTTACTGGCATCTCCATATTTGATTGGCCTGAGCAAAGCCACACTTCGCCTATCAATACGTTTTTCAATGTTACTATGTTGCTTCCTTTAATAACAACTGTGTAAGGACCACCAGCAACAGGAGTTTGCAATTTCACCTTCCAACCACCAATATTATCTGTAATTGCCATGGCATTTTTACCCCAACTTCCAGACACTGTAATTTTGGTGTTAGGCTTATCGGTCCCCCAAAAAGATACTTGTTGTTGCTGCTGCAATACCATATCGTCACTAAAAAAGGAAGGTACTTGCGTTTGAGAAAAAGATTGATTTGTGAAAAAGATGCAAATTACCGCCATTACAAAATATCTGAACATGCGATTTATTTTTTTTGAATTAACTTTTGAAAAATCTCGTTTCTTTATTAATCCTTTAAATAATATTACTAGAACTCAAACTGTAAAAACATCAGAGTCGGTTTCAAAACAAATAATCTCCACAACGAATTTAATTTTGAAAATTATTTCTTAGATTAATTATAAAGTTAGGAGAGAAAAAAATACCATCGTAAAATTCCATTTCAGTTAAAGAGGCTATTTAATTCAAATATTTATAAATGAAAGAAATAATCAAAAGTGGATTTTAACAAAAACATACTTCTTAAAACATCTGACGGGTAAATTTCAAAAAAATATTAATGTGATTTCAAAGTTTTCAAAACTTCCGACACTTTGCCTTTTTGTTCTAAATTCTTCAAAAATTGGTTCGAAATTTATTTATCCATCCCGACTCTTTAAAAACCTTTCAATTTATTTTGGAGGGTTTATTTATGCTCATTGTAAAATATTTTGTACAAATAAGAAACCCCCGTAGAAACGGGGGCTGTTTACCAAAACTAACTGCTTATGAGAAATTTGAATTTTTCGTTGTTGTAAAAGTGAAGTTGCAAATTCGGTGCCAAAAAAAAGGAATGCATGTTAATTATTTACGAAAGGCGATAAAAAAAGCCGCTTTTTTGCGGCTTATTTATTTAAATTATTGATTTATTGCTGACTAGTAAGTTTCTCAGCATTTTCTGCAAACTGGAGTGCTTCTATAAATTCTCCTACTTCGCCATTTAGCACGGCATCAAGATTATAAACTGTCATACCAATGCGATGATCTGTTACACGGCCTTGAGGAAAATTATAGGTTCTTATTTTAGCACTTCTATCTCCTGTACTAACCAAGCTTTTGCGCAAATGTGCGGTGGCTTCCTCTACTTTTTTTACTTCATCTTCATACAATCTTGTGCGCAGCATCTCCATGGCTTTTAGCCTATTACCTAGTTGAGAGCGGTCGGTTTGGCACATAACCACAATTCCAGTTGGTTTGTGTGTAAGAAATACTTTTGTTTCTACTTTGTTTACGTTTTGTCCTCCAGCGCCACCACTTCTGGCAGTTTCCATTTTCACATCCGACTCTTTCAATTCCACATCTACTTCTTCGGCTTCTGGCATAACAGCCACTGATACAGCACTGGTATGCACACGCCCACTGGCTTCGGTATCAGGTACACGTTGCACTCGATGAACGCCACTTTCAAATTTCAATAAACCATACACATCATCGCCAGTAACTTCTACTTGCACTTCTTTATAACCACCTACTGTGCCTTCGCTTTCGCTCAATAATGTGGCTTTCCATCCTTGTTTTTCAAAATATTTTAGATACATGCGCAACAAATCTCCACTAAACAGAGACGCTTCGTCACCACCTGTACCGGCACGAATTTCTAGAATGGCATTTTTTTCATCAAATGGATCTTTGGGTATGAGCATATTACGCAGCTCTTTTTCTTGTGTTTCTTTAAGCTTTTCAAGTATTGGCAATTCCAATTTTGCCATTTCACGCATTTCTGCATCATCGCCACCAAGCACTTCTTTATTAAATTCAATATTGTCGAGGGTTTCTATATACAGGGTTCTTGCTTTTACAATTTTCTCTAAACTGCGATACTCCTTACTTAGGGCAATAAAACGCTTGTTGTCGCTCACAACCTCCGGGTTGGTAAGTGCTACACTCAAATCGTCGAATTTCGCCTTTATGGCATTTAATTTTTCTAACATAATATAGTATTGAGCTATTAGTATTCAGTATTAAGACTAGTACGTTATACTTTTAGCCCTTTTTTAAAAATTTTTTTGTACAAGCAAAAACATAGATATGGTCATCATAATTGTGCCTGTGCCGATTCGTTCGGCATCACTAACTAAATATGTTTATCTTTTATTCTTAAATAAACATCCAAATATCGCAAACAAATAACAGAATCTTTAAAGTATCCGAGACCAAAGTCCCACTGTGGGGGATTTAGGGGGCTTGGCATACCTTTGTTAAACATTAATTGTGCAATAGATAAGCGGCGCAAATTTACGTTTTATCAATTTATGATGGCATATAGAAAAATAAAAGGCAGTAATATCTTTTCTGGAAACGAATTTTTAGGAGAAGAAAAAGTTCTAGTTACCCATGCAGATGGTACCATTGAAGCTATTATTTCTGAAAATGATGCTGGAGAAGAAGTGCAGGTATTCGATGGAATTATTTCGCCAGGTTTCATAAATGCCCATTGCCATATAGAATTGAGCCATTTAAAAGGCAAAATACCAACAAATTCGGGTTTGGTAGATTTTGTGCAGCAAGTAATGAGCCTAAGAGCCGCCAGCGAAGCAGAAAAAATGGATGCCATGTTGCAAGCCACAGAAGAGTTATACAATAGTGGCACAGTAGCAGTTGGTGATATATGCAACACAACAGATTCTATTGCTATAAAAAAGCAAAGCAAACTTCATTGGCATAATTTTATAGAAGTGAGCGGTTTTGTAGATGGCAGCGCCCAAAAGCGTTTTGATGATGGTAAAGGAATTTTAGACGTATTCAGTAAAGAACTAGAAACTACAAATTATACATACTACAAAGTCCCCCTTGCGGGGGGATCTAGGGGGGCTGTTATTCCCCACGCACCATATTCTGTTTCTGTTGCATTATTTAAACTCATTAATGAAATATCGCAAAATCAAATAATAAGTATTCACAATCAAGAAACGGAGGCTGAAGACCAGTTATATAAAAGTAAATCGGGTAATTTCCTAAAGTTGTACGAGAATTTTGGAATAGATATATCAGCCTTTCAACCAACAGGCAAAAGTAGTTTTCAATCCTGGTTGCCTTATTTGAGTAATGCATCAAAAATAATATCTGTACACAACACTTTTATACACGAAGCTGATTTGTTTTTTGCAAAAGAGGAAATGGAACGGTTGTATTTCTGCCTATGCCCCAATGCGAATTTGTATATAGAAAATAAATTACCTCCCGTAGAAATGCTCATTAAAAATGGTTGCAACATTGTATTGGGTACAGATAGTTATGCAAGCAATACACAGTTAAATATCTTAGAAGAAATAAAGTCTATACAACATGCTTTTCCATCTATTCCATTGGAAAATATATTGCGATGGGCTACGTTGAATGGAGCAAAAGCTTTGGGAATAGAGGATGTTTATGGAAGTTTTGCAAAGGGTAAAAAGCCTGGAGTAATATTAATTGAACAGCAAAAAGCGATAAGAATTATCTAATTATTTTATATAGCTTATTTTCTTTGAGCCATTGTATTTCATATAGTCACCCAAGCACTTCCTGCATTACAATCAATGTTTTCATTACCCCAAATTCCGGTATGTGCAATGCATAATAATCCATATATTTTGAAAGCAATTCCCTTCTTTTTAGATGGTTCATTTTTAGTTGACTTAATTCTGAAGGTACCATCATTCGCAATATTTCTGCAGTAATGATTGCATTATCGCCGCTTAAAAAATGAGGATGATGTGGTCTTTCTTCAATAAAATTACCTTCTTGCAAATCCAAAAAACTAGTCGATTCAGAAAAGTTATCATCTATTTTAAATCCAAAAAAATGGCTGAGATGTAATGCGAAAAACAATGGGAAGTTGGAAGCTACATTTGCTGGTGCTGTATCTAATTGTAGCAGTGCGTCTTCACAAAAATAAAACAAGTCTGCATTTTGCTCCGGTTGTTTGAGTAACTTATTAAAAAGTTCCATCATAAAAAGAGCAATGCTATTTTTTACAACATCGGATAAGATATGGGTAAACACATGCGTACGATTGCATTCCCTTATCCGGTGCAGGGTGTTTTTTTCATTTTGGTACACTTCCATATCCACTACAGAAGCTGGTTGGTATAAAGAGGCCTTCATGCCTGTTTTCTTTGAAGTACGTACTCCATTTACCATATATGTTTGTATGCCAAAAAGCTCGGTAAAAGCAGTCACCACTAGGCTGGTTTCCCCGTATTTAGTGGTTCGTAATATGATGGCCCTGGTTTTAAACATGCTTTATAATAATTTCAATTAACGGTTTTAAAAACTTTTATTCTTTCTTTGCATCAGTTTTAGAACAAAAATCATAAAAAATATGTGGCAACAGCTAGCAAAGTTTGTTATAAAAAATCGAATAGCAGTTTTAATATTTCTAATTGTGTCAACAGGTATGATGGGATATTATGCAAGCAAAGTAAAACTGAGCTACGAATTTTCCAAAGCAATACCTACAGATAATGCTAAATATGTAGATTACCAATTGTTCAAACAGAAATTTGGGGATGACGGAAATGTACTTGTGGTAGGTATTACAACCAAAGAATTTTTTGTATTAAAAAACTTCAATGCTTATCAGCAGCTATATAAAAACTTAAAAAAGAATAGTGCTGTAGAGGATGTATTGAGTATTCCCAGTTCTTTTAATTTGGTAAAATTGATAGAAACAGAAAAATTAAATTCTGTAAAAATCTTCCCGGAAGCTAATACTAGCCAACAAAGCCTTGATAGTGCAGTGGCTATTTTTAATAACCTGCCTTTTTACAAAAACAGGTTATACAACAATGCTTCTAATAGTTATTTGATGGCAGTAAAAGTAAATAAAGATGTATTGGTTACCAAAGAACGTTCGGTAGTGATTGGTCAAATAAACAAAGAACTGGCAAACTTTGAGGCTGCAACAAATATAGAAACACATGTGAGTGGTTTGCCTCTAATTAGAACCATGGTTGCAGATAGGATACAAAAAGAAATGAAGTTGTTTTTATTTGCATCACTTGGACTCAGTGTTTTGATTTTACTCATTTTTTTTAGATCTATCAGTACTACTTTATTATCGCTTGCGGTAGTACTTATCGGTGTAATTTGGTCGGTTGCTACTATTTATCTATGCGGCTATCAGATTACGTTGCTTACAGCCCTTATACCTTCTTTGGTTGTTGTAATCGGCATTCCAAATTGTATCTATTTCATAAATAAATACCATACCTCACATATACAAAGCGATGAAAATTTATCGCTGTTGAAAAGAAAAGAAAATGCCTTGATAGCTATGGTGAGTAAGATGGGAGTAGTTACCTTGTTTTGCAACATTACAGCTGCTATTGGTTTTGCAGTGTTTGCATTCACCAAAAGTGCCGTTCTTAAAGAGTTTGGAGTAGTAGCGGGTATTAGCATTATGTTGATATTCGTTGTGTCATTTTTATTGTTACCATCTGCGCTAAGCATATTGCCAACACCTGGCAAAACACAATTAAAATATTTACACAACAATTTGGTTGTGGCCATTTTAAACAAATTGGAAAAATGGGTATTTGTTTATAGCAAGCAAGTATTAATAGTAACGGGCATTATTTTACTGTTTTCTATTGCGGGCATTTTACGATTAAAAACAGTGGCATATATTGTAGATGATCTTCCTAAAAAAGATAAAATTTATACCGATCTAAAATATTTTGAGCAAAATTTTAAAGGAGTTATGCCATTGGAAATAATGGTGGATACTAAAAAGCGTAGAGGTTTATCTGGGATGAAAGCATTGGCTATTTTTGAAAAAGTAGATTCGCTTTCACAATTTATAGCTGCACAAAAAGAAATGAATGTTCCATTGAGCATAGCAGAGGGATTAAAATTTGCAAAGCAAGGTTTTTACGAAGGGGATTCTATCAATTACATGCTGCCCAATAGTTTTGATGGCGCTTTTGTAGGAGAATATTTACGTCCATCTAAAGATACAGGCGGTGCTGGAAATAGTTTTGCAAAAACCCTTCATTCGTTTATGGATACAGCTGGGCAAACAGCTCGTATAAGTGTAAGCATGGCTGATGTGGGCACAGAGGCTTTGCCCATTGTTTTAAATAAAATCCAAAAGAGATCCAATGAATTGTTTGATAGCACTTACAAAATAACACTTACTGGAACTAGCATAACTTTCCTGGAGGGAAGCAAATTTATAATCAATGGATTAAAAGAAAGTATTTTTTGGGCATTCTTGCTTATAGCAGTTTGCATGTTGTTTCTTTTCAAATCTGTTAAAATATTAATATGTTCTCTCCTGCCAAATATTATTCCGTTATTCGTAACTGCGGGTATTATGGGATGGGCAGGAGTTCCGCTGAAACCCTCTACAGTACTCATTTTCAGCGTAGCATTGGGAATTGCCATAGATATCACCATTCGTTTTTTAGTAAATTACAAGCAAGTATTACCAGAAAATAAAAATGATGTTTCAACATCAGTAAAAGCCACCATTCACCAGACTGGTTTGAGTATTATTTATACCTCATTGGTTTTGATAGCAGGTTTCATCATTTTCTGTGGAAGTGGCTTTGGTGGCACGTTTGCGCTGGGTTGGCTCACTTCAGTTACTTTGCTTACTGCTACTATTACCAACCTTGTTTTATTGCCTGTGCTCATCATAAAAACCAGCAAAAATGGGTAGCGTTTTATGCAATTTTTTTTTTGCAAAGGCAGCGTATGTTCAAAAAAAGTTGTCAATACGTTAACAAAATATCACCTCGTGCTATATATTTGCGTCACTTAACTAAAAAATAACAATGAGAAAAGTAATTCTAACCATGCTGGTTGTACTAGGCTTTGTACTAGGGACTACAGCGCAAGACCGTACCATTACGGGTCGTATTGTAGATGAAAAAGGGGCTCCCGTACAAGGAGTATCTGTTATATCTTCTGACAATAAAAATGGGACTCAAACAGACGCTAATGGTAATTATCGTGTTGTTGTTTCTGCAAAAGCAAAAACACTCAGCTTTAGCAGTGTGAATTTTGAAACAATAACTCGTAGCATCGGTAGCCAAGCCGTTATTAATATTACAATTTCTGCTAGAAACAATAAGCTAGAAGAAGTTGTTGTAACGGGTTATACTATTAAGAAAAAAACAGAGTTTACCGGAGCTGCTTCAAAAGTGAGTTCTAAACAGATAGAGCAGGTTCCAATTGCATCTTTTGAACAGATATTACAAGGTAGAGCGCCAGGTTTATACATTGCATCGGGTTCTGGACAACCAGGTACTGCTGCAAGGGTAAACATTCGTGGTGTTGGTTCAATAGGCGGAAGTACTAATCCACTTTATATATTAGATGGGATTCCGATTGAAGATGGCGTATTCCGTTCTATAAACCCAAATGATTTTGAAAGTGTGGATGTATTGAAAGATGCAGCCAGTGCAGGTCAATATGGGTCTAGAGGAGCGAATGGGGTAATTATACTTACTTCTAAAAAAGGTAAAGTAGGTAAAACATTGTTGCAGTATCGTGGGCAAATAGGTTACTCCCAAGCACCTACGCTAAACAACCTCCAATTGATGAATACAGAGCAAAGGCTTAGGTACGAAGGAGAGTTTTTAGGTCCTGCCGGTGTTATAGGCACAGGCACAGCTACAGGCTACCCAGGTTGGGATTATAGCCCGAATAACCCTGCTTTTCAAGCAGCTACTCCTGCACAACAAGCTAATTTTACAAGATTATTAGATTCTACCAGACAAATAAATACCAACTGGCCAGATATATTTTTAAGAAAGGGTAGTTTTAAGCAACATGAATTAAATGCCTCTGGTGGTACAGAAAAACTAACTTTTTTTACTTCACTTTCCGCTTATCAGCAAGAAGGAATTATAATACGATCTAATTTAGATAGATATACCTTTAGAGGAAATCTAGATTTTAAAACGGATCGTTTAACAGCATCTATTCGTTCAAATGCGGGTTACAGTATTTCTAAAGGTATTGAATCGGAATCAGCGGTGGCACTTGCCAATCCAATTGCTGCTGCTTATTTGGAACTTCCTTATAGACAATTGTACAAAGCACCAAATGTAATAGATACGGGTGCAGGTAAAACGGCTGCTAATGCGTTTGACAGATCAAATACTACTACTGCAACTAGTGGTCAGTTTAAAGGTGGACTTGCTGTAACATTACAATATGATATTTGGAAAGGTATTTCTGTTAAAACAACCAATGGAGTTGATTATAGAAACAACAATGCAAGTAGATTTATTGATCCTTTGCAATTTGCAGGATATAATTTAGCTGCAAATGGACGTGCAGGTTTGTACAACGAAAGCTTTGTGGAAAATGTTCAATTTATTTCTACAACTGGGCTAGTTTTTAAGCGTACATTCAATCAAAAGCACCAAGTAAATGCCTTGGCTATGAGCGAGTCTATTAGAAACAAAGCAAGAACTTTTAGCGCTACAGGGTATGGTATTAATACAAATTTACCAAATACCCCTGCGGCTATTACTCCAGGAAACGCTACGAATAATTTTATTCCTGCAATTGGTGGTAACAAATTCATTAATGGTATATCATCATTATTTGCCATTGCCGACTATACGTACAATAAAAAGTACACTTTTTCCGCTAGTGTAAGAAGAGATGTAACCTCACAAGCTCCAGCTGAAAACAAAGATATTGTAATGAGTGCTTTTGGAGCGAGTTGGAATATTATTGAGGAAGGCTTTATGAAAAAGCAAAATATCTTGCAAGAAGCAAGGGTAAGAGCAAGCTATGGAGAGTCTGCAAATATTGGCGGCTTTCCGTCAGAGTTTGGCTTTATACCAGGCTATGGTGTAGGAAGCTATGCAGGTGTTTCTGGTATAGTACCAACTTCGCCAGGTAATCCAGACCTTAAAATTGAAAGCCAAAACATAATTAACATTGGCTTTGATGTAGCTTTATGGAATCGTAGAATTAGAATTACTGCTGACGCATACAAAAAAGAATCCAACAATCTACTTGTTGCTCAGGGATTAAGCCGCACTACAGGGTTTACTGGCTTAAATGTGAATGCAGGTGTTATGGAAAATAAAGGACTTGATTTTTCTATTGCTGCTGATGTAATTAGCAAGAATGATCTATTGGTTACGATTGGTGTTAATGGAGGATTCTTAAAAAATGAGATTAAGAGTCTTGGTCAGGTAAGCGAAATACCACAAGGAACTGGAATTATTAGAGTGGGCGTTCCTTTTGGAACACATTATACTGTAGGTTATTTAGGTGTTAATCCTCAAAGCGGATTGGCAGTTTACCAAGATATCAATGGTAATCCTACTACAGATTATTCTGCAGCAAATAACAGAGCTGAGTTTGGTACATACCTTCCAAAATTTACGGGTGGAGCTAATTTGGATATTTCTTGGAAAGGATTTGACTTAGGTGTTTTATTATCTACCGCACAAGGTGTATATAGGTTCAACAATGAATCATTCTTTTATGAATCTACCAATGGCAATGTACAATTTAACAAAAGAACAGATTTGTTGAATAGTTGGAGAAACCCAGGAGATAAAACGGAGTATCAAAAAATAAACACGCAACGTCAATTTAGCAGCAAAGATATTGAAGATGCATCTTTTGTAAGATTGCGCAATGTACAAGCAGGTTATACATTTACCACAAAAGCTGGTAAGCCTATCAGAAGTTTCAGGGTTTGGGGTCAAGCTCAAAACTTATATACTTGGACCAAATGGACAGGTTTTGATCCTGAAGAGAGTAACAATATTGCCAACTATGAATTTCCCAACCCTAAAACATTTACAGTTGGTGTAGATATCAATTTTTAATTCCAATAAATAATTATATTATGAAAGTATTCAATAAAATAATATGGGTGTTTATTTTCACAGCTACTTTAATGTCTTGTGAGAAAAAACTTACTGATCTACAACCAATAGATCAAATTCCAGCAGATAATGCCATAAAAACAATGGCTGATCTAACTTCTGCAGTAAATGGTGTATATGGGACATGGTCCGCCAGACGTTCAATTTATATTTCGGCTGGTATTGCGGACGAAATACGATTGGGTGTAGGAACGGAATATAGAAATGTTGGTAATGCCTTGTTTAATTGGCAGTTTGTTTCAGATTCTCAAGATTGGAGAGATGGCGAAACTGGAGGAGTATGGACAAATTTATATGCAGTAATAGATAGAGCAAACAGAGTGCTGGAGCTGGGAGCAAAAGTGCCGACGCCAAGCGCAACAGATGTATCTTTGAAAAACCAGTTTTTCGGGGAGATGCTTGCCCTAAGAGCAATGGCTCATTTAGAATTGTTAAGGTGTTTTAGCATTACCGCTGAATATAATCCTACAGCGTTGGGGGTAGTTCTACAAACAACATATGTAAAAACGCCCGCTACTTACCGCCCAGCACGCAATACACAGAAAGCAATAGCCGACCAGATAACTGCTGATCTTTTAAGTGCAAAATCTTTAATACCTGCTACGTTTAATGACATAGGAAGGGTAACCAGAAATGCGGTTATAGGAGGGCAAGTACGTATAGCATTACATATAAAAGACTGGCAAGGTGTAGTAGATAGAACCAACGAAATTGTTGTATTGCAACCGCTTACAAACATAGCTGGCTATCCGGCAATTTGGACTACCCGCACACTTGCTGGCCAAACGACTGAAGTGATTTGGAAATTGAACGTAACGGCTTCAAATACTGGCGCTACTGTTGGTTCTTTGTGGCAAGATGCAAATGCTGCTCAACAGGCTGCTCCAGCTGCAAAATTGATGAATACGTTTAACCAGGCTACAGATATAAGATTTTCAACTTTCTTTAAAACTTCCCCTAGAAACCTGATAGCGAAATATGGTTTTTTACCACAAGCTGGAGAAACTTTTATTTACGATATAAAAATGATGCGTACAGCGGAGTTTGTGTTGGCAAGAGCTGAGGCTTATGCAGAACTTAACAATCTTCCAGCATCTGATGCTGATTTAAGTTTGTTGAGAACCAATAGGATTACAGGATACGTTCACACACCTATCACTAGCAAAACTGCATTAATTGATGCAATCTTGTTAGAACGGTACAAAGAATTGTGTTATGAAGGCCAGCGTTATTTTGATTTGCGCAGAAGAAGTTTACCAATCACAAGAGATGTATCAGATATCGGTGGAATAGCTTCTAGTCAAACGTTACCAATATCAGATTACCATTACATCCTGCCAATACCTTTCCAAGAATTGCAGGCAAATCCAAACGTTGGACAAAATGTAGGGTACTAGATTGAGATAAATTTTTAAAGCATTTAAAGTTAAAATATGAAAAAAACAGTTGGAATATTATTATCTGCAGCAGTTCTTGCTGGCTGCGGTAAAACGATAGATTATGCGCAGCCTGAGTACAGTGCAGCAGCTTTTGTTAATGCCTCACCAAGTACTCCCATTTTTAATGTGATAGTAGATGGTGTTAGTCAAACGGCTACCTCATTGGTTTACAGAGCCAATAGCGCTTACTTAAATCTTACCCCTGGAGCAAGAAGTATAGTTTTGCGTTCAAACAATCCTGCTTTGCCAGTAGATTATGTTGCACTTGGCGCAGAAAATTTTGAAACAAATAAAGCGGCAACCATCATTGCTTATGATACTTTGCAAACGCCTACTAGCAAATTAAAGTTTGTAAGGCTAACGGATGATTTAACAACAATAGTTGATGGAGTTTTAAGGGTAAGGTTCATAAATGTAGCTGTAAATTCTGTACCGATGGATGTAACACTCCTAAGAACTACAGTAACACCTAATGATAGTGTAACCATAACCAATCAACCATATATTGGTTCTTCACCTGCTGCAGCTACTGTGTCAGCAATTTCCCAGTATAGGCAAATACCAGGTGGTAATTACACCATTAAGCTAAAAGCAGCTGGAACACAAACAGTGCTTACTTCGGCAAACATTGCAACAACTGTGGGAGGAATATACAAAGGCAATTTTACTTTGTATGCAACAGGAACAGCTGTAGGACTACCACTATCAATTGGTGCTTTTAGACAACTTCCTTAAGTAATTTAATATAATTTTTTATAAAATAGCCGTACCAATTTGAATATTGATACGGCTATTTTATTTATGGCAACTTATCATTCTATATTTTGAACTATTTTAACAGCTCCTCCAATTTCCTTCCCAAAGCCTCATCCCTCAATTCAGCGGCAATTATTTTACCTGTAGGATCAATTAATACATTATAGGGTATAGATTCTACGCCATACATTTTTGCGGCGGCATTGCTCCATCCTTTTAAATCGCTTACATTTTTCCAGGTAAGTTTATCTGCTTTTATTGCTGCCAACCATTTTGTTTTATCTTCATCTAGTGAAACACCAAGTATGGTAAAATTCTTGTTTTTGTATTTATTATAGTTGGCAACTACATTGGGGTTTTCGCCACGGCATGGGCCACACCAGCTTGCCCAAAAATCTACCAACACATATTTTCCTTTTAGTGAGCTTAATGAAAAGGGTTTGCCTTCGGTATCTGCTAAGGTAATTTCTGGCGCCATATTTCCTATTACTTGCATCCCAGGTTTTGCTCTTGGCCGATCGGTAGCGGGTGGGGGCGGAGCATCTTTTTTTGCCATCATATTATTGTATTCTACCAATATGGATGCTATTCCTTTATGTGTAGGAAACCGTTTTACGAGGTTTTGCAGAACCGTTTTTAAATCTTTAGGATCAACTCCCCTTGTATATCCCAAAGCATACATAGCTACTACAGGGTCTTTATCTGTATCAATTGTTTTTACTACAAAAGCATTATAGTCTTTAACATTGCTGTTTAAGGTAAGAATTTTTGCAGCTACAATGCTGTCATTGTTACTTCCTTTTTTTAAACTATCTATTTCGGCAGATAAATTGTTTAGCCCTTTTTGTTTGCTATCAATTGCTGTAAGAAAACTTTTGAAGGCTTTGTTGGCCGGAGAGTTAAAATCTGGACCGTTTAAGCTAAGATCTTTTAAATCTGCTTTAAAATCAATATTTGCGGCATCGTTTATGAAAAAATAACCAACCTGTTGTTTTTCAAATCTTATTCTGTAAAGTCCTTCTTCATTGCCCACAGCTCCTATAGTAAACTTGCCATCTTTTATTTCGGCGGTATCTAATACTACAGGGTTTGTATCTTGGCTAAAAAACAATTGATCTAAATAAATCTGTTGATTTTCTACATTTTTTAATTCGCCATGAACCGCAAATTTTCCTTCAGATGCTTTTTCATTGCACGAAATAAAGCTTGCTACAACCAAGGCATAGGTTATTAATTTTTTCATTTATGAAATTTAGAAAATAAAAAATATGTTGTGTTTTTTAAAAGTATTTAATTTAAGCATTATAGATTTTCAGCTACACGTTCAATCTTTCTTCCAACATTTTTGTAACTGTGCCCATATCTGCCTTTCCGTTGCTTAATTTTTTAACGTTACCTGCAAATAAACCAATAAGTCCTTTTTTGCCATTCTTATATTCTTTTACTTTATCTGGCATATTAGCAATTGTTTCATTTACCCATTTCTCTAAAGTGTCTGTATTGTTTTCTTGCAATAAATTCATGGACAATGCAAGTACTTCGGGAGAATCATTTTTTTCTTTAATCATTGCTTCCATTAACCTAGATGAAGCTACGTTGAAATGGATTTTTCCGCTTTCGGAAAATTTTATCAAATTGGCTATTGCTTCTGTTGATAATGGAAAATTTTTTATGTCAATATTATTTTCATTGCAGTAATTCCTGATGGGTCCATTAACCCAATTGGCTGTATTTTTAGAAAGCTTCGTTTTAGCTACCAATGTTTCGAAAAAATTCGCATCCTCTTTATCTACGCAAATCATAGCGGCATCATAATCAGATAAAGCATATTCCTGCATATATTTTTGTTGCAATTGGGCTGGCAATGCAGGCATCGTAGCTTTTATGCTATTTACATATTCATCCTTTATTAGAAATGGCGGTAAATCTGGCTCGGGGAAATAACGGTAATCATCTGCCTCCTCTTTGCTGCGCAATGAAAAAGTTGTATTGGTATCTGCATTAAAACTTCTTGTTTCTTGTATTATTTTCTCTCCCTTTTCTGTAATGGATATTAGTCTTTCTACTTCTATCTCTATTGCTTTTTTTACATTGCGAATGCTGTTTAAGTTTTTTACTTCTACTCTTGTGCCCAGTGTTTTTTCGCCTTTTATGCGCACAGAAATGTTTGCATCGCATCGTAAGCTTCCTTCTTCCATATTGCCATCACATACATCGAGCCAGCGTACAAGTTTTCTAAGTTCTGTAAGAAAAATATATGCTTCTTCAGCAGAATGCATATCTGGCTCCGTTACAATTTCTAGTAGGGGCGTACCAGCACGATTCAAATCTATAGCGGTATAATCGTCCAATAAATCGTGTATGCTTTTGCCAGCATCTTCCTCCATGTGAATTCGATTTAGTTTCACTTCTTTTTTACCATTGCTGGTTTGTATGCTTAGATAACCAGCATTGCAAATGGGAGCCGTATGTTGGCTTACCTGATAACCCTTTGGCAAGTCTGGATAAAAATAATTTTTTCTGGCAAAATAATTATGTTCTTCAATTTTACAATGTAAGGCAATACCAAGTTTTACCGCTAGGGCAATTACTTCTTTATTCATTACAGGCAAAGTGCCCGGGTGCGCCAGCGATATTGGGCTCACATGTGTATTGGGCAATGCACCAAAGCTGGTGCTATCTCCGCAAAATAATTTACTTTTTGTTTGTAGTTGAGCATGTACTTCTAGCCCAATAACAGCTTCATATTTATTGTTACTCATTGCTTGCAAAAATACATTAAGTGTACTTATTTATGGTACACCAATTAATCGTTTAGTAAATAATACAGTTTTGTTTAATAACAACGTTCGAGTTTAGAGGGTTTTGAAGTTTAGTTTGCGTACTAAATTGCAAACTATTAATTACAAAAAGGGTGCAACTAAAATTTGTAGCTAGCTTTTAGTGATGCAAAACTTGTGATTTATACTAAATTTATTTGTTTTTTAGTTCAACTGTTTTCACGCAAAGCTCGCAACGGAGCAAAGTTGCAAAGAATGTCATTGGACTTTTTACAAGTCCAAAATGTATTATTTTATCCATTTGCAATTCCCCTCAGAAGGGTTGGGATGCTTACAATCATTTTATTTCGCCCACAAAAATACCGTTGCAACCATATGCAACGGTATTATGCTTAACCTCCAAAACCAGTTTTTACAAGGTGGCTGTCTTTAATTTTTTGGGTATTTTAATGGAAAAAGTCATTTCTGTACCGTTTCTTTTTGCCTTAATATCGTAGCTGTTCTTGTCTTTATTTGTTTGTAATTCTTCTCTTGCTTCGTCGGTATTGTTTATCTTTTTGCCTGCAATTTCGGTAATAATATCATCTTTTAGAAGCCCAGCAGTTTCGGCGGCTGTTGCTTTTTCTACGTCTAATATTTTTACGCCATTGCCTTCATCCGTATCTTGTATTTTAATGCCCAGCCTCGATTTGCTCATATTAAAGAAAAGCCCTCTGCTATTTTCCATATTGTCTTTGTAAAAATCCATGCCGTTTGGATATCTTGGTATAGTAAGCGATCTTCTTTTTCCGTTTGGCATATCATAGGTAAAACTACGATTAATGGAAAGCTTCAAATCATTGGTACCTAAAATAGCAGTAACCTCTTTCTTTTTGTTGTCTCTCAAAAAATATACCTTAACCTTATCAGCTTCTTTCATTGCTTTTATTGTTTCTGACAGGTCTGATGCATTCTCTATTTTTTTATCTCCAACTTTATAAATAATATCATCTTTTTGTAAGCCTGCTTTTTCTGCAGGTGAATTTTTGCTTACATCTGTTATTTTAGCGCCTTCCCCCGTTTTTTCTGTACTTACGCCTAGGTAGGTATAAGGTTTTGATAATTTAGTCATCAATTCATTGTCATCCGGATTCATAGGGAAACCATCCACTCTAATATTTTCTAATTTTGATAACTTGTCTCCAAGCTCTATTTGCATATCGTCAAGATCCATTTTTTGGCCACCTATGTCCATTAGTAATTTGTTCCCCTCTCGTATAATCATTTTACGGTTATTAATGGTAACGCCATCTTCGTTAAACTCTGCCATTGGTTTACCGTTAACAAGTACTTTATCACCTGTAATTTCTATGGTTACTTTGGTGTCTTTATCGCCTTTTTTGCGAATGATGATTTCTTGTGTTTCTTTTTGATTTGGTTTTGAGCCCTCTTGGCCAATTGATTTAAACCCAAAAACGGTGGAAACAATCCAACCAAGAACACCGAACATAATATTTTTTTTCATGATGATTTGTTTTAACTACGAAATATTTAGTACATCACAAATGTAGGAGTAATTTTTTAATTACGAAATATTTCGGAGATATTTTTTTTCTTTAACATTTCGTAAACAATTTGAGATAAGTTGAGCGCAATAAAGCAAAATAGGAATTAAAAATGTCTAGCGGTTAAAGCGGTGATTTAGTCATACATACTGAAGAGTACCGCCATAATGCGGGAAGACTGGACAGATGCTTCCACCTGAACCTATGCAAATTGTACACAAACTATAGCTGCACTACTTTTTATTTGGTATTACAACTTTACTGCAAGTGCAGTTATTTTTTTTTGAACATCGCATCAATTTTCCTTGTTTATTAATAGAGCAAAACAAAAATCAATATCAAGTATATATCAATTGCCGTACTCGCTCAAAAACTTAATGCGCATAAGTTTTAGCTGTTCCCATGTAAAATCACCATCGGCCAATTCTTGCTGTGCTACATTTAGGTCTGATGTTTGGCAACCTTTAAAATAATCCATTATATCTTCTTGTTCATACTCATCTACCATTTCATCTATTGCATAACCAAGGTTTAATTTAGTTCCACTGGCTACAATGGTCTCCATTTCTTCTAATAATTCTTCTAATTTAAGTCCTTTGTTTTTGGCAATGGTTTCCAAGGTCATCTTTTTATCTACATTTTGTATGATAAAAATTTTATTATTGTTTTTATTAACAACACTTTTCATTACAAAATCATCTGGTCTTATAACGTCGTTCTCTTCTACATACTTTATGATAACATCTAAAAAGGGTTTACCATAGCGCAATGATTTTCCTTTACTCACACCACTTATTTTTTCTAGCTCTTCCATAGTGGTAGGGAACATGGTTGCCATATCTTCTAAAGAACTTTCTAAAAAAATGACGAATGGAGGAAGGTTCTTCTCCTTAGATACTTTTTTGCGTAAATCTTTTAAAAGTTCCAACAATTTTTGATCGGTTACACTTTCTATTTCCCCCACTGGGCCAGCATCTTCATCATCTGCATTGGCATCTTCAAAAAGATTATTTAATGTAATTTTAAATGAAGTGGGCTTTTTCATAAACGCCCTGCCTTGTTTGGTTATTTTTAGCACACCGTACTCTACGATATCTTTTTCGAGAATACCATGTAACAACATTTGCCTTATGAGGCTGTTCCATAAATGAGGTTCCTTGTCATTGCCACAGGCAAAAACGGTTAACTCCTCGTGCCTGTACATTTTTACAGCAGGTGTTGCCTTGCCCATAAGAATAAGTAAAACATATTCAATGGCAAATTGCTCCCCTAAGGCATCAATTGTTTTTAATACACAGACTGCTTCGTCTTTGGCTTCTACTTTTTCTTTTGGTTGAAGGCAGTTGTCACAATGACCACAGCTTGTAGAGTCGTCATAGCTTTCACCAAAATAGTACAGCAATGTTTTGCGCCTACATACACTGCTTTCTGCATAGGCTACTGTTTCATTTATAAGCTGAGCGCCTACTTCTCTTTCACTAAGGCTTTTGTCTCTCATTAAATGTTCTAGCTTGCTCACATCCTTATGAGAATAATAAAGCACACATTTCCCTTCCATGCCATCCCTACCTGCACGTCCAGTTTCTTGGTAATAATTTTCGATAGATTTTGGAATATTATAATGAATAACAAACCTTACATCGGGTTTATCTATACCCATACCAAATGCAATAGTAGCCACAATTACATTTACATCTTCATTCAAAAATTGATCTTGCCTATGTGATCGCAATTTAGAATCGAATCCTGCATGATAAGGTACAGCCGATATACCATTGGCATTAAGCATGGCAGCCAATTCCTCTGTTGTTTTTCTATTGAGGGTATAAATGATACCACTCTTATTTTTATGGTTTTGTATAAAACGTACAATACTTTTGTTTGTTTGTTCCAGATTTACTTTTGGTTGTACTTCATAATGAAGATTGTCTCTATTAAAAGAAGAAATAAAAATATTGGGGTCTCTTAAGCCAAGGTTTTTTGCTATATCACTTTGTACTTTGGGTGTAGCTGTAGCTGTAAGGGCGATAATAGGGATGTTGGGATTAATCATTTCTGTCATTTCCTTCAACCTTCTGTATTCGGGCCTAAAATCGTGGCCCAACTCAGAAATACAATGGGCTTCATCTACAGCAAAGAAAGAAATGTCCAAGGTTTTAAAGAATTCTACATTCTCTTCTTTGGTCATTGTTTCTGGTGCTACATACAACATTTTAGTACGTCCACTTGTAAGATCATCTTTTACAATTTTTATTTGGCCTTTGTTGAGGGTGCTATTTAAAAAGTGTGCCACATGATCTTTGCTGCTAAAACCACGCATTAAGTCTACTTGGTTTTTCATAAGTGCAATTAGTGGCGATACTATTAAAGCAACACCTTTGCTCATCATAGCTGGTAATTGGTAGCATAAACTTTTTCCTCCACCAGTAGGCATAATAACAAATGTGTCTTTGCCTGAAAGTAGACTTTTTATGATGTCTTCTTGGGGATATTTAAAAGTATCGAAACCAAAATATTCCTGTAAATTTTCCTTTAATGATTCGGAAGAAACAGTATTATTTTCCTTTAATGAAGCAGAAGAAACTGTTTTAGTCGCTTTTCCTTTTGGAGCCGCTTTTGATTTTGTTGTAGCCATAATATTAATCTAAAAAATGCAGCACCTAAGTTTTTAAGCATAAATAGGTGCAAGGTTTTTTTTGTAGGGGTGCGAAGTTACTCATTAGCGGATTAGTTAAAAAGTAAAAAACCGTTAAAAATTATTATATCCCCTTCATTTTTCAATTGTTTAAGTTAACAAAAAAAGCCGAATTATTTTCATTCTATTAAAATTTGTTGCAATTATATTTAAGTATGCTTGCACTATGAGCTATTTAAAATAAATTTGCCATCTGTGAGCAATACAAACTACCACCTTATTATAGAAAGTGCAAAGCGCACTATAGAGCTTCAGGCTGTATCTATTCAAAATCTTTTAGCTTATGTAGATGAAGCGCTTATTGCTGCTGTAAATACAATGGCAGCTTGTAAAGGCAGAATTGTGGTGAGTGGTATTGGGAAAAGTGCTATTGTAGCTCAAAAGATTGTGGCTACGATGAATAGCACGGGTACACCGGCCCTATTTATGCATGCTGCAGATGCCATTCATGGCGATTTGGGAATGGTGCAGCAAGATGATATTGTTCTTATTATTAGTAAAAGTGGGGATAGTCCAGAGATAAAAGTCTTAGCACCGCTAATAAAAAATTTTGGGAACACCCTTATAGGCATGGTGGGCAATATTCAGTCCTATCTTGCATTGCAGGCAGATATAGTAATAAATACTACTGTAGAAAAAGAAGCTTGCCCCAATAACTTAGCACCTACAACAAGTACAACTGCTCAAGTTGTAATGGGCGATGTGCTGGCCATTTGCTTAATGGAATGCAAAGATTTTAAAACAGGCGATTTTGCAAAATATCATCCTGGTGGAACATTAGGTAAAAAAATGTATTTGAGGGTAGGGGATTTAATAAAACTGCATGAAAAACCAAGCGTATTATTAGAAGACAATATTAAAATAGTTATAGTAGAAATTTCTAAAAATAGACTCGGCGCCACGGCTGTTGTGGATATGCACGGTGCTGTAGTTGGAATAATTACTGATGGCGATGTGAGAAGGATGTTTGAAAAGTATGAAAATTTTCAGCATGTACTAGCGAAAGATGTAATGACACAACATCCAAAATCGATACATCATGATGCGCTTGCAGTAGAAGCTATGGATCTGATGAGAAATAACAATATTAGCCAATTAGTCGTTTTAGAAAATGGTGAATATGCCGGCATTTTACATGTACATGATATGTTGAGGGAAGGAATTATATAAAACAAAACAGAAGTTTCGCTTATGAATAAAAATAATTATGTAGCTATAATGGCTGGGGGTATTGGGAGTAGATTTTGGCCAATGAGCAGAACCGATATGCCGAAACAATTTTTGGATATTCTTAATATTGGTCGTACGCTTGTTCAATCTACATACGACCGATTTGTAAAATTTATTCCGGCAGATAATATTTATATTGTTACCTCGCTTCAATACAAAGAGATTGTACAAAAGCAATTGCCCGAATTGCCGGAGAAAAATATTTTGTGTGAGCCAAGCAGAAAAAATACTGCACCATGTGTTGCGTATATTTCTTACAAGCTGCATCAATTAAATCCTGCTGCCAATCTTATTTGTGCACCGGCCGATCACCTTATTACCGAAACAGATGCTTTTATTGAAATTTGTAAAAAAGCGTTGCATTTTACCTCTCATATAAAAGCATTGGTAACACTGGGAATAGAACCTACAAACCCAAATACTGGCTATGGATACATTCAATACGAATCGATGGCAGTGGGAGATAATATATATAAAGTAAAATTATTTACAGAAAAACCAGATGTGGAACTTGCAAAAACCTTTGTTGCAAGCGGAGATTTTTTGTGGAATGCGGGCATTTTTGTTTGGCAAGTAAAAAATATTATTAAAGCATTTGAAAAAACTGCAACAGAATTGCACGAAGTTTTTGATGCGGAAAAAGAAAAGTTTAATACAGCATTTGAACAAGATTATATTGACAGGATTTATCCGCAATGTGTAAGTATTTCTATAGATTATGCGGTAATGGAAAAAGCAGATAATGTGTATGTAATCCCTGCATCCTTCGGCTGGAGCGACCTAGGCACATGGACAAGCGCTTATGAAACTTTTGAAAAGGATTACCTAGAAAATGCGGTTGGTGGCAATGAAGTAATGATAATAGATGCCACAAAAAACATGGTACAGGTACCCCACAATAAACTGGTGGTATTGCAAGGTTTAGATGATTTTATTGTGGTAGATACGAATGATGTTTTATTGATATGCAAAAAAGAAAAAGAGCAAGAAATAAAGGATTATGTGGCAGAAGTAAAAAGAAACAAAGGAGAAAAATATATCTAAAAGAAAAGAGGCAAATAAAAATACTATTTGCCTCTTTTCTTTTAGATGAATAAGTTTTATCTTACCAATGTACCAGTTTTTTCTCCAATAACCACACTCATTAAATTACCTGGCTTATTCATATCAAAAACAACAATGGGTAAATTATTTTCCATACACAAAGTAAACGCAGTCATGTCCATTATTTTCAAATTTTGTGCAATACATTCTGCAAAAGTAATGTGACCATACTTTGTAGCCGAAGCATCTTTTTCAGGATCTGCAGTGTAAATACCATCCACTCTTGTGCCTTTTAAAATTACATCAGCTTTTATTTCCACCGCTCTTAAAGAGCCAGCAGTGTCTGTAGTAAAATATGGATTACCAGTGCCTGCGCCAAAAATTACCACACGACCTTTTTCTAAATGACGCATAGCACGCCTACGTATATAAGGCTCGGCTATCTGTTCCATTTTTATTGCACTTTGTAAACGGGTAGTTACACCGGCCTTTTCCAATCCGCTTTGCAAAGCCATTCCATTAATTACAGTAGCTAGCATACCCATATAATCACCTTGTGCTCTTTCAATTCCTGTTTCAGCTTCATTCATACCTCGGTAAATATTACCGCCGCCAATAACAATGGCTACTTGCACACCCATATCTGTTATTTGCTTTATTTCTTGTGCATATTGTGCTATAACTGTAGGATCCAATCCAAAGTTTTTATCTCCCATTAATGATTCGCCAGAAAGTTTGAGAAGAATGCGCTTGTACTTTGGTAACATGTTTAAAAATTTTTGCGAAGATAAATTTTTGAAATTACATAAAGGAGATAAGATGTTAGAATTTAGATATTAAATTCAAGATAAATGCAATTTGCTACCTCATAACTATAAAACCCACAACTCGTAACCACCTACAATCAAAATTATTTCCACACACTAAGGGCTAAAGTCCTCCTTCGGGGATTTAGGGGGCCACTTCTTTTACATCTACCGCATCCCTTAACCCACTCCCCAACAAATTAAACGCCAGCACCAACAACATGATTGCAAATCCTGGTATAAGTGCTTGCATGGCATGGTGGGTTATGATAAGATTATAATTTTCTTTTATCATAAGTCCCCAGCTTGGTTGAGGAGGTTGTACACCAATACCCAAAAAACTAAGTCCAGCCTCTATAATGATGGCGATAGCAAAATTTCCAGCAGCTATTACCAATATTGGACCTATTATATTTGGCAAAATATGTTTAAAAATAATTCTTGCATCTTTGTAACCCAATGCTCTTGCAGCTTGTACATATTCTAATTCTTTTACAGCCATTACTTGACCACGTACTAGGCGTGCTACACTAACCCAAAGGGTGAGCCCAACAGCAATAAAAATTTGCCAAAAGCCTTTGCCCAACGCAAGTGTGATTGCAAATACCAACAACAAGGTAGGAATACTCCATGTTACATTTACAAACCACATAATGAGCGCATCTATTTTGCCTTTGTAATAGCCTGCCAATGCGCCCAATAAAATCCCGATTCCTACCGAAATAATAACTGCTATCAATCCTACCATCATACTTACCCTTGTGCCTATAATTAATCTACTAAGTATATCTCTCCCAAATGCATCGGTACCCAACCAGTATTTTTTTGTAATAATTTGTTCTTTAATTTTTTGAGGATTATTATTCGTTATTTCAATTATGTAATATGATTGAGAAACGGCCGTGTCCTCATCTACATATTTATTTACTACAATAGTCGCCCCCTCTATTTTGTAATTTTTTATTGGTAAAAAAGTATAGGTAGCTGGCTTGCCAAAAAAAAGCGTTGTAAAATTTGATGGAAGTTTTTCGTTGTTAAATATTTTTAGAAATAGTTGTGAATATCCTAATGGTTTGGATTGTATTTCTACCGTTTGTAAATCGGCGTTTGTGCTGGCATCTGGTGCAATAACATAACCAAAAACGCAAGTAAACAGGGCAAATATAATAACGCACAAGCCAATCATCGCCGCTTTTTTTCGCCGCAATTTTTTCCAAATAGTAATTTCTGTATGTTTTATTTCGCTCATTATTTAGAACCACTAAGGCATAAAGGTATAAAGTAACACAAAGAAATCATTTTTCGCACTTTGTTTTGTTACATACCACAATGTATGATTGATTTTTAAAAATTTAGCTTCATTCTGTTCAGGCTCTTCAAGTGGATCGATCAAGGGCGGCTTTATATGCTGTTCTACTTATCATTTCAGCACCCATACTTATCAAATGTTCTGTTCTCACTTGGCAATCTATCAATGTATAATTATTTTCTTTACTAAGCCATATTAATGCAAGTTTAGAGGCGTTACTCACTTTGCTAAACATACTTTCGCCGCAAAAAATATTGTTTATTACTAAGCCATACAAACCACCAACGAGTTCGTTTTTTTGCCAAACTTCTACACTTTTTGCGATACCAAGTTTGTGCAAGTTTATATAGGCTTTTTCCATTTCGTTGGTTATCCAAGTGCCATCTTGGTCTTTCCGATTTACTTGTGCACAGTTTTGTATTACCTGTTCAAAAACAGTATTGGTTGTAATGGTAAATATTTTTCTATTTATTATTTTTTGCATGCTCTTACTAATGAATATTTTTTTTGGAAAAATTACGCAGCGTTTATGTGGGGCGTACCAACAAATAGGTTCATCATAGCTATACCATGGAAAAATCCCATTTTGATAAGCCATCATAAGCCGCTCTGTACTTAAATCTCCGCCAATAGCAAGCAAGCCATCGGGTTCTGCAAATGCAGGATCCGGAAAAGAAATATCGGTATCGTGTAATTGAAAAATCATTTTTTTATTTGAAACACTAAGGCACAAAGAACACAAAGTTTCACAAAGTTTTTTTAATATGATTTGTGATGCAATGATTGAAGCTATTTATAAAATGGGGTTGATTTAAAAACATTATTAATTATTCATTACGAAATTATCAATTAACCTTCCTTTCTTTCCAAGTATATTTTCCAAACTTGCCCAACCAACCTGCAATAATGGTGTAGCAAATATGAAACGGTTGTAAAATAGGAAAAAACAATAACATACTTTTCTTTCCAAAAAACGAAGCAACAGGAAAAAGAAAAAACAATTCTACCACTATTTTTAAAAGAAGCATACATAACCACAAAGAGAGTATTGTGAATTGAGTATTGACTATTGAGATGCTGCAGTTATTAAATATGGCAATTAGGGGCAAAAGCAACATTAAAATATTAAAAAAATATACCAAAATTAATACAGGTAATATTCTTTTATCGTCGTATTTATCCGCCTTGCTTGCCCAACGAATTCTTTGATTAAAAAATTGTTTTATCGTATTTACAGGTGCCGTTTTTACAATAGCTTGTTTTGATTTTAAAAATAAAACACGGTCGGGATACTGTTTGTAAATTTTATGCATGAGCAGCATATCATCGCCACTAGCTATATTATCTATACCTGCAAAACCGCCTACCTCATAAAAAGCCGCACGCTCATACGCCATGTTTGCGCCATTGCACATGGTCATTTGTTTTTTGTGTACCACCGCAGCGGTTATGCCTTGAAGGGTCATAAAATCCATCGACTGAAATATTTGAATAAAACGCCAACCACAATCTATAGTAACCGGAGCTGCAATAAATGCAGGCTTTTTTTCTTCGTAGAAATTTGCCATAGTTTGTAGCCATGTTTGTGGTACGATACAATCTGCATCGGTAGTAATAATAACTGTGCCGCTTGCTTGTGCTATGGCTATTTCAATGGCTTTCTTTTTATAAGAGTTTATTTTATTGGGTACAAAAGCGCTTAGCGAAATGAGTTTTACATTTTGTGCAGCATATTTTTTTACGATGCTTGCCGTATCATCTTCAGAATGGTCATCTACTACAATAATTTCAAACAAATCCTTTGGGTAACTGTTTTGTAAAATAGATTGGATGCAATTTTCTATGTTGTCTTCTTCGTTGCGTGCAGGAATGACGATGGAGATGGAGGTGGTTGGTAATGTGGAATTGGTAATTTGGAATTGGCAGATTGAAGTAAATGCAAAGCGATAATAGATTATCAGTGAAACGTATAGAACTAAAAAGATGATTGCTATTGATATAAAAACTGCCATTAATTGCTGAATAAAGGTATGCTGTACAAGTGGGTGATGCCGAACGAATCGGCACAGGCACAACGACGTTGATCATAGCTGCTGCCTTTGCTTGGACAACCAAAAAATTGCTTGTCCCAAACCTTAACAAAAATAAAATTTTGAAATTTAAAATCATTACTTATCTTTATATAGTTGTTTAAACAACTATATGCCAAACAACCAATTTAAAAAAAGCGAATTATACAGTTTTATAACTGGAAAAGCGAGTACGGCTATTGCACGAAGGCTGCAAAAGAATTTTAAACTGGCTGGCATAGATATTACGATAGAACAATGGAGTGTGCTGTATCATTTGTGGAAGGAAGATGGACTGAGCCAGCAACAATTGTGCGATGCTACGTTTAGAGACAAGCCAAGCATAACAAGATTGGTTGATAACCTGGAGAAGTTGAAATTAGTTAAAAGGGTTGCCAGTAAGGATGACCGCAGGATCAACATGATCTACCTGACCCCCGAAGCACAAAAATTACAG
>JANNGD010000171.1:0-7738 GCA_031380515.1 Ferruginibacter sp. | reverse complement strand
AGCCCAAACTATAGAAAAATTGGCGTCTCCAATTGATTCCTTAAAGGAGCTGGAAATGATCTTAAATTTATTAGATTCTACAAATAATTCAAAAAGTTATTTTGATGTAAGCTTAGGCATTGGCAATGGATCATTTAGTGTAAAAAATAATTCAGTAAATGCATCTCAAACCCAGGTAAATAAATTGTATTATACGCCCAGTGTTGTATACAGTCATAAAAGCGGTTTTGGTATTTCTGTCACGCCCTATTTTACTACAGACAATGGAAATCTAAAAGCGTATCAAACAGCCATAACGCCATCATTTGATTTTGTGGCGAGTAAAATAAGTACTGGAATTTCTTTTACAAAATTTCTTGCAGATACCAAATCATATAACGGTAATTCTACTTATCAAAATGATTTGTACACTTATTTTAGATATACAAAAAGTTATATCCAGCCGATGCTGTCTCTGGGTTATTCTAGTGGTACATTTTATGAATCTACTTTTGTAGACTCGGTAAGAGTGAGCACTATGAGCAATAGAAAAATAGCGATTTTTGATAGTACAAAAAATGAGATAAAAAATTTTTCTCTATCCTTTGGGATAGAACATTCTTTTAATTTTGAAAAAGTATTTTCAAAAAATGGAAGTCTCGCATTTATACCCCAAATTGTATTGAATGCTGGAAGTGAAAAATTGAAAAGCAGCATTACCAACGTTCGCAGATTGGCAGCTGCTACTAGACCTAGAGCATCCAAAAGATTAAAAGCGCTTACAGCTGATGAAAGTTCTCCATTTGCTTTTCAATCATTGGCTTTATCTTTGAATCTTGATTATTACATTGGGAATTTTGTGATTTCTCCTAATTTTTATATAAACTACTTTCTGCCTCCAACTACAGAAAAAAGGTTATCCAATGTTTTTTCTATTTCTGTGGGCTATACATTTTACTAATATTATTTTTGTTAATTATGATTAGTGTTTTATAGCTGTTTTTTTCAGTTATCTTCGTTTAAATTTTTATAAATGAGTCTTCGTAATATTTTATCTGGTACTGGTGTAGCTATTGTAACTCCTTTTGCTAATGATCTTTCTGTAGATTACAATGCATTGGGTAAATTGATTGATTATATCATTGACAATGGGGTGAATTATGTGGTAACCTTAGGAACAACGGGCGAAACGCCTGTACTGAACACAGAAGAAAAAAAATCAATTATACATTTTACAGAAAAGCATATTGCAGGCAGGGTTCCAATGGTAATTGGTATTGGGGGAAACGATACAGCAGCAGTCATCAATGATTTACAAACTTATCCGCTTGATGGGGCAGTAGCCGTTTTAAGTGCTAGCCCATATTACAACAAACCATCGCAAGAAGGAATATACCAACATTACAAAGCATTGGCAGCGGTATCGCCTAAGCCTATCATTTTGTACAATGTACCGGGGCGAACGGGGCGCAATATGCTGCCATCTAGTACACTTCGCCTAGCCGAGGTAAGTAATATTGCTGGTGTAAAAGAAGCCAGCAACGATATACAGCAAGCCATAGAAATATTGAAAGGCAGGCCCGAACATTTTCTAGTTACAAGTGGCGACGATGATTTGGTACTTCCAGAAATGGCTTGTGGTATGGATGGCGTAATAAGCGTGGCTGCCAATGCTTTTCCAAAAGCCTTTTCTACCATGGTAAATTATTGTTTGAAAAATGAATTTCCTGCTGCGGTAAAAATAAATAACCAATTATTGGAAGCGTATAGATTATTGTTTGCCGAAAACAACCCATCGGGGGTAAAAGCATTTTTATACGAAATGGGACTTATACAAAATGCACTCCGCTTACCTGGTGTGCCATTGGGAGAGCAATTGCATGCACAACTGAAAAAATACCTTGAAGTAAAAATATCCTTGTGAAATTAATTTGCAGCACCATATTACTGTTATTTAGTAACCAACTACTGCAAGCACAAGACACAACAGGTAAAACAATTTATTACGATTGGGCAAGCAAAGGCAATGAGCTAAACGCAAAAATTAGTATCAAATCTTCTGCAGATTTGATTGCTGTCAAAACGGCTCTTTATTACATAGTCTTGCAGGATTCTTCCAAAGAAAATTTAATTGATTCCAATTATATTGCTATTTGTAAAATGGTGCCCGCCAACACGATCGTTTTCCATATTAACCTTTCGCTAAAAAAAGATTCACTTAGCAACCCCATTTTTTTGGAACTTGCAAAGCTTTATGTTGAAGAGTTGATACCAAATATCACAAAACAATTTCCACAATACGCTTGTAAAGATTATATACTTGCAGGTACAAATGAAGCGGCTGTTATTGCTTTTTGCATGGCATCCATTTCACCAGATAAATTCAATAAAACCGCACTTTTTTTCAACAGTTACGCACCAGGTTTTGCCATGAGCAACCAATTCGATTCTTTGGCAGCTAAATTAAAGGGCAAACTTTATTTGCAAATAAGCAATAACAAAAATCAATTCAATACAATTGATTTTATGGCGAATGTACTTGCGTTGAAGTCCTCTATCATGCTTTTTAAAATTGATGAAGATAATACCAATGATTTTGTATTGGATTTTAAAGAAGGATACAATTGGCTAATGGCAAATGGTAATAATTTTATCATTAAAACCGACTATTAAATCTTAAAACAGGCGCCTTCCAATGCCAATTCTGTATTTTCGAAAACGGATTTTGTTTCAGAAAGAAAATCATCCAAGAATTCATATTTAGAAGAAAAATGGCCAATCAATAATTTTTCTACTCCTGCAAGCTTTGCTATATTGCCCGCTTGTACTGTTGTACAATGGTGCCTAAGTGTAGCTCTCTCCTCCAAATCTTTTAAATAGGTTGTTTCGTGGTATATAACATGCGCACCTTTAATCTTAGCTACAAGGGTTTCGTCATATATGGTATCGGCACAGTATGCATAACAGCGGGCTGCAGTAGATGCCTCTGTTACATCTTCATTGGAAATGATGGTGCCTTTTTTTGTTGTGTAGTCTTTCCCTTTTTGTAATTCGCCATAATAAGCTTCGGGTATTTCGTAGGCTTTTACTTTTTCTGGTATTATTTTTCGAGGGTTTTTCTTTTCGGTAAACATAAAGCCATAACATTCTATCCGATGGTTTACTTTAAATGCTTTAACCGTTATTTTTTTATCATTCGCTATTTCGCCTTCTTCTGTAATAGCGTGAAAATATAATTTGTAACAAAGGGTAGTATCGGCTGCTTCTAAATGTAATTGTATAATTTTTTCCAATAAGGAAGGTGCATATAAATGTAAATCAGTTGTACGACCAAGCAACGACATACTAGAAATAAGGCCTATCAAACCGTAATAATGATCTCCGTGTAAATGGGAAATAAAAATCTTATTTATTTTACTTTTTTTTATGTTGTATTTTGTAAGCTGCAATTGTGTTCCTTCGCCGCAATCTATCAAATAGTTTTCTTCAGATGTTTGTATTACCTGCGCAGTGGGGTTACGCCCATAGGCAGGTATAGCAGAATTATTTCCAAGAATAGTGAGCGCTAACAAATTAAAGTGTTTGGGTTATTTATCAAGACTGTTTTTTATTGTAAAAGGCTGCTTAAATGTAAAATAAATATTGGAGCGTACAAATTGTTGTTGAAAATTGACATAGTGCCCATGGGCGCAGGAGTACCTGCTAAAATAGGGACAGGTGGGCAATAGTGCCCCACAGTGCAGCGGAGCGGAACGAGGAGCCTGCCTGCCGGCAAAAGCAGTTACTACAGACAGCCCGTTATAAATGTTCAGCATTGATATTCTGCCCACCGCCGAAAAATTATACATACTAATTGCAAATTGCCTACTGCCTTCTGCCAACTGCTCACTCCCCATCAAAATCACTCATCAACTCCCGCTCTATTTCCTCCATTTGCACAATATCCCAAGCCTCACTTTCGGTAGGCGTAAAATTCATAATGTCTATGAGTTCTTCTTTTTCAAATACGGCTTCAACTGTAGGCTGCATTTCGCAAATAACAAAAGAATGGTTTTGTTCATAAAACTGCTGCTGCACATTAGCCAAACAATGAGCAGCTTCGGGAGCTATTTCTTCAACTTCCGTAAGTTTTAGCACAAGATGTGGGATACTAGAACTGGCATAATCTGCAAGTTTTTGTAAATCTTCTGTCATATTAGCAGTAATAACTGCATCATTCGGCGTAATTACGGTAAATTTCTCTTTGGTATCTGTTTTGACGTTCATTGTGTGCATTTAAAGTTCTAAGATATAAAATATAAAGAGAATTTAATGTTGTTTAAGTAATTCTATTTGATGTTCTAATAAAATATCTTTTACACATTTCAACATTTATACTTTTTTTATAAACTAATAGCTCTTTTTTTTCGTTAACATTGTACAAGCAAAATTCAATAGAATGGATAATAATTTTTCAACACAGGTAAAAGAGATAATTTCTTACAGCAGGGAAGAGGCATTGAGACTCGGAAACGATTTTATCGGTACCGAACATTTGGTGCTTGGCCTCATAAGAGATGGTGAAAATACAGCAATCAAAATTTTAAAAGCGCTCAATGTAGATATGTATGAGTTGCGAAAAGAAATTGAACTGGCTGTAAAAGATAAAACAGGAAAAAATATTGCAAACATCAACTCATTGCCTCTTACCAAGCAAGCCGAAAAAGTAATTCGCATTACTGTATTGGAAGCAAAAGCCGTAAAGAGTGTAAATGTAGAAAGTGAGCACTTGATGCTGTCTATCTTAAAAAACAAAGAAAACATTGCAACACAAATCATAAATCAATTTGACGTGGACTACGATTTATTTAAAACCGAACTAGGTTTTGTAGCATCTGACCTGCCTCGTGCAGAGTTTAATGATGAAGATGACTTTGATGATGACAGTAAAAAGTTTGGCGCTCAAAAACCAAACAAACCTGGTGCAGCCAATTTGCCTAAAACAAAAACGCCCGTACTAGATAATTTTGGAAGAGACATTACCCGTATGGCAGAAAACGGTTCTTTGGACCCTATTGTAGGAAGAGAGACAGAGATAGAAAGGGTATCGCAAATATTATCTCGTAGAAAAAAGAACAACCCTATACTTATTGGAGAACCTGGTGTGGGTAAAACCGCCATAGTAGAAGGACTGGCATTGCGTATAGTGCAAAGAAAAGTAAGTCGTGTGTTGTTCGATAAAAGAGTGGTGAGTTTAGATCTGGCAGCGTTGGTAGCTGGTACAAAATACCGTGGCCAGTTTGAAGAAAGAATGAAAGCCATTATGAATGAGTTGGAAAAGAACAGGGATGTTATTTTATTTATTGATGAAATACATACCATCGTAGGTGCAGGTGGCGCAAGTGGTTCTTTGGACGCATCTAATATTGTGAAACCGGCATTGGCAAGAGGAGAACTACAATGTATTGGTGCTTCTACTTTGGATGAGTATCGCCAACACATCGAAAAAGATGGAGCGTTGGATCGTCGTTTTCAAAAGGTATTGGTAGAACAACCAAGTGTAGATGAAGCCATAGAAATACTTACAAACATAAAAAGCAAGTATGAAGATTACCACAATGTAACGTACAGTAAAGAAGCCATAGAAGCTTGTGTAAAACTAAGCGACCGTTACATGACAGATCGTTTATTGCCAGATAAAGCAATAGATGTATTAGATGAGGTAGGTGCAAGAAAGCATATAAAAAACATAAACGTACCAGAAGAAATTATTGATCTAGAGAAAAAGATTGAAGACATAAAGCTGGAAAAAAACAAGGTGGTAAAAAGCCAAAAGTTTGAAGAAGCAGCTTCACTAAGAGATACAGAAAAACGCTTGCAAGATGATTTGGAAAAAGCAAAAATAGATTGGGAAGAAGATAGCAAGAACAAACGTTTCCCTATTGAAGAAGAAGATATTGCAGAAGTAATACACATGATGACAGGTATACCTGTAAAGCGCATGGTACAAGCGGAAACCGATAAGCTTCGTAAAATGGGTGAGGAATTGAAAGGAGCTGTTGTTGGGCAATCGGATGCGATCAGCAAAGTGGTAAAAGCCATACAGCGAAATAGGGTAGGATTAAAAGATCCTAAAAAGCCAATTGGTACTTTCATTTTTCTTGGTCCTACTGGTGTGGGTAAAACAGAATTGGCTCGTACACTTGCCCGCCAAATGTTTGATAGCGAAGATGCACTCATACGCATAGACATGAGTGAGTACATGGAGAAATTTACAGTTAGCCGTTTAATAGGAGCGCCTCCAGGATATGTAGGTTATGAAGAAGGTGGGCAACTTACAGAACGTGTACGTCGCAAGCCTTACAGCGTAATTTTATTGGATGAAATAGAAAAAGCACATCCAGATATTTACAATATTTTATTGCAAGTATTGGATGATGGAATACTAACCGATGGGCTTGGAAGAAAAGTAGATTTTAAAAATACGATGATCATCATGACATCCAATATTGGTGCACGCCAGTTAAAAGATTTTGGTGAAGGCGTTGGATTTGCTACTGCCAATCGGATAGAGCACAGCGATGAAAACAACAAAGCAGTAATAGAAAAAGCATTGAAACGTACATTTAGTCCAGAGTTTTTAAACAGGATAGATGATGTGGTAATATTTAATTCGCTTACCAAAGATGATATTTTTGAAATCATAGATATCTTGATGAAGGGTGTAATGAAGCGTTTGAACAACCTTGGTTTTTCTATGGAGCTATCTCCCGAGGCAAAAGCATTTGTTGCCGATAAAGGCTACGATAGCCAGTTTGGTGCTAGACCGCTGCACAGAGCCATTCAAAAGTATTTAGAAGATCCGTTAGCAGAGGAGATATTAAATATGAACATAAAAGCGGGCGATGAACTAATAGCACAATTGGATGTAGAAAACCAAAAAATAATTTTTACAAACAAAGACAAAGAGGAGCCAAAGAAGAAAGAAAAAAAATCGGAGGTGTAAAAAATAAAAGGAATAACAAAAATGCCAACTTGTAGGAGTTGGCATTTTTGTTTTGTAAAATTATGGTTGGTGGTATTATACCAGGGTGAAAATAAAATAAGTCTACAAAATTCGCTGTGTTCGTTGCTATCGTTGTTTCGCTGTGTGAAATAATAAAGCACATTGGCATTAAAAGTTTTATTAGGAGCAGGAGCCATAGGAACAATGCTGGGCATTTGTTACGGGCCATACGCTTCAATATTTTTTGTTCGTGCCTCACAATAAATATTTTCGCTTCTATTCCTGCTATTCTGAGAAGTTGAATATGAATGAGCAACGATAGGAAGCTGTCTTTGCCTAGGATGATGGTCACTTCAAAATATCGTGAGCGCCAATTGTAGCAACTCCTGCGCCGTGAGGCTTGGTCTAGACATGCCGAACTAGCTTATAGGTAGCTTAGATGTCTGCGCCAGCTGGGATACTTTGTTAAATGTGAAGTATGCGTTGGTGGTTTTAAATAATAGGTAACTTAGATGTCTGCGCCAGTTTGTTAATATTTTTTATTAAGTCATTTTAAATTCTCGAAAAAAATGCAACAAAAATAATGTTCAACCCCATTCGGGGTTGGCTTTATTCATAACTTTTTCATATCCATGGGTTGCACCCATGGCTTTGGTTGTTAAACCCTTTCAAGGTTTGCTGCATAACTTGGCTTTGGTTGTTAAACGATTTAAGGGTTTGCTGCATAACATGGGTTTGGTTGTTTAACGCTTTCAGGTTTTGATGAATAAAATG
>JANNGD010000138.1:0-13355 GCA_031380515.1 Ferruginibacter sp. | reverse complement strand
AACCAACTGCAATAAGAAACCCATAAAATTTTTAAATCAACCCAAATAATGTTGCAAAAAACCAAAATGATCAATACCGTTTTCGTAAAATAAAGCAGAAGAAAAATAATACTCTTCAGGTAAACTACAAAGGCCTGCCTTCACAGGATTATAATGTATATAATTCAATTTTTGAGAAAATACAGCCGCAGTAAACAACTCAATATTTAATGAATCTCTTTGCCAAAAATTATATTTTCTATCTGGAGCATTTACTTCATATTCTTTTAGTTTATTATCTTCTTCAATTATTTTTTTAAACTCTTTCGAAGTGTGTTTTATAAAACTATTTTGTATTTTTTGTATGCTGTTATCGCCTTTTGATTGCCAAATTATATGCAAATGATTACTCATAATAACAAAACCATTTATGGTAACTTTTTCTTCATTTACAAGAAACCTAAGTGCATCCACAATAATATTTTTGTATTTATCTTCTTTTAATAAATGTTTCCATTCTTGTATGGTGGCTGTAAAAAATTGTGGCCATTCTTGTGCGTATTGTTGATTCATGTAATAAAAATAAAACATTTATTTTTTATTTCTTTCTCATGGCTTGATCGGCTGGTCGAAGACCACGCCTCGGCAGTGCGTAATTGGGAACACTCCATTTATTGTTTCTTTGAGCACCAACGAAGGCTAAGTTTTAATACTATTGGCCAAAATACAACTAAGCCCTTCATTGGTTTATGGAAGACAACACAAGTGAATGAGCGAGGACATTCAGTTAGTGAAGAAAATTGGACTTTTCAAAATGCTAAATCAGGAGTATGGGATAGAAAATTTATTCTTTCAAACAATGCTATTATTTGTATTTTAAAAAATCCCTTCGCTTGGCAAATTATGCCATCAAATAAAGTAAAAATTACACTTGGTAAGACTGAGTGCAAATGCACAGCTAGTGAAAAGAAATTGGAACAGGGCTTAGATGATTTTGTGAAAAACTTAAAAGGAAGCTATAGTAATGAGTTTTTCGAATATAAATATAGAATTTCCAGTAGTACGCTTATTTATTTTGATGAAATCAAACTTGTCAAGCAATAAAACTTCAAGTAACATTAAGATGAAATGCCGCAAGCCTCCTAGCCTCCGTTGGTCGCCCGGCCCCATCCCACCCACCCGTGAGAGTCGTGGTCTCCAACCAGCCGGCCAAATAACTAAAACCTATTTTAAAAAAAAGAATATTTAATACCGCACCGGCTGGTCACATGCTAGGCGAATGCAAGAAAGATTATACTTCATTGATGGAAGGGAATGCTGCAAAAGAAATGTAGAAAGATTTTGTTAGATTTGAAGTACCAACATAGGCAAGCACAAGGATTGCGTTTTGTGCAAGCATATTTGACAGCCTCTAAAACTTGAAAGAAATAGAATGTTACAAATCATTGGACTCTTCGCAATTTCTTGGTTAATCGTTTGGCTGTTTGAAAAACACAATTTATCTGTGTTGGGTCTAATGCCTACAAAGGACAGATTGAAACTTTGCTTTTATCTTTTTATAGTCACAGCAATTTGTTGCTCGACAGCATTCGTTTTGAAAATGTATTTTGCAAAAGAACAGTATACAATAAATTCAAAGTTGACAACATCCTTGATTTCCTCAGAACTATGGGACAACATCAGAGGCGTATTGACAGAGGAATTACTTTGCAGAGGAGTTGTATTGTATATTTTAATAAAAAAGCTGGGCAGTAAGTGGGCAATAATTATTTCATCCATCATTTTTGGATTGTTGCATTGGCTTAACAACGGCGTTTTTGGAAATGCAATACAAATGAGTATTGTATTTTTATTTACCTTTTGTATGGGACTTCTTCTTGCTTTTTCTTATGCAAAGACATTTTCAATTTTAATACCATTCTCAATACACTTAGGTTGGAACTTAACACAAAACTTTGTATTCCCAGACAAACCTGAAGGAAATCACTTATTCATTTTAGCAGCGCAACCACCAATTGTAACTGTTTCATATTTTGTATTTTTTATTATACTATTGGTTCCAAAAATTTCTGCAATTGGACTTGATTATTTAATTGTAAGGAGACAAAAGCAAATTGAAATCCCCAAGTGAGAATGCTCCTAGCCTCCGTTCGTCGCCCGCTCCCATCCCACACACCCGTGAGACCTTAGGCTTGGTCTCCGACAAGCCGACCAAATTATTAAAACCTATTTTCAAAAAATAAAAGTACTTAATACCGCCGGGCTTCAGTTCCAAGCTAATCAAACAACAATTCCATACCTACATAAATCTCTTTACGTTATACGCAACCCATTTGCAACAGCTTTCGTTCATATGCCCAACAAAGTGGAAAAAAGTGCTTTTAAGAAACTTGTTCTAAACAATTTTCCTACCTTGAATTACTCTAAGTATTATAGCTATAATTGCAATAACAAGTAGAATATGAATAATTGCACCTGTATTAAATGCAAAAAAACCAATTGCCCAACCTATAATTAGTATTACGGCAATTATATAAAGTAAATTTCCCATTTTTTGTATTTTTTATTGTCTTAAATATAGATTCAAAACTCGAAGATAGAACTAGTAAAGGTCTCAGAAAATGACTCAATACAATGAATCTTCTGATTAATATCAATGTTTCTAGTTTTGATTTCCTAGCCTCCGTTGGTCGCCAGCCTACTGGCGAAGGTTTGTAAGCAACCTATTAATTAAAAACTATCGCAGCATACTTTATCGCACCGGCTGGTCACAGATCATAGGCGAATGCGAGATAGATAATACTTCATTGATGGAAAGGAATGCTGCAAAAGAAATGTAGAAAAATTATGTTAGATTTGAAGTACCAACAAAGGCAAGGTTTGCTACTGTCTGTAAATGATATATTTTATTTTTGAATGAATTTATAAAAATAGACAGCTGATTGGTTTTATGAAATAAAAAAACTTATTGCTTATGTTGGGTAGCACAACTTGTACCGCAGTAAGTGGTAGATACACCACTGCACTTTTGTTAGACTGCATATCAGCGTAGTTTGAAGACGACCAATAAAATTCTAATAACTATTTTGACATTACAAAAATGAAAAGACTATTTATAAATCAGTCCGGTGATTCTAATAAGTTTTGGACTATTGAACAAATTGAAAACTCATACACAGTAACTTGGGGCAAGATTGGGACAGAAGGACGAAGTAACGAGAAATCATTTTCTACAGTTGAAGAATGTTCGAAAGAAGTAGAAAAATTAGTTAAGGAAAAACTGAACAAAGATTATCAAGAAACAGACGACAATGCAAACATTCCGGACAAACCAATTTTAGAATATAGACCTATTAACGAGGATATTTTTTGGGAAATCATTTCCTCATTTAATTGGAAAAAATTAGGTGACGATGACGCAGTTTTAAGACCTGCATTAAAAAGGTTAGTTTCTATGACAGTTGAGGATATTCAACAATTTGCAGAAATTCTTGCTGAAAAATTATACAACTTAGACGGACTTGTTTATGCCTCAAACATTGGACCTGACTCTTATAAAGGCGAAGACGAATTTTTCTCTACTGACTATTTTCTTTACGTTAGATGTTGCGTTGTAGCAAATGGGAAAGATTATTATGAGAGTATTCTTGCAGACCCAACTCAGATGCCAAAGGAAATGGATTTTGAACCATTATTATATTTTGCAGACGAAGCATACAACAAGAAAATGAAGACCGAAGAGGAATACTTGGACACAAAACTTTCATTTGAAACATATAGCAATATTGACGCATGGAAAGTCAAATAGCTGGTCAAGAAAAGCCTAATGCTCCGTTGGTCGCCCGTTCCCATCCCACCCACCCGTGAGAGGCATGGTCTGCGGCCAGGCGACCAAATAATAAAAAGTATTTTCAAATAACAAAAGTATTTCATGCCGCATCAGCTGGACCAAGCCTCGGCGAATGTGAGATTGGTAATACTTCATTGATGGAAATGAATGCTGCAAAAGAAATGTAGAAAGATTTTGTTAGATTTGAAGTACTAACAAAGGCAAGGATACTTTTATAAAAGTTAGCTGTCATCTTAATGAACACACCTTAAATGTCATACTGAAAATTACTAACTAAACTTATCAATATTTTAATCGAAGTCAAGAATCACATCCAGGACAATTCAGATTTAACGTGGGTTTACTATGAAACTGCAGATAACATGCGAAAGGAAATTGATAAATACATCTTAGATTTTGAAAATGGAAGTTTGAAATTTTTAGATGAAGTAAATGTACATTTTGCCCCTACTGCCGCATACCAAGAGCATTCAATGGCCAATAACTGGTCAGCCGACTTTCATAGGCTTGCTGAAAAGTTTGACAAAATCTATAATTCATTGAAAAATGTATCATGAATATACACATTCAAAATATCCCCATGATAATTTTCGATGACCAACATCTCGTCAATTTAAAATGGTTAAGAGGCGCCAGTAGATATAATAATGGAGGAACTGTTCATAAACATAAATATGCTTTTCGTCTTTTAATAAGTAGAGCAAAAGAGAGCAATCGTCAAATAAGTTTGAGCAGAGAGAAAAACGCCCGCTAACATGGGTGACTGATGCACCACTATGTTCTTTTAAAAAAAACAAACTCATTTAGAGGCGATTTAAGCTTTGCGGTTTTGAAGTGCTTTAAGAATGTAGGTTTAAACAAAGTGGCAATAATACGAAGTATGTTGGTTTGATAAGGCTTGGACTTGGGTTGAGGCAGAAAATCATGGCCTAGCTTTTGGTTATTATCATTATCATTGTTATCCTTAACTGCTGGCCGGCAGGCAAGTTCGGTCCACACACCCGTGTAGGGATTCTAGGCGGAAGGAATTCAAATTCCACACCTTCACACAAGCGCTACCGTTGTGCGAAATTTTTTCAACTTTTAAACTCATACAACTTTTGTAATTTTATAGGATGAAACAGGAATTTATTACTCAACTTTTTGGGCGATTTGAAAGCGCTTGTTACATCTATAAGGGCTTGGAATGCTGGAGTGCTAGAGAATTGCAGGAAATCTTGAATTATACCAAATGGGATAATTTCCTTAAAGTAATCGAGAAAGCTAAAAAAGCATGCGAAAATTCGGGAAGCCTGCTTTCTGACCATTTTGCCGATGTCGGGAAAATGGTAAAAATTGGCAGTGGTTCCGAAAGGCAAATAGAAGATATTGCTTTAACAAGATATGCCTGCTATTTGATAGCACAAAATGGCGACTCATCTAAAAGTGAAATCGCTTTTGCCCAGACATACTTTGCTGTACAGACTAGAAAGCAAGAAATTATTGAACAAAGACTTTTAAATGTTGCGAGAGTTAATGCCAGAGAAAAGTTATCTAAGTCAGAGAAGAAGCTATCAGGAATTATCTATGAAAGAGGTGTTGATGATAAAGGTTTTGCGACTATTCGTTCTAAAGGAGATCAGGCCTTATTTGGAGGTTTTTCGACAAATGACATGAAACGAAAACTTCAAATTCCTGACAATAGACCTTTAGCTGATTTTTTACCTACTTTAACTATTAAAGCAAAAGACTTTGCAACGGAATTGACAAGTCATAATGTGGTAGATAAAAATCTAAAAGGTGAAAATCAAATTTCAAAAGAGCATGTAGATAATAATATTGCTGTTCGGAAAATGCTTAAAGAACGCGGCGTCTTACCAGAAAAGTTATCCGCCTTAGAAGATATCAAAAAAGTGCAAGGGCAACTGGATAGTGATGAAAAGAAAATTTTAAAAGAAGCAAAAAAAGGCAAGAAGTAAATTCGCTCTTAATTAACAAAACTTCGTCCAACAAATGTATTGCCAGCAAATGGAGCTTGAAGGAAGAAAAATGTGCTTCAAATTGCTATTGTACTGCCCCTACTGGCGCAGGTTTGTAAGCAGCCTATTAATTAAAAACTTTCACAGCTGGAATATGAATGCTCCAACAACGAAAATTCTTTCACGCAAAGAGCAATTTAAAAAATCATGAGTAGCCGAAAATTTCTGTTATTTATAAAAGTTGGAGATGAAATCCATATGAATAAGTTACTTATGGAAGGCGAGGTCTTTTGCAAAACTTTAAACTACTTTTCTAATGTCGAAGAAAAATCACTACGTTACGATAGTTATGAAGGCATTAACCAAATTGAGCAAATACGAAATATTGAAGTCTTCACAGAAGATGGCGAAACTTTATTAGGCACGGGAAAAACTGGACAGTTACATTTTCGTGGTTCAAATACCGCTGGAAATGTGTTTTGCATGTACGGCGTTGAAACAGATTCCTTAAAATTAGAAAGTGGAATTATTAAACCTTTTATGCATGATTTAAGTAATATTGCATTTGGTCAGTTTGCGGTACTTATTTTAAAGCCCGCCGAATTTATAAGTAGAGTAAAACAAAAGGCTAATAAAATGGGATTGAGTTTTGAATTTAGTCCAGTTACATATTATGATCCTGAAACACACCATGGAAACTTATCCCCCTTTCACAAACCTAAATCTTATTCAAATCAAAGTGAAGTCAGATTTTGGATTTCGAACCATTTAGTTCAAGACATCGTCATTAATATTGGAGATATGAGCGACATCGCAAAGCTTTTACCTTTCTCAGATATTTCGAAGTTGGGCTTTTGTCCAGAGTACCTGCCCCCTCTATTGGCGCAGGTTTGTAAACAACCTATTAATTAAAAACTATCGCAGCATACTTTCAAATTAAAAAAAGTATCTCTGGCAGAAATGAGGCCCAGCCTGTGTGTGCTAGCTTTCTGTGCCAATGTAAAAGAATAAGCTAGAAAAATCCTATCTCTAGCCTCCTTTGGTCACCGGCTTCCATCCCACCCACCCGTGAGAGCCTAGGGGTAATCTCCGACCAGCCGACCAAATTATTAAAAACTATTTTCAAAAAATAAAAGTACTTAATCCCGCACTGAGTAGTAACAGACCATGCGAATGTGAGATAGATTATACTTCATTAATGGAAAGGAACGCTGCAAAAGAAATGTAGAAAGATTTTGTTAGATTTGAAGTGCCAACAAAGGCAAGCATTTGCAATAATGCTCGACATTGTGTGCAATAAAATTGAAACATTCAAATTTTTGAAACTAAAAAAACATTTATGAAAATACTACTTCAAGGCTCAATTGCCTTAACAACCTTTGCAATCTCAATTATGTTATTTCAAATGGGTTGCAAAAAAGACGCAATTGCTCAAAATTCAACCTACAATTTACCTGTAGCTTCAAGTTCGACACTCGGTGGCATAATGATTGGACCAGGACTGACCATAGACAACACAGGAAGGCTTTCATGCCCTCATGACGATGTTATTCTTTACTTTAAAACGACTTCCCCTAAGTATGAGTGGTGGGTTTGCGATAAAAATGGTGGGAACCAGAGAATGGTAAATTTCCCATCGACAATTACAGTTACAAACGTAGGAGTATCGCTGCTTTCCGATAAAAAATCAGTTGTGTTTTCTGGAGCAGCATCTACAATTCCACTAGGAATATCTAATTTATATACTATGAATATTGATGGAAGCAATCTAAACATGATAGTTGCCAACAGCGGTGTGAATTTGACTGCGCCAGTTGCGTATTGGTAATTACTGAACACAACATTGGTGGCTGAGCTTTCGTTGGTTCTCACACTTCAAATTATAAAAAGCCAATGTTTGGCCTACGACAGTAGATAATCTTTTACAAAATAAAAGGCCGTGAACTTTGCAAGCATTGCAAAATATTCACGACCTTTTTTATAGACTAAACTTATCCTTTTACAATTTTCAACGTTTGTTGAACTATTCCATCTTTTGAAAGTTTAATAAAATAAATTCCCGCATTCAATGATTTTCCATTAAATGTTTCTGTATAGTTTCCTTCATTCATTCTTTTATTCACCAATATTTTCAGCTGTTTTCCCTGAGAATCAAAAACACCGATGGTTATTTGAGAAGGATTTTTAACCCTATATTGAATGTTCGTATTATCTACGAAAGGGTTGGGGGATGTCTTCATTAATACTTCTGGTGCAGCAAGTAAAGAAGGAAAACTTTTATTCATTAACCCAGCTCCAGATTTACTAGTTAAAGCGTTTTCCCTAAGTGCCGGCGGCGTTTCGCAATTGCAATTATAGGTGCCTGCCCAAGGAGTTTGTACAAAAGGAAATGAAGGTTTAAACGCCGTATCATTTGCGGTAATTCCTGCATTGTATGTTAGTACATTTAATAGTTGTGGGGTAACCGGGCTAGGGCTTGTGTTTGGATTATAATCATCGTACCACAATCCAATGGCAGCTAATACAACGCCGCTCACCGCCTGCAATTCAATTCTTGTCACATCATCTTCCAACCTTCTTCCATTTGGAAAACCATCCATGTTTGGAATAAACTGAAGATTGGTATTTCCATTAAATCTTGGATCTGTTAAACCTAATACCGCAGCCTGTACCAATCCTTCTGAACTAAAGTCAGGAGAATTTCTTGGAGTAGCAGGTACTGCCATATTTAACCTAAGCATGTCTCCACCATTCGGTAAAAAATTATTAATAAAAGGTTTTCCTACAGCAAGCGGGTTTCCAGCTTTGCCAGTAGCCAGTTGGTAGGGCGCCAGGTTTGGAACACCTGTATGAAAGATTGGCCATAGATCTACTGATCTTGGTTTGTTGGGAGCGGGTAAAAGTAGGCTACCAAAATTTGCTTCACTTAATGCTGTTCCATTTAAAGCAGCACTTCCTTTTAAACCATACAAACCATTTTGGCCATTACCAAAACCAAAAGCACCCAATGAATTCTTTTGAATTCTTAATGGTGTAAATGCAGGAACCGCCCCACCAAATTGGGCATTATCCATGTAAAGTGCCAGTTCAGGATTGTAAAAATAATTACCAAATTTTTCAATCAAACCTAAATCATCGTAAGGGGTAATTCTATTCCATACATCTTTATCCTGAATGGGAATTACCGCTTCATTGGTTAAAGGCATACCTAAACGAGAAACCTGTATCCATGGTCCTGAATGTGAATCTTCTTTAAAGTCACCATCTTTTTTTACCTCCCTAAGGGTAGTAACTTTTTGTCTGCTCGCATTTGCCCACACGCCAATTACATAATTTGGATCTAAAATGTTAGCAGCCTGGTTTAAGTTTTTACGGTCTTTTTGCAGTGTGCTGATATCTACTTCTAATGCAATGGTGGAAACGTTTAAACACTTTAAACCATCCTGAGGTGTTGTAGGACCCTGGCGTGGCGCATCTCCAAGGTCAAAAATTCCACCCAGGTCTACAAAGAATGGATCATCAACCGGGCCACAAAAAACTTTCTCACCTGTGCTTGCCGTTTTTATAGCCTGCGTCATTAATGTTTCATAATTGGGTGCACCTAAACCCACGCCCGAACTGATTGATCTTTCACCAATGTTTGGAGGAGGTACAATTCCATTGGTAACAATGGTAGTAAAAGAATTTCCACCATTCATACTTCTATCAAGGGTGTAAGTCGTCTTTAAATTTTCTTTGCCAAGTCTTATATTAAAAAAAGTACTGCCATCTTGATTGGTTCTTTTAAAAGTAAACCGATAAATAATATCATCACCTTTTGTAGCAATGTTATTGTCTATATGAATTTCGTATCGTACATCTTCACTAAAATGGCTAAAATTCGGTCCGCCCTGCGGCAGTTGAAAAGGAATGTAATTGGCAATTAAAATTATTTTGTTTGGATTTGCAGGGCTTTTAAAAGCATATACATCCGTGTTATCCGCTAGTGGATCATCTGCAATCATGGGTGCCTCCCGGTGACTTGAAGCTAGGGCCGGGAAAGTGTTCACGACCATAGCACACAACATTACTGCTGCGTAAATTTTTCTTTTCATAATTTATTTTGTTTAAAATGAATAATAATGTTGCCTTTACAGAGATGAGATTGCTGGTTATTTAAATAGGAGTGGATATAATTTTGGACGTCCGTTTATCATGAACGACTAAAAAGCTTAAAAAGTTTAAAACTTAGATTTATTTTTAAAATTTGTTTTGAAGAAGGATTGCGTTGCAAAATATGGGGCACCCACTAGAATAGAAATGCAGACAAACAAAGTGATTCCCTCTACTGGCGAAGGTGTGTAAGCAACTTATTCATTAAAAACTATCGCAGCATACTTTCAAATTAAAAAAAGTATCCCTGGCTCAGAAATGAGGCACAGCCTGGTGCTAGCTTTTTGGCCGATGTAAAAGAATATGCTGTAATAATCAGCTTGGCGGGGAAATAATTAGTTTTCCCCACTAGACCATACTATCTTACATCTAATTATTATATGAAAGGATTCATTTTTCTAATTACCGTTATTATTTTGTTGGGCTCATGTAAGAAAACAATTAGTGGTGCAGACATCTCCATCAGTCCTGTTTTCATTGGGTACAATGACAGCGAAATTGACACTTTCAGAGTCCATAAATATTCCGGAGGTAGTAATTTTCTAAATCTAATTGACAGTTCAGTTCTTACTTCCAGTAGTGAAAATTATTATAAGTTTGCTAACGATTCGGTTATTGTAAATTTCAGAACAACAAAGGTCTCTATATTCCCCGGATTCGATTATCAGGTATTTATTCCAGCTACAAATCAAGTCTTTTCAATCTCAGAAATTAAAAATAAACAAATCACTTGCCGTGTGAGAACAGGGCCCTTTGAAAGAAGGGAAGGATGTGGCAATCCTAATCTCTCGTATAATGTAAATAACCAGATTTTAGTAGCGCAAACTTTACCATTTTCAGCTTCAGTTGTTTATTTCAGAAAGTAACATAAAAGACAATCAAATAAACTGCGACTATTACCAACCAGTTTTGGTCATTCGCCCCCAAAGGAGCAGGGTTTCATTATTGGGCTTTGGCTCGGGCAGAAAACCATAGCCTAGCTTTTGGTTCTTATCATTATCATTTATATCTTTAATCAGTCCCTACACCCGTGTAGGAATTCCGGGCGGAAGGAATTGAAATTCTACACCTGAACAAAGCGCTACTGTGGGAAGCAATTAACATAAATTTCATCGCCTTAATTTATTTTACCTAATAAAACTTACTTTTAATATTTCAGAAAGAAAATAAACGAAGCTATTTTTAAATTCAATTGAGTGCCTTAATTCAATGCCTAACGCACTTTTATTGGCAAAATTCTACTTTCATGTTTAAGACTTTTATTCTTGCATTAATTTTGTTTTTATATAGCCAAATAATATATGCCACCGACCCATGTACAAGCATAACGGATATACAATGCAATATTGCAATTACATTTACATCCAATGGCATTGGTGATGCTGCTTACCCTAATGGAATGAACGGACAGGGCTGTAGCGCTGGTAGTGCGCAGGGTGGACAGGAAAGTATATACAGGCTTGTTGTGCCAACAACCGGAACTTACCAAATTAACACACTTAATATACTCAACAGTGCTTTTGTTGATTATTACTTCAAAAAGAATATGGCAATATGCTCCAACACCGGATGGACCTGTTTGGCAAGAAACTCAAACAATCAAATCGGTCTCGGTGCCATTGATGCTGTTGCAGGAGATACTTTATTATTGCTGCTTAATGCTGAGTCAACAGGGACGACCACTCAATCATTTATTATTAAATGTGCTTCGGTTGTTTGTGACAGCATTCAAAACATTTTGTGCAACACTGCGGTTACGTTTAATTCATTTGGGTTTGGAAGCAACGCCTACCCAAATGGCTTGAATGGACAGGGCTGCAGTTCAGGTAATTTGCAAGGGGGGCAAGAAACTATTTACAGGCTTGTTGTGCCAACAACCGGAACTTACCAGATTAATACACTTAATATACTCAACAGTGCTTTTGTTGATTATTACTTCAAAAAGAATATGGCTGTATGTTCTAACATAGGATGGACTTGTTTGGCAAGAAATTCAAGCAATCAAATCGGGCTCGGTGCCATTGATGCTGTTGCAGGAGATACTTTGTTATTGCTGCTTAATGCTGAGTCAACAGGGACAACCTCTCAATCATTTATCATTAAATGTGCTTCAGTTATTTGTGACAGCATTCAAAACATTTTGTGCAACACTGCGGTTACATTTAATTCATTTGGGTTTGGAAGCAACGCCTATCCAAATGGCTTGAATGGACAGGGCTGCAGTTCAGGTAATTTGCAAGGGGGGCAAGAAACTATTTACAGAATCGTTGCACCAATAAGCGGAACTTATCAAATCATCTCTCTGAATGTCAGTAATAGTGCTTTTGTTGATTACTACTACAAAAAGAATTTAGTAACATGCTCAAATACAGGTTGGACCTGTTTAAGGAGAAATGCACAGAATAATGTGGGTATTGGGCCAATAGATGCAAATGCCGGGGATACAATACTCTTGTTACTGAATGCCGAATCTACATCTTTAACTTCTCAATCATTTCAGATGAAATGTGGTGTAAATACCATTGAAAAAGATACAACAATTTGTGCCAACAGCAACATACAACTTTCAGCAACTCTACAAGGAACAGAATATCAATGGCAGGTTAATACGGGAAATGGTTTTGTTAATATTAACGATAATGCAAATTATTCTGGCAGCATTACTTCAGCACTATCACTTTCGAATATACCCTCATCATTTTATGGTTACAGATATAGATGCCACATTGGCAATATAGTTGATTCTTTTTCTTATAAAATAAGAATAGGAACTCATTGGTTAGGAAATACAAATACTGCATGGGAAGTGCCATCCAACTGGAACTGCGGATTGGTTCCTGACATCTTCACAGATGTGTATATAGATTCAGGCAGGCTCAACTATCCAATAGTCAATTCGGATGCAGTATGCCATAAACTATTTTCTTCTATTTCAACAACAGTAATAGTAAGCATTGGCAAAAGCCTTGTAATAACAGGAACAAATCAATAAATAAACGTTACATATTCTATAAACTCTGGGGCAGAAATGAAATCCAGCCTGTGTGCTAGCTTTTTGTGCCAATGTAAAAGAATAAGCTAAAAAATCCTTTCTGTGCCTTAATAAAAGCAATTTACTATAAAACCTTTTACACAAACATCGGATACAATAAACTTACATCCAACAATCCCTTCCAGCCAGCATAATCTATTGCACTGCCTGCCTGGTAACAACCAGCTGGTCTATTTTAATAAAACCAATACCTACTCCAACAAAATTTTTGCAGCAACAGTAACCAGCTAGCAAAAAAGCAAACCGCTAAATCAATGCGCTTTACACCAATAATTATTTTTCATAAAGTTCAACCAAACGACCTTAGGTTTTTAGAAATATTGCCCGAAATGAAAGACCAGCCTTTTATGGGATACTTACAGCA
>JANNGD010000045.1:0-55281 GCA_031380515.1 Ferruginibacter sp. | reverse complement strand
AGACTTGCTCTTTTTTCTAATCGTTTATCCGAAAATAAACCTTTGTAATTGGCACTGTGACTTAATAATTCCATATCTAAAAATACTACTTTTGTGTCCAAACGGTAGCTGCCGGTAGGCAAGTACGCTGCTCCCTACATTGCATGTAGGGATCCGCTTCTATCGGGGCTAACATGAGCAGAGAAACTTTATTGGGCTTTTATTGTGGAGGAGATAGAAGCGGGTGATTTTAGGGCACGATTATTAGGGACACGAAACTTGGCAGGGGGAAATTATAATCAAAAAAAATCTAACTAATTAACTTTATGACCTATATGGGAAATTTAGAAATAATAAAACAGCGTATAAAAAAAGTAGTTGATAATAATTTACTTTATTTAGACCTAAGTTGTTTAAACATTACAGAAATACCAAAAGAACTTTTTAATTTAAACGATATTTATGAAATAGATTTAAGTTATAATAAAATAAGTAAAATTCCTGATGAATTGCTAGAATTAAAAAAACTCCAAAATTTAAATCTTAGTTTCAATTCAATATTTGAGTTAAATTTCAAATTTGCACAATCCTATTCATTAAAAGAGATTGATATTACGTACAACAATTTTTATTCTCCTCCAAATCTTGAATTTTTAGAAACTGAAATTAAAATAATTTACTTTAATAATCCATTTATAAGGTCATTGCCTGAAGAAGTTGCCGATATGGGCTTAGATTCAATTTCATATTATTATCATAGTATGAGAAAACACAAATCGTTTAATCGTCTTTTTGAATTGAAATTGTTACTTGTTGGTGCAGGGGATGTTGGCAAAACATCAATAATTAACCATTTAAAAGATAGAAATTTTAAATTGGAAATAGGAACTGAGAAGCCAACTATAGGAATTGAAACCCATAATATTGAAAAGTGGTTATATTTTCCTGCTACTGAAAAATATTATAATTATAAAAATGACTTTGAAAATTTATATATGTTTAATGAAGATGTTTATATTGATGAGGAAACTGAAGAAAGTTATCCTAATTATGATATTTACCACGAAAATGTAGCAAATAATTGGCAGGAGCTAGATTCAAATACAAAGCTAAATTTACGCATTGGTATTCTACCATATGACGATCCTTACTTTTATTCTGTACATAAGCAAATCTTTATTAATACTTGGGATTTTGGAGGACAAGAAATTAATTTTAATACACATCAATTTTTTTTAACCAAAAGGTCAATCTATCTATTAGTTTGGGAACCTCGAAAAGACAATGAAAATGACTACTTAGAATATTGGCTTACCTTTATAAAACTTTTAGCTGATAATAGCCCTGTTATTATTATTATGAACAAATCGGATATTAGAATAAAAGAAATTGACGAGATTTACTATAAAAAAAAGTATAAAAATATTGTGGATTTTATCAAAGTTTCTTCTTATACAAAAGATGGACTGCCTACATTAGAAAAACTAATTAATGAAACTATAATTAGATTACCACATTTAGGGGAAAAATTGCCCTCTAATTGGCATAATATAAAGAAGACTCTAAAACAGCTTAATAAAGATTATATATCTTTTGCTGAGTTTAAGTTAATTTGTAATGAAGGTTCAATTGTTGAAGACGATAATGGTGTAAAGATTATTTCTCAATATTTAAATGATACAGGAGATATCATTTATTTTTCTGACGAAATGCCTTTAAAAGACTTGGTAATTTTAAACTCTGAATGGGCTACTAAATCTGTTTATACATTAATTAATAATGTTGATATACAAAAAAATTCAGGCAAATTTTCAATTAATGAATTGAATGATAAATTTGATACAAAAAAGTATCCACCTGAAAAACATTTTGAACTAATAAAGCTGATGGAAAAGTTCGAAATTTGCTTTAATATGATTGGGACAAATGATTATATTATTCCTGAGTTACTCTCTTTCACACTTCCTAAATATGATTTAAAAGTTTTTAAAGAAAGTGCATTGAGAATCGAATATGAGTATAATTATTTATCAAATGGGATAATTAATAGATTAATGTGTCGCTTCGGAAATGAGATTGGTAAAAATCTTTTTTGGAAAAATGGATTTATAATAAAAAACGAAACTACTGAGGCATTAATTATAAACAACCATCAAAAAAAGACAATTGAAATAAAAATTATTGGAGAAGAATCAATTCTTATTTTAGCAAAAATCAAATTTGAAATAGAGCAAATCAACAAACAATTAAAAATATCAAGTGAAAATGACTATAAATTAAAGTATGCTTGTAATTGTACTGAATGTCAAAATAATGAGAATCCATATTTTTTCGAAAATGAAAAAATATTAAATTTTTTAAGAAAGAAAAAGGAAATAACTACTTGTATTAATAGTGCAGAAGATATTAATCTAAGAGAACTATATAATGGTTATAAAACTAAAAATCCACAGTATGAATTAATTTACCCTATTGTTACTGCCATTCACAATTTTCTAGGCGCTTCTAATACTTTAAGTAAAGATGAAAATTCCAGAAATACTTATATCACTTCTGTATTATCTATGAGTGGTATAATTGCAAAAGATCAATCTTTATATGGTAAATCATCAACAGGGAAAAAGCCAGGTGAACTAGATGTAAAAATTACAGATGAAAAGCAAGTTGTAATGAGTTTATATGAAGGAATTAATTTGAATGGTTTAGATAAGTCGTTGATAAATACTCACATTAAAAAAACAATACAAAACTATAATCCTACAGGTTTAAATATTGTCTATTTGGGCATATATTATGATGGAGAAAATTTTGTCGAATTTAAAAACAGATATATTGGTTACTTAAATTCAAATGAAATCAAAGAGATATTTGTTTTCAATGAAACTATTGATGTGACAAACATTTATTATAAATATGGTACTGAGATTTTTATTTTTAAAACAAAATATAAAAAGAAAATCGGAAATGAATCTGAATTAGTTTTGTTTTCTATTTTAATTAATACCAATCATTAAGTCAAACTAATTTCTAAGACAGAAATTAGGCGAAGGTTTTGTGAGTTAACTTTCTGTACTGCAAATGATAAAGGAGGTTTATGCAAAGCACAGATACCATTCTGCACTTTTACTGGGTTGCATGTAAGCCTCAGGGTGGTTCGATTGTTTATTAGAAAATTAAAAGAAACACAGAACGGCTAACTGAGTATTTAAGAAATTGAGGTTTTAGGGCTTAATTTAAAGTTTGTTTTGTACTTTTGATTTCGAGTGCTAAATCGAAAGTTTTGGGTTTACAAATTCCCAAACTTCTTTAAGCTGCAAAACGTTAGGACGAAGACACTTTATATAAAACTTATAAAATGGCAGATGCTCAAGAGCCTTGGTTTCGCTATGCAAAGACAGGTTCTGAAAACCTTGGCCATCATGTTGGCCATATTTATAAACTTACACAGGATTATATAATCTATTCCAAAGCGGAAGATGAAGCTACACTTTGTTTTGATTTTTACCCAACTGTTGAAGAAACAAAAAGGCTTAAACCTGTTACCATTGAATTAAATAAATTACAAGCACGTTTAAAAGTAGAACCAAATGGGGCCAGTTACCTGCCCTTGGTTGCCAATGCTTATACTTGTGCATTTGAGCAAAGCATTTCCGAAGCAAAGAGAATAATTGAAGATATCAATAAGCAAATAGATACCAATAATATGAATAAAGAATCTAAAACTCCATATATCATAACAGCACTGATCTGTTTTGTAATTGCTGTTGTTTGCCTGTATTTGTATTTAAAGTATTCAACTGATAAATCAGGCAGTATTAACGGGCAGTATTATTATATCATCCTTGTTGTTTTTGCCCTGGCGTGTGGGATTTTATTATATGGAGTTGCAAAAGCCACTGGTAAATTAAATGGTAAAATATTAGGGTTTGAATTTTCATTAGCAGGCCCTGCTGCAGTAGCCGGATTGATTGTTATTGGAGGATTTTATTTACCAAAAGATAAGCCTGAAATAACTAGTCAAACAAAACAACTTACTATCCGCATACTTGGTGAAGACAAGATACCTGTTAAACAAGGGGAAATAAAACTATATACAGATGCGTCCAATACCTTGTTGCAGCAAATAGATAATAACGGGCAGGCCATCTTCTCGGGCCTTGCGGCAAAGATTGTTGATGTAAAAATAAAACTGAGTGTTACGAGTGCAGGTTATTCTCAACTGGTAATTGATACTGTCATAAAAAAAATCTCTACTATTGAATTGGTTTTATCAAAGAATGGCAGCATTGTATTAATGGGTAAGGTAAGAGATGCTAGTGAAATTCCAGTAAGTAATGCCGTAGTTAAAGTAAATAACTCAAATGATTCTTCTTTAACAACAACGGACGGCACTTATTATCTTAACCTGAGAGGATATAAAGCAGAAGATTTCATCACTTTACAGATAGAAAAAAAAGATTTTGAGGTTAAGACTGTTCCTTTGACATTGAACGGGCAATCTCAAACATTAGACATCTCGTTGAAAAGTGCAGCAAATCAAACCAACTCTGTTGCAATTGAACACCCATTCAAAGAATTTACTTTAACGGCTGGGCAACAACATGTAATGAATGACCTGAGGATTACTTTAACAATGCCTGTTCAACGCATTGGTCCTGGTAATACCGTTAAGATTAGGACATGGAGAACGATTGCACGCCCTACATCCGATACTGCTTTGCTGGATCCTTCAGGTTCCCAGCCTGGTGTTGAAATACAAGTAATGAAGATCAATGGCATTACCCCTATCTCAATCACTGATGTTGGACAATTCAAATTTGTTTTATCGAACTCGATAACTTCTGGAAAATTTATTTCATCTATTCAGGTACAGATGTTCAAAAATTAAGCATTGAAGAATTGAAAATGGCTCTATTAACAGATATGATGCATATGTTTTGCGCATTGCCGCTACTTCGCCTTCGTTTGCACTCACAACAATCGTGAGTGTGAATCCTACAAACCCGTTATAGCGAGGCGTGGTCTGCCACCAGCCTACCGAATTATTAAGAATCATTTTCAAAACATGAAAGTATTTTATATGGCATTTGCTGGTCGCAGACCATGCCTAAAACTTCCCAAAGAAGCAGGCATGAGCGGCAACTTTGGAAATGTAATTCCCAACTATAAAAATTTATTGAGTATGGTACAAAAGTTTAGAAGCGTGCAGATGGTTTTAGACGTTAATCTACATTAAAATAAGGATGACTCTTTTACACACTTGAGCCCATTTTTTCGTAAGAAAGCCGCTTAAACTAATTCTCATTTAACTACCACAAAAAATAAAATGGCTTTAAGCATTTTTGGGTAAGCTATTTTATTTTGAAGTAAATTAAAATAAAGCTAATTTTTTGAAACAAATTCTACTTTCAAGTTGTCTTATTTAAAATAGCACATTTGGCTTACATAAAAAGTATAGATGATAATGTACTCCTAGAGAACTGTCTCCTCAATAAAGAGTGGGCGCAGAAGGAGTTGTATGATTTATACAGTAGTGAGCTTTTTGCCATTTGTTGCAGGTATGCTACAGATTACAACGAGGCTAAAGATATTTTACAGGAAGGGTTTATAAGAATTTTTACTCATTTGAAACAGTATAATGGAACTGGCTCTTTAATAGGGTGGATGAAAAAAGTGGTAGTGAATACATCGCTCAACTATATAAAAAAGCATAAAAAAGAAATACTAAAACCGCTCGATTTTTCAAATGAATCTATAGCAGGCAATATAGATAGCACTACGTCTTACATAGATGAAAAAGAGATTATCAAGGCATTTATGCAGCTCTCCTATAACTATAGAATCATTTTGGGTTTACATATTGTTGAAGGCTATTCATATAAAGAAATTAGCCAAATGCTAAGTTTAGAAGAAACGGCTTGTCGCACCAGGGTTCATAGGGCAAAATTACGATTAAAAGAAATTATTCATTTTGACAACAATGCAATAGCTATAAAATAAATGCAATGCAGGATATAGACAACATATTATTGGATGCAATGAATGAGCATAAAATACAAGCACCTACAGATGCCTGGCCCTTTATTGCTAATGCCTTGCAAAAAAGAAAAAAAAGAAGGATCGCTTGGATTTTTCTAACCGTTTTTGTAGTGCTATTAATAAGCGCTGGAAGTCTGTGTTTATACAATGGTGACTTTGAAACCAAGAAAGAAACGGCAAAAACTGTTTCTTTTGCAGATAATAGGAATTCAATAAATAAGAATGAAAAAAATAGGGAGGAAGAAAAAGTAAATGAGAAAATAACGCAAAAAACAGTAGATACTATTTTTCAAAATAATAAAATAAGCAGCTTTAAAAATACCAGCTTTTCTTCTGCAATAAATGCAGAAACCATTTTTGATAAAACAACATATCGAAAAAAGACAAAAAGCCGAACCAGCATAAAGACAATAATTTCCCTAGCTGGCGAAGAAGTACCTAAGGGAAATACCAATCTTTCAGACAAACAAAATGATATAAAAGACAGTGAAACTATAAGTGAAACTATAAGTGAAACCTATACAACAAAAACCTTCCCTATTTTTACAGAAAAAGCAGAAACACCTAAAATAATTATAGCAAATGAAGATAGCGGAATAGCAAAGGTTGCAAAAGAAACAAGCATTGAAAATAGCAAGGAAAAGCAACCAGGAATAAAAAAAGAAAATTCAAAAAAATGGGATTTATATGTTGGTATTTCATACGGAGCTTTGATTGTTAGTTCTAAAAACCTTTTTGGAAATGAGAATAAAAACTTAAATCCCAATCCTTCGACGTTCTTGAGCCCAACTTTTCCAACCAATGCCACTAATAGTAATGATGCAAATTACCAGTCGGGGAAGTATCTTTCCTTATCTCTCCTGTTGAAAAGTAAGCACAAGAAATTCCAACCCCATCTTGGTTTCAATCTACATATGGGAAGTTTTAATATTCAAGCGTACAATGCCTCAAGCGCTTTCTTAGCCTCTCAAAATTTAGCGATAGATTCTAGTCAGTTTGGTAACTCTTCCTATGCATCGAGAAGTACAATTGGTGGAAGGCAAATAAAAGTAAAAAATAATTTTGTACAAATAGGATTGGTGGCTGGTTGTGGTATCCCAATTTTTTCATTTAAGGGTGGGCATAAAGTAATAGCACAAGCAGTGGTTATGCCCACTTACAATGTGGCTCAGTCAATTCAATGGTATGATAAAACTTCTACGAGGTATTTTACATCAAAGAAAATGGCTAATGACTTTAATATTACACAATCTACAGCTTTATTATGGCAGGCAAATGCACAGAAAAAGACAGTGCTAATTGGGCCTTTTTTTAATTTCAACTATTTTAAGTTAAATAGAAATGTAAATAATATTGCTACAATTTATACCCAAAGTATCGGGGTGCAGTTTCAAATGAAATTAAAAAAATAATTCCTCTATCGTGTAACAGAATCATAACATTGCTTGTCTAGCTAAAAACAAACTACATGAAAACAAAAAACATTTTAAGCATAACTGTATTACTTATCATGCTGCAAAGTTGCACAAAAGAAAAGTGCACACATATATACGAAGGTATTACATACACGCCTGTTTATGCTCCCATGAGTACCTTGCGTACAGTGAGTATACAACCTGCAAAAACGATTACAAGCAATGGCAAAGTGTTTATTAAAGGAAATTACATTTACTTAAATGAAGTAGATAAGGGGTTTCATATTATAGACAATACAAACCCTACTACACCACAAAGAATTGCATTTGTAAGCATACCTGGCAATATAGATATGATTGCTAAAGGCAACTATTTGTTTGTAGACAATTATATGGACTTACTTACTTTCGATATAAGCAATCCTGCCAATATTCAGCTAGTAAAAAGAACGGAGAACGCCTTGCCATTTAGAACTTACGGTTATGGCTTTGCCGACAATTTAAGCCAGGGTATTATTGTGCGGTTTGAAAAAATAACTGAAAAGGTGGAAATGAGCTGTTCATCGAATAATTGGTTATTTAGGGAAAATGGCGGCGTATTCTTATCGTCACAATCTCCAAATGCGGCTCCTGGTAAGTCACTCGGTGGCGCCAACGGACAAGCGGGTTCATTTTCAAGATTTGCAACAGTTAATAACTATTTGTACATTTCTAACAATTTCAGCATTACACCAGTAGATATTACTAGTCCACTGGCACCTGCTGCAAAGCAACCTGTCTTTTCCCGAGAAATAGAAACCATGTATGGTTTTAACAATGCAATTTTAGCAGGTGGTCCTAATGGTATGTTTATATATAATTTGTCCAATCCTGCAGTTCCCGTATTACAGGGCACATTTAACCACTGGCGTGGTTGCGATCCCGTAGTAGCACAAAACAATACCGCTTATGTAACAGTTCGTGGGGGAAACGAAACGAGATGTGGCGGGTCTGTAAATTTATTACAAGCAATAGATATTACTAATTTCAACCAGCCTACTTTAATAAAAACATACGAAATGTTGCACCCTTATGGCTTAAGTATTTTTAATAACAAATTGGGGGTATGCGACGGCACTGCTGGATTTAAATTATACAATGCTGCTAACAGTAATAATTTGCTATTGCAAAATACTATAGCTACCATAAATGCGTTTGATGTAATTATGAATGACGAAACAGCGTTGTTAATTGCAAAAGATGGAATGTATCAATACAATATTAGCAATAGCAACAATCCTATTTTGATCAGTAAAATTTCAATCGCCCAATAATGATAAGAGTATTAATACTTGTTGCATTTATATTTCCCCAAGCCGTTAATGCACAAAAGAAAAATTGGATTGATCAATATTGGGTATCGGCTAGTGTTTCACTTTTGTTTGGTAATGATAAAATGGGAACTGGTTATGCTGTAGACGCTGGAAGGAATTTTGAACATGGTTTTAAAGCAGGTGTAGGCTTTGGTTATCTACAATTTGATGCATTCAAAAAAGCTACTATTTTTAATGCTTATTTGGAAAAAGGTATCGCTTTTGATAAAAAAGCTTTGTTCTTTTTTGCAAAGCCTGGAATTGCAATTCCCATTAAGCCAAAAGAGCAAGCCAATAAAATTAGCTTTTATGATTATGATAATGCCAAAATGGGAGGGAACCTTCAATTTGGCTCCGGTATAAGGTGGAAAATAAAGAGACACAGTTACTTTATTAATGCAGGTTACAATATTACTGGATATAGTTTTACGACAAAAGAAACAATAGGATTTGTAGATCCTTTTAATCCAGTTTTCAATGAAACCATCATTCACAAATACAAATTATCTTACACAAACATATTGGTAAATATTGGCTTTACTTTATAAGTTCGTCAATTCAATTGTGTATCCTTAAAATTATTTACCTCACCCATAATTAGATTTTTTGTACTCTCTAATTATGTTATTAAAAAAAAGAGCAGCTATTTCTAACTGCTCTTTTTTGTTTCAATGATTTTACTGATCTCCTTCTGGCTTAATAATCTTAGAAGGCAAATTTTCAATCTTACTTTTATTTTTTAATATAGAAGGATTTTTTACATCTCCCTCTGCATTTGTATTTTTATTTTCCTGAACGGGCGTTGTATTCCTATTCCTGGGTTGCGTAGGAGTTCTAATATTACCTTCTCCTTCAGCATTAATATTTACAGGCTCATTATTAACTGGGTTTATAATGGGCAATATTCTTAGTGGATTTGGTGGCGAGCCAGCACTAGTACATCCTTGTATATAGGCTTCAAACTTTGTACCTGTAAAAGCTTGAAAACCCGGATTGAGCAATATTACACTACCAGCATTGTACCCAACCGAAGTACCTGCTCCGCCCCATATATATTCTGTAGAAGTGATATCTGTTGATACTTCACTGTATTGCAATCCTGTTACATTGCCCGACAGTGTAGAAGAAGTAATGCAGCCTGTATAGGTTTCGGCATAAAATACACCCCTACCAAAAGTGGACGCATAAATTCTATCGGTTGCTACATTTGTATTTATTTCCAAATCAGTTACACGGGTAGTGGGTAAGCCGCTATTGTACATAATCCAGTTTACCCGATTATCGTTGGTAACAAATACGCCTATATCTGTGCCAATATAAATACTGTTGGCAGCATCACTGTTCATTACTATACTAAGTACCGGTACATTGGGCAGGTTGCGCACAATGGGTGTCCAAGTAGGAGAGGCTAAGTTTGCATTAAAGGTTTCATATACTTTTTGGGTGGCGCTGTACCCACCGACACTTAACACAACATGGTTGGCATCGTTGGGGTCAACTGCCAATTCGGTAATATTGCTTAATGCAGGCAGGTTACCCGTAATGGACGCATTGCTCCATACCGCACCACTCAAATTAAAACGCCTTACTGTACTGCCTTGTGTAGCATACAAAATGGTATTATTTGATGGTGCAAATTCCAAGGATTCGATGGCATTTGTAAAGCCTGTTACAATTGTATTCCAAGCCCCTGCCGTACCAGAACTAGTGTTGTAATCAATATCTGTATATCCTATATAAATATGAGTATCAAACCCTGGCCGCAATACTGCAGGCGTGGTCCAGTTACCTGCGCCGCCTCTTATAAAAGTATTGCTTGTACCGCCATCATCACTCCGGTAGAAGTTACCATTTTGCGTAGAGAGATAAATAACATTGGTATTGGAAGGCTTTATTACCGTTTCCATACCATCGCCTCCGCCAATACTCAAGTATTGAGCACCTGTATTTCGGTAGGTACCATTGTCCTGCAGGCCTACAGTTACAAAAGCAGCAGATGCAGAGGGGTCAACACCCATGCGGTATATCTGGCCAGTTTGCATATTATTATTAAGGCTTGTCCATGTATCAGTACTGCGGGTCATGCGATAAAGGCCTCCATCGCCTGCTGCGTACAAATATGTAGCATCGCATTTCAATTCAAAAATATCAGCGTGCGAAAAAAGATTAATGTTGGTAGTGGACCAGAAGGACACCTGTGTCCAGCCAGTGCCGCCAGTAGTACTTTTGTACACATCCAATCCTCCTACATACAAATCTTCGGCATTTGTAGGTGATACGTCAATACATATGTTGCGCCATGCCTGGCCACCCAATACATTGGGCGTAGTGCTGCGCAAGGAAAAACTTGTACCACTATTGGTGCTACGATATAAGGCCTGAAAAGCTGTACCATCTCCATACAATAAATATATATAAGCACTGTTGGCAGCCGTAACGCCAATCTGTATCCTGCCGCCACTAGTAGGCAGACCAGCCGCAACCCGGTCTACTCTTAAAAAAGTTAAGCCAGCATCGGTACTTTTATAAAAATAAGGTCCATTACTGGTGGCATACATAACTGTGGTGCTTCCAGGTTGATAGACGATATCGTATGCGTTAGTAGATAAGTTGATTTGTGCGCCACCTATTGTAGTAGAATAGGTAACTAAATTCCATGTGGTACCGCCATCGCCTGTGCGGTACAAGCCATTATCAGTACAGGCCCATACAATATTTGAGCTGCTTGGGCTAACCAACAATTTATAGCCCTTCACCCCACCACTTTCAGGAAAGGTAAGTCCAGTAGTAGCCCAAGTGGTTCCAGCATCAATACTTTTGAGCACACCCGTACTGCGGTAGCCAGAAGCACCACCCACTGCACCAGTAAGGGCGTACATGGTGTTTGTATTGGTGGGTGCAATTTCAATGTCCTGTACTGCCAAGTTGGGTATGCCATCTGTTTTTGCTGTCCAACTATACGAACTGCCACCCAAAAAATCGCCAAACCACATACCACCACCGGGAGTGCTTACCCAAATATCGCTGCCTATAAAATCGAGGCTGCTCGTTCTACCTACGCCATTTTGGTTATCGCCAGCTTGTATAGTTGGGTTGGGCTGGCCAAGTGGAACCCAATTAGAAACACCAGCTTCTATACCTCCAGGATCTCTGTTAGACATTCTAAAATTATCCAATGCTTGCTGGTTTTTTGTTACCATATCTGGTATTGTGCCATCAGTAGCTATATTGTTTCTTATAAGAAATTCCCAGCGTTTAAATTCTTTATAACCTGTACCCACAGTTCCTCGCTGCGTAAAGAATGTTTCGGCTCTTTGTTTAATGGTAAAATAATTGTTACTCGGGTCTCTCAAAATATCATCTATCGTTTGAGCGAGCAAGTTTCCATTTACCGTTCCACAAAAAACCGCTAACACGAACAGGCGTTTTATATATCGGTTCATAATTGTTGATTTAAATAAAATGATTTGAAAATATCTCTATTTGTTTGCTTGCGCTTTAGCTTCTAGCTTTTCTACTTTTTCTGCAAGCGCATTGTTCTTTTTATTTAAGTCAATAATATATAAAGTAAGTTCTTCTACTTTCTCCATCAAGCGCTTATTCATATCACCAAGCGAAATGCCATCTTTTTCAATTTCGGCAGCCGCTGGAATATTTGGTAAATGCTTGTTTTTATTAATAGACTCTTCCAACTCTTCTAGAGGCATTAATTTATAGTTTTTACCAAAAACATAGTCTGGCCAAGATGTACTTAATTGAACTTTTACTTCTTCGGCTATTATTTTTCCATCTACACTCAATGAATATCCTGTAGCTATTCTGGCACTATTACCGCCTATAAGCTGTGTGCCATTTACGTGAAATTTTGCATTGGGGGTGTAAGTACCAACACCAGTGTTGCCCCAACTAGGTTGTAATACCAAATAATTATTGGCAGCACTATTTGACCATATTACCAAGGATGTATCTGTAGGAAAAACTGCACCTCCAAAAGCCGCTTCATTTGCAGTATAAAAATTAATACCAGTACCACCCATATTTAAAGTACGGCCATAGCTAGTGCCATTATAACCAATACCCATTCTTCCATCATCTCTCATGCGCAGTAAGGTATCCCCTATAGAACTTCTTAGCAAAAAGGTATTTGTTGAAGATGATACACCTGCACCAACTACGTCTAAACGACCAAGAGGTACACCAGGTCCTGAAAAACCACCTACTCCCATATTACCATTTTGGCTAAAATAGTGCCTTGGGGTAATTGTTGTTCCACCATCGGTGGTTGTATACCAGCGTAAGTCTGCACCTCCACCTGTGGTAGCCATCTGCCATTCGTTGCTACCATCATAGCCAAACCTTATGAGTCCACTACTAGATTGTACAAATAAATCTCCCCCATTTACATGCAAAAGATGGTTAGGATTAGTAGTACCAATACCCACATCTCCATCCGCTTTGATTGTAAGTCTTGGGTTTGCCTGTATCGTTAAATGTAATTTGCCTAATGTATTCCCAGATCCTGTCCCAAAATCTACATCTTCTGCAGCACCAGCATAAGATCCCCAATATCCCCTGTAAAGATCATTTTCAAATATGCCCATATACATAGGTGCTGCTCCGTTAAATTGGGCTACATAACTACTGGGTGTTTTTACATCCAATCTAGCTGCTGGGGTTGTTGTACCAATACCTACGTTTTGGGCATTTGCATTTATAACAAATAATGACGCAATGAAGAATAGTGTTTTTTTCATTTTCTTTTTTTTTGATTTAAATAATTTTCTCATTAAGATCATTTTCATAGCCTACATTAATGAACAGCATTGCGCTGCTTCATTTTTTACATATTGGAATCATATACAAATTTATATTAAATATCCAATATATTTAATACCACATTTGGGGGATATTTTACATTTTCTCGTATAGCACATTTATTGGTATTAGGGTTACTATTTTTTGTATAAAGTGCCCAAGTATTTTTTTGAGGTATTTTTTAGTTTGTTATGCAATACATTTTTCGCCAAGCATATATTTTTTGACGCACAATTATAAAAAGTAGGTCATTTATAAGCCGCCAATATGGTACTACAAGTTTAATAATTTACATTTGCGCACATTATGACTAATAAGATATTAATCCTAGATTTTGGTTCCCAATACACCCAACTTATAGCAAGGGTTGTAAGAGAAGCCAATGTTTTCTGCGAAATAATTCCATTTAATAAGCCCTTTGTTTATGATGAATATTTAAAAGGAGTTATTCTTTCGGGGTCGCCCTGTAGCGTAAATGAAGTAGAAGCGCCGATAGTGGATGTAAGAGCCATAGCTGAGAATGTACCCGTTTTAGGTATCTGTTATGGGGCACAGCTTACAGCAAAGTTGTTTGGCGGTGTAGTAGCAAAAAGTAATAAGCGGGAGTATGGCAGGGCAATGCTAAACATCATAAAGGAAAGCCAACTTACGGAAGGTATGCCAGCGCTTTCTCAAGTTTGGATGAGTCATAGCGACACAATAAAAGAATTACCAACTGGTTTTGAATTGCTTGGTAATACGGAAAGCATTCCCGTGGCAGCTTTTGTAAACAACGAAAATACCAACCATCCTATTTATGGAATACAGTTTCACCCAGAGGTTTATCATTCTACCGAAGGGAAAAAAATAATTGATAATTTTTTAGTAAAAGTTTGTGGCTGTAGCAAAGATTGGACGGCTGCTCATTTTATTACAGAATCTGTGGAAAATTTGAAAGCCCAATTAGGCGATAGTAAAGTGGTGATGGGTTTGAGCGGTGGTGTAGATAGTACTGTGGCAGCTACTTTGTTGCATAAAGCCATTGGAGAAAATCTTTTTGGCATTTTTGTAAATAATGGTCTGCTTCGCAAAAATGAGTTTGAAGAAGTTTTAAAAATATACAAACAACTTGGGCTAAATGTAAAAGGTGTAGATGCATCAGAACATTTTTATACAAAACTTGCGGGTAAAATAGATCCCGAAGCAAAACGCAAGGCTATAGGAAGTAGCTTTATTGATATTTTTGATGAAGAGGCAAAGAAAATAACAGGTATTTCTTACTTGGGTCAAGGTACTATTTATCCCGATGTTATTGAATCTGCAGCGGTGCACGGTCCATCGGTTACTATAAAGTCGCACCACAATGTTGGTGGCTTGCCAGAAAAGATGAATCTTAAAATTGTAGAACCCTTGCGTTCCCTTTTTAAAGACGAAGTAAGAAAAATAGGAGCAGAGTTGGGAATACCAGCAGATATATTGGGTAGGCATCCTTTTCCAGGTCCAGGCTTGGGTATAAGAATATTGGGTGAGGTTACCGAAGAAAAGGTACGGTTATTGCAAGAAGCAGATGCGGTTTACACAGATTTACTAAAAAAATATAAATTATATGATAAGGTATGGCAAGCAGGTACCATCTTATTACCTGTAAAAAGTGTAGGCGTAATGGGAGATGAGCGTACGTATGAATTCACCATTGCCTTGCGAGCCGTTACTTCTGTAGATGGAATGACAGCAGATTGGGCTCATTTACCGTATGATTTTTTAGCAGATGTAAGCAATGAAATTATCAATAATGTAAAAGGAATAAATAGGGTGGTGTATGATATAAGTAGTAAACCCCCTGCAACTATAGAATGGGAATAACAATATCTTTTAATGTATTTAGTAAAATATTTATATTTTGCAGGCCCGTACAACAAATTTACCCTAAGAAAATTTGAAGAAAACTACCACCATGGCAAAGAAAATTACAGTATTATTAGCATTATTATTTGGATTGTTGAACCTTGAAGCACAAGAGATACCGGTTGCCAATACGCCTGCAAAGGTTTATAAAATCGCCATTTTTTCGCCGCTTTATTTAGATTCTGCATTTTTTGGTACTTTTTATAAATATGGCAAAGTATTTCCAAAGTTTGTACAACCTGGATTAGATTTTGTGCAAGGTGCACAAATAGCTTTAGATAGCATGCCTATGCCTAAAGGTACTTTTCTTACAAATATTTATGATACCAAAGCAGAAAAGGAAAACATTGATTGGTTAATAACTAATAAAAAGCTTGATAGCGTAGACCTGATTATTGGCTCAGTAAAAGACCTCGAATTAACACAGCTTGCTTCATTTGCAAAACAAAAAAACATACCCTTCATTTCTGCTACTTCACCCAATGATGGAGGTATATTTGCCAACCCATTTTTTATAATGGTCAATTCAACCTTGAGGGCTCATTGTGAAAATATTTACAGCTATCTTTTACAAAAGCATGGTACGGATAAAATTTACTTATGTAGAAAAAAAGGTGGGCAAGAAGATAAAATTGCAGATTATTTTAAAATCATAAATGAAGCTAACGGAAAACCGCTTCTTACAATTGAAACTATAAATTTTATTGATGACTTCTCCATCATAAAAGAAAAATTAGATAGTAATAGGAATTCTATTATCATTGGAGGAAGCTTAAATGAAGATTTTGCAAATTCCTTGGTTAATTCCCTGTACACTTTAAAGGAAACATATCCTATTGAAGTAATTGGTATGCCAAATTGGGATGCATTCTCAGATCTTAGAAAACCAACAGTCAAAGATTTTCCAGTGCTCTATACGGCATCTTACTATAATGGTAAAACAGATATTTTTAGCAAAAAAATACAGCATACTTACTTAAAAAAGTATAAAGGAAACCCATCGGATATGGCTTACAAAGGCTTTGAAGCCGTGTTCCTTTTTGCTAGATTGATGGTGAAATATCCGAATGATTTTATGAGCCACTTAAATGAACCTAATTCTAAATTATTTACGGAGTTTAATTTTAAACCTGTTTATGCAAATAGAAAAGCAGATATTCCAGATTATTTTGAAAACAAGCACCTTTATTTTATGAGAATATTTAATGGAAAGGTTACAAAAGTTTGGTAACCTTTATCACCAATAATAAAAAAATACCTTTAATTATGATCTATCATTTTCAACGTTATGCCATATCCAGAATATCTGGGAACTTGTTGAAATTCCCAATGTAAAAATTCCCTATAGACCAACCCTATGCCTTGTGCATAAATTTCTTTCGAAAAATCCCGGGTTGCAATATTTGTAGCAGCAGTAACCGGCAAGTTTGTAGAGGCATCCCGTTGGTTTACTGTTATTGTATTGGCAAGGTTAAAGCTACCCAGTTTATATGGTTGCCCTACGCTTACATAGGTGTAATCCCAATCTGCCAGATAGGTAAAATCCCTCACTCCTGGAATGACAGTCGTCACATCAATAGCAGAATTTCCCTTCCAAGTATAATCGTCTTTTATGGGCTGGGTAAGTTTTAAATAGCGCAAATTGTTTTCGGTAAACTCAAATGTTGTCCCCGTATTGACAGCTAAAAAAGTATTGTCTGGGGTAAAAACGCCAGCCGGAATAGTACGAATATAACGTGTAATGCGAAAAGCTTTTCTACCAAGAATATCTGTAATTGTATCGGCAGTAACATACCTTACCTCGTACAACCTATGTGTTTCGGTATTACCAAAGTTGGTATATATCAACGAATCTAGGCTGTATGTAATGTATTTTCCTACTTTAAGTGGTGCGTAATCACTTATAGGAGTAAGCACCAGATCTTCCGTACTTTTTTTACAAGATGTAAAAATGATTACAGATAAAATAATAGAAATAAGCTTTTTCATAAAATAAATATATAACTATTTTAAATAGATACTGTTAAAGATAAATAAGCTGCTTCAAAAAAGCGTATAACTTATTTTCCCCTTTGTATAACGCCGCCACCTATCAAATCATTGCCTTCATAAAAAACAGCACTCTGGCCTGGTGCTACTCCTTTTACATTTTCGTAAAATTTTACCGAAATACCATTATTGCTTGTATATAAGTTACTCAATGCGCCCTTATCCTTGTACCTGATTTTTGTTATAGCTTCCATTCCATCCGTTATGCCATCGTATTTCATCCAATTGATGCCTGTTACATTCATTTCAGAGCGATTTAAAGCTTCCTCATCTCCAAGCACAACAGTATTGGTTTCGGGAATAATTTCTGTTACAAAGGCTGGTTTGCCAAGGGCAATATCCAGCCCTTTGCGTTGCCCAACCGTGTAAAATGGATAACCTTTGTGCGTCCCCAAAATTTTACCGTCAGTATCTACAAAATTTCCGCCGTTCACCCTTTCTTCCAGTCCTTCTACCTTTCTTTTCAAAAATCCACGGTAATCGTTATCGGGTACAAAACAAATTTCGTAGCTCTCACTTTTTTTAGCCAACTCAGGATAACCAAAGTCGTGTGCCATTTGACGTATGGCCGTTTTATGAAAAGTACCCAATGGTAGTAATGTACGAGCAAGCAAATCTTGTTGCAAGCCCCATAGTGCATAGCTTTGGTCTTTGGTTTCGTCCAAGCCTTTGCTTATAAAATACCTACCATTCGTGTGTTGGTGTACTTGTGCATAGTGGCCAGTGGCTATAAATTCGCAACCCAGCGCATCCGCACGCTTAAGCAAGGCACGCCACTTTATGTGCGTATTGCACATTACACAAGGGTTGGGTGTGCGCCCAGCAATATATTCTTCTACAAAATTTTCTATCACAAAACCACCAAACTCTTCTCTTATATCCAATATAAAATGCGGAAACCCATGCTGCACAGCCGCTTGGCGTGCATCATTAAAACTATCGAGGTTGCAGCAACCCGTTTCTTTTTTGCCGGTATTACCACCGCCACTGGTTTCATAATCCCATGTTTTCATGGTAATACCTATCACTTCATATCCTTCTTTGTGAAGCATAAGCGCAGCAACAGTACTATCAATACCGCCACTCATTGCCATCAAAACTTTCCCTTTGCTCATTATGCAAAATTAGTATTTAGAAATGAGTTATGTGTGTTGAGATGGGGAACTTTTTGAATTAAGAAAACCAACTGCTTTTTTAGGAGTTTTGGGCTGAAATAATTCAGTGATAGTCATTAAAAATGAAAATAATACAAATTTAAAATTTCTCATTTTTATAATGCTTCTACAAAGTGATAGCCAATAAACCGGTTAAAGCATCTTTTGTGTTGTACTAATTAAATGCTATTGTTTAAAAAAAACAACCCCTTTTTCATTGCCATACCCTTTAAAACCATATTTTTCGTCGTATAAGCCTACCAGCTTGTATCCCTTTTTATTGTAATAATTTGGGTAGTAATAGCCTGGTACGTGAGTAAATATCGGACGAATGGTTCCATGCATTTCACTTTTTTTGAGGGTGCGATTGTACTTTAAATTGGTTAATCCATAGCGTCCGTTTTGTTTAAGAATAATAAATTCATGCATTTTTGGCTGCATAAAATTCTGTCCATTGATGGCGATCAATTCGTAAGCTATGTCAATGACTGTTTGTTCTAACATATTAAGCACTCCCCACTTTCCGTTTTTATATACTGTTACTACTTCAGAAGGTTGCCGCTTATACGCATAGGGTTTGGTATAATCGTATCGGGCGCTTCGCTCTTTTAACAGCATTTGGTAATTGGAGTTCATTGTTATGCTTTTATCTTCGAACACCAATTCCCTTATACCCGCATAGATAGAATCATATACGAAGTTGATGACTGGGCTGCCAGCAGCTTCCATTACGCCACATTTTTTTTGGTTATCGAAGGTTTTCCAGCTTAAGAACTTATTTCCGAAATATACCAGCGAATCGTAATCTGTGGCCGCTGCAACGCCGTCTACAATAAGTCCAAATTTCTCCCCAAGTTTATAAATAATTGGTCCATATTGTGTGATGCTCCCTCGGTCCTGAAAAATTATTGTTGCAGCAGTGGGCAAATCAATCGCTTTTTTACTGTTGTTTCCAGTAATATAAAATAAGCTGTCGTTTATTTTTTGGCAATAGCTTATAAATGCCGGAGCGGGCTTATTGTCGGGAGCCTCTTGGTCAGGTACGGCTACATTGTCATCTAAAGAAGACGACTCTTTTGCTGTTATCATTTGTTCTCTATCATCTTTTACACTGGCACCCCGTTCCGTATCATAATTACCTGGGGTAGGCTTTTTGTTTGAAGCAGTTAGTACAAATTTACCCTTGCTGAAATCTATTGTCTTACTTACGGTATGGTAAAATTGATCAGTAACTTCTAAATTGATTAGTTTGTTTGCCAGGTTGAAATCTGTAACCTTTACATTGTTTGCTTCCTTAATAAGCCACTCACTTATAAGTTGGTTATCCATATCAAATACAAAAAAGGAATGCTTATTATCATAATGCTTTGCTCCAAAAAGTATATAACGGCACTTGTTTTTATATATCCTGCTATTGCCACTCGTATCTATTTTTTGAATGCGTTGAAAATTTTCTGGATAGAGATTAACGCCACTGGCATTAAATAGGCTATAAAATTTTTCCCTTTTTTTGTATCGAGAAAATTGCTCTTTGGTGTATGATCGAATTCTTGTTTTTGCTCTTGCAATAATGCATCTGCCCAATATGATTTCATAATCTTCGAAGGTTTCATCTTTTAAAATTACTTCGCCATTATGTATCAGGCCAGTCAATTCGACTGTTTCATTCCGTCTAAAAAAATGATTTTTCGAAATTTCAAGCGTATCTTGAAGTACTAATTTTTTACTTGTTTCAAACCAACCTTCTTCCAGCCAATTCAGCCCGTCATATATTGGCGGTACAACAATCTTGCCTTGTTCATTGCTTAATCCATAAAGGCTGCCAGCTTTATAGGGAATTAGCATTCTCTGGGAGAATGCAGTGGTTGTAATAATTGATAGGACAGATAGAACAAACGGGAACATGAATTTCATTGTTCGAAGGTAAGCTAATAAGTAAATAGCTTGTTCATTTTGGATATTTTATAGCGGCATCAGCGGGCAGTATCTGCCTTAACCGCTTTTTTATGCATCTGCTTTGAATTTGCCTTATAGCTTTAATACTGCCTGTTTTTTTGGGTAATTTCCTGATTACATTACCAAAATCCAAACATTAAAAAACAATCCATAAATTTGCGGACTTAAAAATTTTAAATAATAAATCTTAAATATAAATGGGTCGCATATTTGAAGTAAGAAAAGGTGCCATGTTTGCACGCTGGGATAAAATGGCAAAAGATTTTACCCGTATAGGTAAAGAAATAGCCATAGCAGTAAAAGCTGCGGGGCCAGATGTAGAGAATAACCCTGCATTAAGAAGGTGTTATCTAAATGCAAAAGCTTGTAACATGCCAAAAGACCGTGTAGAAGCGGCCATAAAGCGTGCCATGGGCAAAGACATAAGCAGCTACGACGAAATGGTGTATGAAGGTTACGCTCCACATGGTGTAGCTGTATTGGTAGAAACAGCTACCGATAATACAACGAGAACTGTAGCCAATGTGCGCATGCACTTTACGAAAGCAAAAGGAGCTTTGGGTACTACAGGTAGCGTTGCATTTACGTTTACCCGTATGGGGGAGTTTAAGGTAAAAAACAACAAATTGAATGTAGATGAATTAGAATTGGAGTTAATAGATTTTGGCTTAGAAGAAATAGGAGAGGATGCAGAGGGGAATATCATCATCCGAGCTGCTTTTTCAGAATTTGGTACCATGAACAAAGCCATAGAAGATAAAGGACTAGAACTAATAAGCGCAGAGCTTACCCGTATACCTGGCACTTTGGTTGAGCTAAATGAAGAGGAGGCCAATGATGTGTTGAAATTAGTAGACCATTTGGAACAGGATGAAGATGTGCAGAAAGTGTATCATAATTTAAAGTAGGTACTCGCTTTTTCGTAGGCGCTCGCCTTTGGCGAGTGCTTAGGCATTTTGAATTCGCTATGGCGAATGCAAAAACCAATAGGGTGAATAATATTCGCCCTATTGGTTTTTACACAGTATTCGCCACAGGCGAATACCTACGTTTACTTCTAATTATATAATTTCTCATCCATTACACAGTATTCGCCACAGGCGAATACCTACAAGCGTTCCTTAAAATTTGATAATTTCTCATCTATTACTATTGTGTTTGTCCATTTGTCGTGCCAAGGATAAGAGGGTGTACCTAAAGCACTAAATGCATTAAATGGAACTGCTCTGCATAGTCCTCTTATAAAACCAGTAGAAAATGTAATTTTAGTTCCATCTTCATTTATTGCCCTCGTTCCTGTAATTAGTTTTCCAATAGTTTTTCCTTTTCCTATTCCTTCTACAATTCCCAGAATGATACCATAAACAAGTAAGAACATTAGTCTGTCTAATAAATTATTGCCTGTAGCATTATCATCTATTTCGTCTATTGCCGCAGGATTAATAAGAAGATAAACAATACCTAAACCAATTACAATGATGTATACGATGACTAAGTCAATAAGATAATTGCCAAACCTCTTTCCCGTACTGGCTTGTACGTTTTCAAAAACATTTTCTGACAAGATATCATTTTCATTTGGTTGATTTTCCATAATTAGTTTATTGTTTTTTTGAGATGATTTGACTATATATTCAGAAAAAAGCAGCATCTGTAAATGCCGCTTTTTTGATACAATAAACAGAAGATATTATTCGCCACCCTCAATTCTAAAACTCACTTTGCACACTACACCCCAAGATGAAATTTCGCCATTGGCGACGTGTACTTTTTGGTCTTTTATCCATACAGAATCTATATTTCTGATGGTTTTAGAAACTTCTTTTACTGCTTCTTTTACTGCATCTTCAAAACTTACTTTTGATGTTGCAATTACTTCGATAACTTTTACTACTGCCATGATGTTTTTTTTTAGTGATTAAAAGATTAAGTTACGATTTTATAATACGGCAACATATTATTGCCCATTTGAAAAACAAAAGTGGACGGGCTTCCCTACCTGCCTTGTCGGCAGACAGATAGAAATGTTCCGCCTAATGGTGGATTGTGAGGTACGAACAAGAGACCAGCCTTTGCCGGCCGGGAGGTGGTAATGTATAGCGGGAACAACTGATGAAAATTGTTTACTGTCCATAACCCCAAAATTTTTGCCCTCTGCCCACTGCCAACTGCCCACTGCTTACTGCTTACTCCTCCATCATTTCCTTCACTGCTGCTACCACATTCTCTACATTTGGTTTTGCAAAATAATCTCCATCGCTGCCATATCCTGGGCGGTGGTCTTTTGCGGTAAGGGTGCGTGGACTTACATCTAAATATTTGTATCCTTTTTGCTCTTCCATTACTTTATTGAACATATAAGCGGCGGCACCACTTGGTACATCTTCGTCTACAAAAATTATCCTGTTTGTTTTTTTGAGCGATGCTACAATGCGATGGTTTATATCGAAAGGCAATAAGGTTTGTACATCAATAACTTCGCAACTGATATCCATTTTAGCCAACGTTTCTGCTGCTTCTTGTACTATACGTAAAGTAGAGCCGTAGCTTACAATGGTTACATCTGTACCCTCTTTTAAAATATCTGGCACACCAAGTGGTACAGTAAATGCGTGTAAGTTGCTGGGTAGTTTTTCTTTTAAGCGATAGCCATTTAAGCATTCTATTACCAGCCCTGGGTCGTTGCCTTGTAGGAGCGTATTGTACATGCCTGCAGCTTGTGTCATGTTGCGTGGTACACATACATACATGCCACGTAGCGCATTTACGATCATACCCATAGGCGAGCCACTATGCCAAATGCCCTCAAGCCTATGCCCACGTGTACGTACAATGAGTGGTACACTTTGTTGTCCAGCAGTACGAAAATGAGTGGTAGCTACATCGTCACTCAATGGTTGCAAGCCGTACAATAAATAATCTAAATATTGAATTTCGGCAATGGGGCGCAATCCTCGCAAAGCCATGCCTATGCCTTGTCCCATAATAGTAAGTTCCCTTATACCCGTATCGAAAATTCTTTCTTTGCCATACTTTTCTTGCAAGCCGCTGAAGCCCTGGTTCACATCTCCAATAAATCCTAGGTCTTCGCCAAATGCAGCTACTTTGTTATTGCTGGCAAAAAGTTGGTCAAAATATTTGTTGAGTACTTCGTATCCGTTTATTGTAGCAGAAGTTTCATCGTATTGGGCAGCTACAACTGGAACTTTTAAAGCAGATTTTGGTCCTTCATTGTACAAAAAAGCATCATACAATTTATTGCTGCTATTGAGTAAAGTATTGTAATAATTCCTAACTGTGCTCGCTTCTGCAGCAGGTAAATCGTATAAAACAATTGCAAGTGTTTTTAAAATATCCCTACGCAATGGCTCACGTAAAGATGCCAAAGTAGCCGCATGCTTGCCGGCTGCTTCGTTGTTTGTATTTTGAAGTAATGTTACCGTTTCGGATACAATTGCCTTTATAGGGTTTAAGTATTCTTCCCATGCTGCTTGCTTACTTTGTTTTACAAAAGCAACGGTTTCTTCTTCTACCGATTTTAATTCTTCTTCTGAAGCAAGTGCATTTTCCAAAATCCAATTGCGCATTTGTTTTATGCAATCCCATTCTTTTTCCCAATTTAATCTTTCTATATTTTTGTAACGCTCATGGCTGCCAGAAGTAGAGTGGCCTTGTGGTTGTGTTATTTCTTCTATATGAAAAATGGCAGGTGTATGTGTTTCCCTTATTTTTTCTATGGCGGGTTCTAGCACTTCGCACATACTAGCATAATCCCAACCTTTAAGTTTGTAAATATCAAACCCATTGGTACCCTCATTCTTTTGAAATCCAGCAAGGGCTTCTGAAATGGAGCCTTTGGTGGTTTGGTGCTCTTTGGGAACAGAAATTCCATAACCATTGTCCCATACAAAAACAGCCAATGGAACTTGTAAAACACCAGCCGCATTGATCGTTTCCCAAAAATGACCTTCGCTTGTAGACGCATCTCCAATGGTACAAAAACATATTTCGTTGCCATTATTACTAAGATTGGTCTCATTTTCTAGTTCTTTTACTTGCCTAAAAAATTTGCTTGCATAAGCTAAACCAAGTGCTCTTGGCATCTGGCCAGCAGTAGGAGCTATATCGCTTGATACATTTTTTATTTGTGCCAAAGGCAGCCAGTCTCCATTTTCATCAACTATTTTGGTGGCGAAATGAGCATTCATTTGCCTGCCGGCGCTAAAAGGATCGTGTGTTACATCAGTATCTGCATATAATTGGGCAAAGAATTGTTGAATAGTAGATAACCCACTGGCAAACATAAAAGTTTGGTCCCGATAGTACCCAGAACGAAAATCGCCTGGCTTAAAGAACTTAGCCATAGCTATTTGTGGCACTTCTGCCCCGTCTCCAAAAATGCCAAATTTAGCTTTTCCGGTAAGCACTTCTTTTCGTCCAAGTAAGCTAGCTTCCCTACTTATGCATGCATTGTGGTAATCTTTTATTACTTCATTGCGAAAATTATCGAAACTTAATTTTTCTATTGATGCAGCGTCTATTTCGTTCAAGGTATCCATATTTTTAAATTGCTGTAAAATTATTGAAATAAAAGCGTTTTGTTAAAATACTTAGATAACAAATTGAAATTATTTGAAAAGAAAACCTTTTTGTATATTTGGGGTCTTAAATTGAAAAACAACAATTATGAAAAAAATACTTTTTGTTTGTACACTGGGTTTAGGTGCTTTGATATCGAATGCACAAACCGCCGTTATTGATGAACATGCCGGACATAACCATTCAAAAGAGGCTAGCAAAGCCACGCCTGCTACAGTGGTTAAACCTGCTGCTTTAACCGCTGAAAATGCAGTTAAGCCAGTATTGGCCGAAACCCTTGGATTAAAAGAAACTGAATTTGACTTCGGTAAAATACCACAAGGGAAGCCGGTTACCCATATTTTTGAAGTATCAAATACAGGCGCTACTCCATTTAAATTGGATAATGTGCAAGCAAGTTGTGGTTGTACAACGCCACAGTGGGATAAAGAAAAAGAAATAACAGCAGGCCAAAAATCTCAGATTACTGTAGGATACAATGCAGCAGCCGAGGGGCCATTTACCAAGTCCATTACCATTACATATAATGGCACCCAATCTAGGGTATTGCTTATTAAAGGCGAAGTATGGAAAACACCTACTACAAGTGCGCCCACTGTTGATGGAGCGAATGATTTGAAAAATTAAATTAAAAATTAAACTAAAAATTAAATTAAAAAAACAGGGTATGAAAAAATTATTATTTTCTTTTGCTGCATTTGCACTTACAGCAACTTCTTTTGCTCAAGTAAAGTCTGATGATATTGCAAAAATTAAAATGGAAACTGTAGAAATGGGTAAAATTCCACAAGGGATACCAGCCCCAGCCACTTTTACAGTTGTAAATACTGGCACGAAAGATTTGATCATAGAGAGTGCAAGTCCTACATGCGGCTGTACAATTGGTGATTATACAAAAACGCCTATTGCACCTGGCAAAACAGGAACTATTACCGCTACTTACAATGCAGGCGGTTTGGGCGCATTTGAAAAGCACATGAATGTAAAATTTGCTGGTGCAGATGATACTAAGAGTATTACTATCAAAGGAGAGGTATTGAGTTCTGAAGATTATGCTAAATTAAAGGCTGGAATTCCTGCCATGGCTACTACCGCTGCTGTTACACCCGTTGCAGCTCCAGTAAAAGCCGTTACTAATCCATCTACAAAAACTGCTGCAGCTAAAAAAGCTAAAAAAATAGCTAAAAAAGCTGCCTAGAAATTTAAAAAGCTTTCATAAAAAGTTTATTATTTTATTTGAAAAAACCTTCGCTTTTGCGGAGGTTTTTTTGTAATCATTATTTTCCGAATCGGTTTTAAATACTATATAATGTATCCGTTCCATTATTTCGAGTCCAAAGCACCAAAAACCAAATGCTCAAGATATGCTTCTATATCTTTTGGGTTTTTCTTTTTACTAAAATCACATAGCCTTGGTAAGTGTTGCATAAAGTAATATTGCAAGTGGGAAGTTTCTACAACTGTACTAGCAAGAGAGGAAGGATACTTATATTTTGGATTATACTCTTTGAAAATCAAAGCAATTCGTGCGCATAAATCTTTAAATGGTTTATAGAGCAGCTCTTTATTGTTGTCATCAACATCTTTGCTCAAATAGGTTTTGCTACCTTCTGCTATAGCAATATAATATAATGCTTGTTGGTCGGGTTCTGTAAAAACTATAGCGGCGTTATCTTCCCATACCAAAATATCTATTACTTTTTTTATTTTTTCTACAGGGTCTGAAATATTATTTAATTGGAATATTACTTGAAATTCGATAAAAGACCAATACCAATCTAATAAATATATTAATAGCTTGTGTTTATTTTCAAAATAGCGGTAAATAGTAGCTTCTGTACTATTTATTTCAATGGCCAATTTTTTAAAAGTAAATTGCTCATAACCAATGTTAGAAATCATTGTAACAGAAGATTTTATAATCATTTTACCTATATCTGTTCCTTCGGGGTCTCTTACATAAAGCTTATCGCTCATTTTAATTTTAAAATCTATTTGCATGATAAAGTATTTGGACAAAGGTATAAAATGTAATAGTTAAACAAACAAATTATTTAAAAATAAATTATTAACAATAGTAATACTATTGTAATTGATAATTATTTATATTTGCACCTTATATTTAAGCAAAGTAAGATTATGGCAAATGTTTCCTCTTTATCCAATGCATTATTGAAATTGCATCGGCTTATTATGGCAGATAGAAAAGATGTAGGTTCTGTATACTTTTTTGCTATTGTGGGAGGGCTCATTTCTCTTTCTTTACCGCTTGGTATACAAACGATCATAAGTTTTGTAATGGCTGCCACGCTCTCCACTTCCATTGTTATTCTTATTTTTATAGTTATTGGAGGTGTATTTTTAAATGGGTTTGTTCAAATAAGGCAATTGCAGGTTATTGAAAGGATAAGGCAGAAAATATTTACTAGGTACTCATTGGAATTTGGGCATAAAATTCCTAATATGAATTTGGAAGAAATGGATAATCAATACCTTCCCGAAGTTGTGAACAGGTTTTTTGATGTGGTTGCATTGGCAAAAAGTATTGAAAAAGTATTGGTAGATATTCCAACATCCGTCATTCAGATACTTCTAGGTCTGATCTTACTTTCATTTTATCATCCACTATTTATTGCATTTGGTGCGCTTGTGCTTATTGTATTAGTCGTAATCTTAAGATTAACTTCTAATAAGGGATTTGAGACAAGCATGCTTGCAAGTGATTATAAGTACAAAACTGCCGGATGGTTGCAAGAGATAGCAAGAGGTGCAAAAACATTTAAATACAGCAAGGGTTCCAACTTGCATATGCGCAATACCGATGAGCAAATAAGTGGATATTTAGAAAGCAGAACGGCACATTTTAAAATTTTGAATACCCAATACTGGAGTTTGGTTGGTTTTAAAATTTTAATAGTATCCACCATGCTTATTGCGGGCACTTGGCTTTTGCTTAATGTGGAAATTAATGTTGGTCAATTTATTGCTGCTGATATTGTTATCATACTCATCATAAATTCGGTAGAAAAATTGGTTGGTACAATGGATAATGTTTATAGTAGCCTCACTTCTATAGAAAAATTGAGTAAAATAGTTGATAGCAAATCTGAGTTAAGCGGAAATATGGACTTTAATACGACTGCAGGTTGTAGCATCAAGTTTGGCGAAGTTGGATTTGTTTATCCAGATGGAAGTGTAGGTCTAAAAAGTGTAAGTTTCGAAATTGTAAATAGAAAAATTGCTTGTATAGGAGGAGATTCTGGGTCTGGAAGATCAACCATTCTTCGTTTGCTTACAGGCTCTTACCCTGGATTTTCTGGAAGTGTACTTATAAACCAAATTCCTATTGGAAATTATAAATTGGATAGCTTACGCTTACAAACCGGTATCATGCTATCGGGTCAAGATATTTTTAGGGGTAGCATTTTCGATAATTTAACGATGGGTAATCCCCATATTCCGATGAATGAGATTACTTACTTGGCCGATAAATTGGGCCTTACTGATTTTATCATTGACAATAAGAATGGATATGATACCATGCTAGACCCTACAGGAAAGCGCCTAAGCAATCATGTTATACAAAATATAAAATTGATGCGGGCATTATTGGGCAAACCTAGCTTGTTGTTGCTGGAGGAACCGTTGCTGCATCTTCCAAAAGAAAGAGAAAATGCTATGATGCAGTACTTAAAAAACGAATCCAACGCAACAGTATTAATCATTAGCAATGATAAAAATGTACAACAGCAGGCAGATGCGTTTATTTTTTTAAAAGACAACTCCTACACCAACTAAAGCGCTAAAATATTAACATGTCAACAAATTATAAATATCTTAATCAAACTTTAGAAAGTATTCCTTTTAGCAATATTAGCTCGTTTGCGAAAATTTATCGGATAGGTCACAGCCGTAAGGGAAAGATATGGGGTGCAGGAATCTTCATTTTAATTTTAATTTTGCTTTTTTTGCCATGGACACAAAATATTAGAGCCAAGGGCAGCATGACAACCGTAAGGCAAGACCAGCGACCTCAAGAAATTAACAGTGTAATACCGGGTAAAATTGTGAAGTGGTATGTAAAAGAGGGTGATTTTGTAAATGCGGGTGATACCATATTACAATTAGGCGAAATAAAAGTAGATTATTTTGATCCTCAACTGCTAGATCGTACCAAGCAACAAATAAGTGCAAAGCAAAGCAGCGCTTCTGGTTATGAAAGCAAAGCAGCTACTGCTCAAGTACAAACCAATGTTCTTACTGAAGGTAGGGCATTAAAGCAAGCTTCTATAGAAAATAAAATTGCCCAGCAACAATTAAAAGTGCAGAATGATGAGTTAGAAGTAGGAGCAGTAACCAATGAACTTGCTGTATACAAAAGGCAATTAGATGCGGGTAAAGTAATGCTAGATAGTGGAGCCATATCGCTAGTAGATTTTGAAAAACGGAAAGTGAATTATCAAAACGGATATGCAAAAAAAATAAGTTCCGATAATAAATTGGCGCAAAGCAAACAAGAGTTGATTAATCTTAGGATAGAACAAAATATTTCTATGATGGATTACAACGATAAAATATCTAAAGCAGAAGGAGACAGGTTCGGTTCTTTGTCAAATGCTGCATCTACTGAGGCAGATATTAGTAAGTTGCAAAATACCTATAGCAGTTATGATATACGAAACAAACTATATTATGTAATTGCACCGCAAAGCGGGCAAATAACAAAAGCAAAAAAAGCAGGTTTGGGAGAGTTGCTCAAAGAAGGAGAAATGATAGCAGAAATTGTACCCGACCATATTGATTATGCAATAGAAATGTATGTGGAGCCAATGGATTTACCCCTCATAAGCAAAGGGCAAAAAGTGCGATTTATTTTTGATGGGATACCTGCCATCGTTTTTAGTGGTTGGCCAAACACGAGCTACGGCACTTTTGGTGGCAAGGTAAACACCATAGAAACCAATGTAAGCGCTAATGGAAAATTTAGGGTGCTTGTAATAGAAGATACTACAGAAAAAAAATGGCCACAAAATCTAAGAATGGGTAATGGTGCACAGGGCATAGCTTTGCTAAAAGATGTACCCATTTATTATGAGTTATGGCGACACATCAATGGCTTTCCACCAGAATATTATAAATTTCCAGAAAACGTAGAAAAGAAAAATAATGAATAAAATTTATAGTACTGTACTATTATTTTTACTGTGTATTTTTAAATGCGAGGCACAAAATGATTCTATCCGTATCTTAACAATAGACGATTTTATAGAAAAAATTAAGTTGCATCATCCGCTTGCAAAAGTAGCTCGCATACAAGAAGAAAAAGCTAGTGCCATTTTGCTTTCTGCTAAAGGTGCCTTTGATCCTGTATTTGAATATGAAACCAGGCAAAAAACCTTTGATAGTAAAAATTATTATTTTTATAACAATGCCGATTTAAAAGTACCACTTCCTATTGGAGATATAAAAACGGGTATTGAAAGAAATGGAGGGCAGTTTTTAGAAAGTGAAATATCGCCTGGAAGAAGTAGTTATTTGGGTGTAGAAGTTCCATTAGCAAAAGGCTTAATGATTGATAAGCGTAGGGCATTTTTGCAACAAGCAAAAATTGCTATACAACAAACTGCTGCACAAAGAAAAGCATTGATGAACGATTTGTTATTGGACGCTTATAGTAGCTATTATCAATGGAGTGGAAGTTACAAACTCTACAATATTTTTTCATCTTATGTAAAAATTAGCAAGGATAGGTTAAAGCTCGTTGTTACTTCCAATATAAATGGAGATAGGGCTGCAATGGACACTACAGAAGCATTTACACAACTTCAAAATTTTTTATTGATGCAAGCTGATGCGGAAATAAAAATGATGAGTGCAAAATTTAACCTCAATAATTTTATTTGGGGTGCAGATGGAGGAGCACAAAATATTGCTGATGGTATATTGCCAGATACAAGTTTGATAGGAAGTTATATTACAACAAAAGCCCTCAATGATTTGTTGCAAATAAGCAATGCTCAAAATCCAATTTTGCAACAATCAAGGTTTAAGATTGATGGATTACAAGTTGATAAAAAATTAAAATTTCAAAACTTATTGCCCACAGTAAACTTAAAAGCAAATTTATTAAACAAGGATTATTTTGTAGTAAAAAACTTTAGTAGCACGTTGTTGGACAATAATAACCGCTGGGGATTAGATATTAAAATCCCATTGCGCTTTAGAGAAGGAAGAGGCGAGTACCGGTTGGCAAAATTGAAAATACAAGAGTCTACGCTAGAACTAAATCAAAAAATGCAAGAAACCGATAATAAGATAAAAGATTATTATAATCAATTTATTTTATTGCAGTCACAATTAAATGTTGCAAGCAGTGCCCTTAAAAATTACAACTCACTTTTGAGAAACGAACTACTTCGTTTTACCAATGGAGAAAGCAGCCTTTTTCTGGTAAATACTCGTGAAAATAAATTGTTGGAAATACAACAAAAAATAATAGAGCTGCAAGTAAAATTATTGAAAGCAAAATATGGCTTGGATTGGGCTGCAGGTTTATTGCAATAAACTTTACCATTTTATTTGAACCACAAAGGCAGAATGAACCAAAGTAGCACAAAGGTTTTCTTTTTGCATTTTTCTTTGTGAAACTTTTTTACTTAGTGTCTTCGTGGTTCCTTTTTTTGCCGATTTTATTTGAACCACAAAGGCAGAAAGAGACAAAGTTGCACAAATGCTTTCTATTTCAATTCTTCTTTGTGAAACTTTTTTTATCCAGTGTCTTCGTGGTTCAAATAACAAAATTTCGCTTGGTAATATTTCAGAAGGGTTTTAATATCTTTGCGTTATGCTAAAAATAAGTAACCGTGGCACAGAAATGCCTGCATCTCCAATACGCAAGCTTGTACCTTTTGCAGAAGCTGCAAAAAAAAGAGGTACCAAGGTTTATCATCTAAATATTGGCCAGCCAGATATTGTAACCCCACAAACTTGTATAGATGCTGTAAAAAATTGTGACGTACATGTGCTTGCATATAGCCATAGTGCGGGCAATGAAAGCTATCGTAAAAAGTTGGTTCAATATTATGCTAAAAATAATATAGATGTAACTGCAGAAGAAATTATTGTAACCACCGGAGGGAGTGAAGCCATTTCATTTGGTTTTATGGCATGTCTAGATGCGGGAGATGAAGTAATAATTCCAGAACCTTTTTATGCAAACTACAATGGTTTTGCGGTACAAGCCGATGTAAAAGTAGTTCCTATAAAAAGTTCTATACAAACAGGTTTTGCCCTGCCGCCCATAGAGGATTTTGAGAAAGCAATAACTTCAAAAACAAAAGCAATAGTTGTTTGTAATCCCAATAACCCAACTGGATATTTATATAGTGCTGCCGAAATGGAAACGCTTAAAGAAATTGTAATAAAGCATAATCTGTTTTTATTTGCTGATGAGGCTTACAGAGAGTTTTGTTACGAAGGTACCCATACAAGTGCCATGCATCTTAAAGGAGCAGAGCAACATGTAGTGTTGATGGATACCATTAGCAAACGTTACAGTGCATGTGGTGGACGAATAGGAGCATTTGTAACAAAAAATAAGGAAGTGCTTAATACTGCAATGAAATTTGCTCAATGCAGATTGAGTCCACCATACTATGCCCAAGTGCTTGGAGAAGCAGCGGTAGACTTACCAGATAATTATTTTGATACTACCAAGGCAGAATACAAATTGCGTAGAGATACGTTGGTAAAAGCACTAAATGAAATTGATGGGGTATTTTGCCCTAACCCCGGGGGTGCATTTTATGCCATGGCACAATTACCGATAGATGACAGCGATAAATTTTGCCAATGGCTGTTAGAAGAATTTTCTTATAATGGCAGTACCGTTATGATGGCGCCAGCTACTGGTTTTTATGCTACGCCGGGGCTGGGGAAAGATGAAGTTCGCATGGCTTATGTATTGAATGTAGAATCTATTATAGCCGCTACTGAATGTTTGAAGGAAGCATTGAAAATATATCCGGGTAGAAAATAAAATTTATTATTCTTATAAACAAAAAATGCACTTTTTGTAAGTGCATTTTTTGTTCCAATCCTAGTTTATCATTTGGAAAATATCTTTCGATTCTTTTCTTACTTTTTTATAATGTTGTGTAGCATCTTCATGTGAGCGAAAACCCAATGGCATTATTACCACTGCTTTCAAACCTTTTTCTTTCAATCCAAGAATTTCACCAAATTCACTTGCATTAAAACCTTCCATAGGGCAAGCATCTACTTTTTGCTCTGCAGCAGTAGCAAGGGCTGTACCCAGTGCTATGTAAGCTTGCTTTGCACTCCATATTTGCTGTTGCTCTGCTGTAAGTTTGCCAATGGTGCCTTCTATCATTTGTTGGTAACCACTTAAGGCTTCAATAGGCATGCTTCTTGTGGTAGCAATATGCTCCATAAAAGCTTGAATATCTGCCGATGTAATTTGCTCTGGTACACAAAAAACCAACACATGAGAGCTTTCGCCTAACTGATGCTGGCCATAAGCAGCTGCTTGTAATTTTTCTTTTATAGCTTGATTTGTAACAACCAATACTGTGTAAGGTTGCAAACCATAAGAGGTGGCAGCAAGATTGGTAGCAGCTAAAATGGTATCTAATTTCTCTTGCGGAACAATATTGCCATTCATTCTCTTGGTAGCATATCTCCAATTAAGACTTTCTATAATATTCATATTTTATTTTTTTGTAAATATACAATAATAAAACATATTAATGTTTAAACATTAATATGTTTAACAAAATCTTGTTTACAGCACATTATTGAACGAAAGTTTATCTTTATGGCAAAAAATTGGATAAATGAAGATAACCATTCGTAAAGCCATTCAAGAAGATTGCCCACAAATAATGGAACTAGTACAAGAACTTGCAGTGTATGAAAAAGCCCCCGACGAGGTAACTGTAACTTTGAAGCATTTCGTAGAAAGCGGTTTTGGACCAAAGCCAGTTTGGGAAGCTTATGTGGCAGAAATAGAAGGAGCTGTAGTTGGTTTTGCACTTTATTATATACGCTATAGTACTTGGAAAGGCCAAAGAATGTATTTAGAAGATTTAATTGTAACTGATAGTATGCGTGGGGCTGGTATAGGTAAAATGCTGTTTGATAAGCTAATAGAAGAATGTAATGTAAAAAACTATAGTGGATTGGTTTGGCAAGTTTTGGATTGGAACGAGCCAGCAATAAATTTTTACAAGAAATATGATGCAGTGAAGTTTGATGCTGAATGGATAAATTGTAGGATAGATTTTTAGTGGAGGCAACATTGTTAATAGTTAATGGGTCATAGTAGATAACACCGAAAAATTATTTTATGAATACATTTATATCTAGGTTTAGGGGTACTTTTTTCATGACAGCATTAAGTTTTGTTTTCTTATTTTCAGGATGCCAAAAAAGATTCCCGGAACAAAATCAGGTAGTTACAATAACCAATGTTGAATCATTTGAAAAGATTGTAACTTCCGTATCTGGCTTTGTTACAGATGAAAACAACATGCCTGTGCAAGGTGCCACCGTAAATGCAGGTGTAAAAACCACCACTACCGATGCCTATGGATATTTTGAAATAAAATCTGTAGAATTAAGAAAGAGCGCTGCTTTTATTACTGTTAACAAAGTTGCTTATTTTAAAGGAATCAAAACATGGATAGCAGCAGAAGGTAAAGCAGTTTTTTTTAGGATTAAATTATTGCCAAAAAGCAATGCTGGATCTATAAGTGGTACAACAGGTGGGGATGTAATATTGAGTGGAGGAATGAAAATATCTTTTCCTACCAATGCAATCGTAAACGCTACTACTGGCATAGCGTATACAGGCGTTGTAAGTGTAAAAGCACAATGGATAAACCCAACAGCTCCAGATTTAAACAATATTATGCCAGGCGATCTTAGAGGTAAAGATGCTACAGGAGCTATGAAATTATTGACCACTTATGGCATGGCGGCTGTAGAATTAACCAGTACAACAGGTGATTTATTGCAAATAGCAACTGGTAAAAAAGCTACCCTTACGATGCCTATTCCTTCTGTAATTATTGCAAATGCTCCTACAACTATTCCTTTGTGGTATTTTGACGAAACCAATGGATTGTGGAAAGAAGAAGGTAGTGCTACAAAAGTGGGAAACAATTACGTAGGAGAAGTAAGCCATTTTTCCTTTTGGAATTATGATGTGCCAGCAAATTATGTGCTTTTTAATTGTACATTAAAAAATGCCAGTGGACAACCAATACAAAATGCAACGGTAAGAATATCAGTAGTAAGTAACCCATACAATGCCGCAAATGGGTATACAGATTCAAGTGGATATGTAGGAGGCGCTGTACCTAATAATGCACAACTTTCATTGAGTGTATACCCTAATTATAATTGTTCAACACCCATTTATACACAAACATTTTCTACAACCAATGTTAATATTTCTTTGGGTGTAATTACTATACCAACTTCTACAACGCTTGTTAGTTTTACAGGAACAGTAACCAATTGTGCTGCCACAGCAGTCACTAACGGCTATATTATTGTAAAAGAAGGATACGTTTTTACCAGATATCCGTTAAGTAATTTGGGGACGTATAGCTTTAGTAAAATATTATGCTCTTTGCCACAAACAATTGTTTTAATAGGAGAAGATGCATCAAATGCGCAACAAAGTGGCAGTATAACTTATACCGTTTCAAATGCTGGAGCAAATACGATTCCTAATATACAAGCATGTGGTGTAACCACACAGCAGTTTATAAACTATACAATAAATGGGGCAGCTTATAATTTAACCGCACCATCAGATACCTTTTTTTATAATAACAATCTGCAATCCTTTATATCAATAGAAGCTAATAACAATTTAAATTCTCCTCCTTCAACTTCTAGGGTTAGTTTTAGATTTGCTAATCAATCTATTGCAAGTGGTAGTGCACAGAATTTACAAACATTTAGGGCTTTACAAATACTTGATTCAACCACAACAATACCTACACCAATATCAGTAAGTATTACGGAATATGGAGCTGTAGGGCAATTTGTATCAGGTACATTTTCGGGTTTATTAATAGGATCTGGCGCCGGTAACCCGCCATACAATATTACCTGTAATTTTAGGATAAGAAGAACCAATTAACCTTTTTTTGAATATTTAGTAAGCTTTCTGTTGTTTGACAGAAAGCTTTTTTATGCCTATTTCTTTAATTGGATTGCTTTACTTTTGCAGCACAAAATTAGACTTGAGATTATAGATATAAGACACAAGACTAAAAAGCAAAAAATATTAACTTTAAAGTATCACAAACCAATCTCAATACTCAATACTGAATACTACAATCTATGAACAAAATAACCATGCAAAACGGTAAACTTACCGTACCAAACAATCCCACGATACCATTTATTGAAGGAGATGGCATTGGCCCAGATATTTGGAAAGCGAGTGTGCGTGTATTTGATGCAGCCATTGCAAAAGCTTATGCTGGCGAAAAGAAAATAGAATGGCTAAAAGTATTGGCTGGTGAAGAAGCATTTAATGCTACTGGAAGTTGGATGCCCGAAGAAACGATGAATGCTTTTAAAGAATATTTACTTTCTATAAAAGGGCCGCTTACTACACCTGTGGGTGGGGGTATTCGTAGCCTCAACGTTGCGCTAAGGCAGGAGTTAGATTTGTATGTGTGCTTAAGGCCCGTAAAATACTTTGAAGGAACACCAAGCCCCATGTGGCAGCCAGAGAAAGTGAGTATGACGATATTTAGGGAAAACACAGAAGATATTTATGCTGGTATAGAGTTTATGACTGGTACGCCTGAGGCTACAAAATTGTTGAAATTTTTGGTAGATGAACTAGGTGTAAAGGCATTCCGTTTTCCTGAAACTACTTCACTTGGTGTAAAGCCAGTAAGTAAGGATGGTAGTGAAAGATTGATACGCTCCGCCATTGAATTTGCCATAACACACAAATTACCTAGTGTAACCATTGTTCACAAAGGCAATATTATGAAATATACAGAAGGCGCTTTTAAACAATGGGGGTATGATTTAGCAGAGAGGGAATTTAGTGGAAATGTGTACACTTGGCAGCAATGGGAAAAAACAAAAAAAGAAAGTGGAGAAGCGGTTGCAAACGAAGAAATGAAAATAAGTGCAGTAGGTGGTAAAGTAATTATTAAAGATGCCATTGCAGATAACTTTTTACAACAAGCCTTGTTGGCACCACAAGATTATTCAGTTATAGCCACCCTAAATTTAAATGGAGATTATATATCCGATGCATTGGCGGCACAAGTTGGCGGAATTGGTATAGCACCAGGCGCTAATATCAATTACCTTACCGGACATGCAGTATTTGAAGCTACGCATGGTACAGCTCCACCTTTTGCCAACACAAACACCATGAATCCTTCTTCAGTAATTTTGAGTGGTGTAATGATGCTCGAATATATGGGATGGAGAGATGCGGCAGATTTAATAACAAATGCTGTAGGTAAAACGATACGTAATAAAACGGTAACCATCGATTTTTATAATTTGATGAAAGAAGCAACTTTGTTGAAGACTAGCGAGTTTGCCGATGAGATAATTAAGAATTTGTAAATAAGCGTTACCTTTATTTAAAATAGAATTATGTCTATTATAAGATTACCGTTAAGATTTGAGGGCTCTAAAGGAGAAAAAGTATTGTATGCATTATTTGATAGTGGTGCAAACTTATCTTGCATCAATGAAGAATTTGCAGAAGAAATTACAGAACTAATTCCTTTCTTACATCCAAGAAGATTAGCTACTGCATCAGAGCATCATTTTATAGAGATAACAGATGCAATACGAGCAGATTTTTACATTGAAGACATACAATTATCCGATGAGTTTTTGGTGGTGCCGCAATTATCAGAAGAAGTAATTATTGGTGCTGCTACTATGCAAAAATGGAGAATAAAATTAGATTTTGAAACAGACTCTGTAATCGTTGATCCAAAAGTTGCCAAGCTTCAATTAATTAAAATTTCAATAAAATAATATATGAGTAAAATACAAGTTGCAAATCCCGTAGTGGAATTAGATGGCGATGAAATGACAAGAATCATTTGGAAGTTCATTAAAGACAAATTAATACTTCCTTATTTAGAAGTTCCTATCCAATATTTTGATTTGGGTATGGAATATCGAGATGAAACAAACGACCAAGTAACCATAGATGCTGCCAATGCTATAAAAGCTTGTGGCGTGGGTATAAAATGCGCAACCATTACACCAGATGAGCAACGAGTAGAAGAATTTAAGCTAAAACAAATGTGGAAATCGCCCAACGGAACGATACGCAACATTTTGGATGGCACAGTGTTTCGTGAGCCTATTGTAATGCAAAATGTACCTCGCTTGGTTACAAACTGGACAGCACCCATCATTGTGGGCCGCCATGCATTTGGTGATCAATACCGCGCTACGGATACTGTAATAAAAGGTAAAGGAAAATTAACCATGACTTTTACGCCGGAGGATGGGGGAGAAGCCCAAGTTTTTGAAGTGTACAATTACAAAGGTGACGGCGTTGCCATGGCAATGTACAACACCGATGAAAGTATTTATGGCTTTGCACGGAGTTGTTTCAATATGGCTTTGAGTAAAAAATGGCCATTGTATCTTTCTACAAAAAATACCATCCTAAAAAAATATGATGGTCGTTTTAAAGATATTTTTGAAGAAGTGTACCAGAATGAATTTAAAGAAAGTTATGCAGCAGCAGGTATTACTTACGAGCATAGATTAATAGACGATATGGTTGCAAGCGCATTGAAGTGGAATGGTAATTTTGTATGGGCTTGTAAAAATTATGACGGAGATGTGCAAAGCGATACAGTGGCGCAAGGCTTTGGTAGCCTTGGTTTAATGACATCTGTATTGATAACACCCGATGGAAAAACAATGGAAGCAGAAGCTGCTCATGGCACTGTAACCCGTCATTACAGAGATCACCAAAAAGGCAAACCAACTTCTACAAATCCAATAGCATCTATTTTTGCATGGACCCGTGGACTTGCTTTCCGTGGTAAATTAGACAACAACCAACCGTTGATAGATTTTTGCAATGCACTTGAAGCAGTTTGTATAGAAACAGTAGAAAGTGGAAAAATGACAAAAGACTTGGCCGTTTGTATACATGGCAATAAAGTAGAGCACGGTGCGCATTATTTGTATACCGAAGAGTTCTTAGATGCTATTGATGAAAATTTGAAGAAGAAAGTAGGGTAGGGGGAATGGATAATTTGATAATGAATAATTAATAATGAATAATGAAAACGCTTCTCAATTTGGGAAGCGTTTTTTGTAATACCTTTTGGACTTGTAAATTAGTCCAATGTAATTCTTTGCAGCTTTGCTCCTTAGAGAGCCTTGCGTGAAAATAGTTGGACTAAATAATAAATAGATTTGTTATAAGATGAAAGAGTGGATTTATATTTCAAAAATTTATTTTCAGAAGAAATATATAATTAGAAATTTATGAGAAGTAAAATGAAGAATCAGCTTCAAATGTAGAGTGGTATGAAATTATAGTATTACTGAATGATAAACTGTTTTTACATCTATTTCCATTTCAATAGTTGTAATAAGAAAATTAACATTTTCATTTTTATACTCATACAATATCCATGAACCATCATCTTGTCTATCATATTTTTCAACAAGCATTTCTGTGCTAGAAATTAAAATGTATTCTTTTAAACTAGGAATATCTCTATACAGTTTAAATTTGCCGCCCCTATCATAATCTTGGGTAGAAGGAGAGAGTACTTCCACAATTACCGATGGGTTTGTAACAATATCTTTGTGGTTTTCTAAGGTTTCTATTTTGCCGCAAACAATAGATAGATCTGGATATGTAAATAGCGAGTTTGCTTCAATATGTATTTTTAAATCGCTTGGAAAAACTTGGCATTTTCCTCCTTTTCTTAAATGATCTTCAATGGAATAGATTACATTTTTTACAATTTGATTATGCTCTATAGAAGCTCCAGCCATGGCAAAAATTTCCCCTTGGTAATACTCATGCTTTTCCAAAGATTTTGCTTCAGTAGCCAAGTATTCTTCGATGGTATATTTTAAAATGGGCGCAGCACTCATACATTTTATTTTAATAAAAGTACAAAAAATATTGATTTGCTCAATTTGAGAAGCGTCTTTTGTTTCGTTGTTATCTTTGTTTCGTTGTGTGAAGTTTTTATTTCTTCACTTCCCTACTACCCGCATACAACTCATATTCCAATAACCTACAATCAATCTTACTCGTAAAAAATTCAATTCGGCGTTTTGGTTTTAGTCCAATCTTTTTGGCCAATTCTAAGTTGCCTGTAAAAATATAACCCGTGTAACCTTTGCATTTTTTCTTCATATAATCGCCCATAAGCGCATAGGTCTCTTCCAGTTCAATTTCTTCGCCCAGCCTATCGCCATATTCAGGGTTAAAAATAATTACCGAACCCGCTACTTCTGGCAATGTTGTTTGTTGAAAATCGCACACTTCATAAGTAAGCATATCTTCTACTCCAGCCATACCTGCATTTACTTTAGAAATATTGATGGCATCTTCACTAATATCCGAAACGATGATTTGTAAAGAAGGATTTTCTACTACTTGTGCTTCTATTGCATCAAATTCCTTTTCATACATTGCTTTGTCATAGCCTTGCAAATGCATAAATGAATAATTGCTTCTGTATAAGCCTGGCACCCTGTGTGTGGCTATGAGTGCTGCTTCTATGGCAATGGTGCCAGAGCCACACATGGGGTTGATAAACGGCGTTTCTTTATTCCAATTGGTTGCATAAATAACACCTGCTGCAAGCGACTCTAACATGGGCGCTTTTCCAGGAATTTTTCTATAACCATGTTTTGACAACGTTTCGCCAGAGGTATCAATAAATAATTCTGCGGCTTCTTCTTTCCAATATAAATGTATTACTACACCATTTAAGGTAGAGCCAGAATCAGGTCTGCTACCTGTTTTATTTCTAAACCTATCTGCTATGGCATCTTTTACTTTTACATTGGCAAACAGATTGTTTGTTATGGTTTCATTGCTCACATTGCTGCTGATAGAAAAATAGCCTTCTGCGGGAATGATATTTTCCCACTCCACATCCATTGATACATTGTACACATCATCTGCATTTACCGCCCTAAATTCTTTTATAGAAAATAATACTTGGCTGGCGCAACGTAAATTTAAATTTAGCTTTATACAGTCTTGCATATTGCCAGAAATTTCTACACCGGTTTTAAAAATACGTACGGGTGTATAGCCCAAGGCTACTATCTCTTTTTCTAAGTAAATGGATAAACGATTACTGCATGTTACAATAATACGGCTATTTGTTTTGAATATTTGCACCTTGCAAAAGTACCAAACTAAAAGGGAGAACGAAGTTTTGTTTTTTAGAATTTTATCCTAACTTCTTTATAATAACATACGAGATTATAATTAACAATAAAATCGTAACAATAGTAATATAAATGGATGACGGGTCTTTAAATATACCCCTGCGTTTTTTCTTTTTCTTGAGCTGCCGATGCAAATCTGCATTTAATTTATCTACAATAAATGGAATTTTGGTCTGGTCGATTTGTTGAAGTCCTTGTGATGCTTCTTGTTCAAATATATCTTCCTCTTCCAATGGTTCATCATTAGTCAAGCTAAGCTCATCATTCAAACTTTGCAATAGTTTTTTCCTATCTGCATCATCCTGTTGGCCTTCGTGCAATATGTTTGTCAAATCATTGTTCATGCGATTGCATTCTTTGCATTAATATTTTTAAATTTCTTTTGCCATTTTGTATGTTGCTTTTTACTTGTAGCATATTAAAATTAGTTACTTCTACTATCTCTTGGTAAGTTTTCTTATGAAGGTAGAATAAAGTTACACATTCACACTGCTCTTTGTTCAATTGTTGTAAAGCAATTTCAAGATGGGTAAGAGCACTTTCTTTGTTGTTGGCTTTTTCTTTTACTTCATTGTCATTTTCTGCCACCAAAATATTGTCTTTTAATTCAACCGATATTTTTCCTTTATCCCTCAATTTCATCAAACAATGATTCTTAGCAATCATGTAAATCCAACTTTTAAAATATTCAACTTTATATTTTTGAAGCTCATTTATTACTTTCAAAAAAATTTGTTGCACGGCATCTTTGGCATCATCTTCATTCTTGAGATATTTCATACTTACACCTAGCAAAAGCCCTGTATAGCGTTGAAGTAGGACACCAAGCCATTCGTTGTTACCATCTCTGTAAAATAGCTGTAGTAATTCTTTGTCGTCTTTATCGTTGAATTTTGATGGCATAGAGACCCTGTAAGTCTAGTAGTTTTATTTTAGATGATTAAAAAGTAAAAATCCATAGTTTATCTCTAATTATGTAGTACTTTTTTCATTGTTGTTTATATTTTCGTGAAAAGGTTTTGATTTGTCGAAAAACAACATCTTTATTGCAACAATAAATAGTAATATAGCAAAACATTTTTTCAATACATCTTGAGAAACAGTGAGCGCAATCTTGCTGCCAAAATAACTTCCTATAAAGAAAGCAAAAGCAATGATGGCACTTACTTTTATATCTACATAACCAGCTTTGTAAAATTGAATTACAGCCAACAAGCCAATGGGCAAAAGCATAATAGCCAGCGAAGTGCCTTGAGCCATGCGTTGTGAAAACCCAATAAAAAATACCAATGCAGGTACAATAACAATACCTCCACCAATTCCCACTACACCACTAAGCATGCCAGCTATCAATCCTATTACAAGAAGGATTACGATGGTTTGAATATCCATAGAATTTTGTTTTGTGTTAACCATTTTTTGGGAAATGTTCTTTGTACATTTTTATTGCATCTTCTATTACCTTGTAAGCTGTTTCTTTATTTTGAAAGTCATCTATTTCTACAATTTTATTTTCTAATACTTTATAGTTTTCAAAATAATTTTTTAATACATTTATAAAATGTTCCGGCAATTCATTGATGTCTTTTAAATGATTAACTGAAGGGTCATTAGTAGCTACTGCTATTATTTTATCGTCTTTTTCGCCGTTGTCTATCATTTGCATATTGCCTATCACAGTGGCTTTTACCAGGCACAATGGTGCAATACTTTGGCTGCACAAAACAAGGATATCGAGTGGGTCTCCATCATCGCCCAACGTTTGTGGTATAAAACCATAATTGATGGGATAGTGAAAGGATGAATAGATTACCCTATCCAATTTTAATAATCCGGTGGGCTTGTCTATTTCATATTTGCAACTACTGCCTTTTGATATTTCTATTAGTGCATTTACTTGAGCTGGTGCATCAAAGCCATAATCTGCGCCATGCCAAGGATGAAGTACATACATACAATTATAATTTATTGGTTTATGATTTTATAACCCATAAAAACGGCAATTATACAAATAGCCACACTAGCTAAAATATATAAACTTGCCATTAAATAATTTCCTGATTTGAGCATGAGCATATTCTCTAAACTAAATGCAGAAAAAGTAGTAAATCCTCCACAAACACCCGTTGCAATAAACAATTTCATTTGTTCAGACAAGTGCTCCGTCTTAATACCTAACCCGAATATCAAACCTATTACAAGGCTCCCCACAATATTTATGAACAATGTATTAAAAGGAAAATTTCCTGCTTTCCAAATGCCTGCAACAAAGAACCGGAGCATTGCTCCAATACCACCACCAAGCCCAACCAATAAAAAGTTTTTTAACGTCATCATTTTGTAACAGTTGTGTCGCCAGAGGTATATTTAAAATCTACAGTCCACAATTTATCCTTCTTTATTATTTTTATTTTCATTGGTTGGTTCATATAGTTATTGCTGTAGTCAATAATACTAGTAGAATCATTCACATCTGTAACCGTATTGATATTATAGGAAGCTTTTTTATAAGCAGCCTTTTTTTCCTCAGGTAATCTATCGTAATATGCTTTGTAAGAATCAAAAGTTTGAATGTTTTGAGAGTCCTTTAATAGCAATGCTTCTGCTGCTTTAAAATTACCATCAAGGGTTGCCCTTATAAAATCTCTACCTGTATCCATAGAAGTGGTTGGTCGTTTTTCTTCTTTTTCTGTACAAGAAAAGAGTACAAGCATGGACAGGGCTAATAATTTCCTTATTTTCATGTGTAAATTTTATGATTCAAATTTAAAGCTATTATTTTTGTTACAAGTATAAAAAAAGAGAGCTTCGTATCGAAGCCCACTTCCTAAATATGAATTCTTTCTTATTTTGTTTTTATTTTTTCCATAGCCTTAATCATTTCCTCTTTCATTTCTGGAGTCATTTTAACATCTTTTAACCCCTTATCAATTTCTTTTCCTAAAGAATCCATGTTCAAATCTTTCATTTTATCTTTAATCTTATCTAAACTGTCGCTAAGGTTTATTCCTTCTTCGCTCATTTTATCTGTTGCCATGCTCATAATACTGGTTTTATCGAAGGCAACTTTCCAAGAGCCATTTACTTTTTTCATTGGGAAATTAACTGTTTCACCGCCTTTTTTTTCTTTAACGGGTACTTTTGCATTGTCGCCATCAATGATTGCAGGCAAAAATTCTACTTCGCTTTTATCAAATTTGCCCATATCTTTTTTGGCATCTTTTCCGCCCATTTCCATTAAACTAAACATTGCTTGACTTTCTGGTGTTGCCAGTTCTTTGGCTTTTACCATATCATTTTTAGCCATAGCATCAAAAAAGGCCGTTAATACTTCAGTAGGATTACCGCCGCTATTGGATTTACAGCTTATTAAAAATGTTGTAGCAATAAGAGCGGATGCTAATAATAATTTTTTCATGTTTGTGTTTTTAGATTAGGTGTAAAAATATTAATATAATTTGTAATGATAAACTACTATTTTATTCGATAAGCTATCCATCGTAATGTCATCTACCCCAATAAACTCAAAATCTTTAATAAAGCTATGGTGAAAACGCACGATACCATCAGATCCTTGTAAAAAACATTTGTAAACAAACTCCGAACAATACATTTTATCATCTGTTGTTAGGTCAAAATCCAAATCGAATATTATTTTATTGCTAAAATGTGTTTTGGCTAAATGTATAATTTTTTTACAAACACTTGGCTTTACATTTATCCTGTAAATGCCAAATGCATTGTTTTCATATGGAGTAGAAAAGTATTCAAATAAGTCCCTTTTTATTGTTTGATTTGGATTGTACTCGCCACCAATTGCGTGGTAAACAAAAAGGCTGTCGTTTTCTATACTTGCAATTCCGGCATGAGAAAAAGTATTGTCCCTGTTATTAAGTTTTCGTAAGCTTTGGCTTGTAAAATCATTGCCAGTCCTTGTTATTACATCTCCCGTTTTTATTAATCGTTTTAATGCATTCAATTCAATTATTGTTTTTTTTGCATTGGCTTCAAATGTAAGCGAATCGGCAACATTGTTTCTTGTGTTAATGTGTTTCTTTTTCTGTTTGCATGCTATTGCAAATAAAATAAGGCAGCCACAAAGCCACCTTATTATTAATCTTGCTGTATACATTTTCTATCAAGGTTTTTACCTTCTGTTTTTCTCTTCTTTCTCTTTATCCTCCATGGTACTTAAATCATCTTTGTTGTAAGCTTTTATGATTGCTTTCACAAGCTTATGTCTTACCACATCTTCTTCATCCAATTCTATATGCGATATGCCATCAATGTTTTTCAATAACCTTGTAGCACGCCACAAGCCACTTCTCATATTTTTTGGAAGATCTACCTGCGTGGGGTCACCCGTAATAATGGCTTTTGCATTGGGCCCTATTCTTGTTAGAAACATTTTTATTTGAAGATCATTGGTGTTTTGCGCTTCATCCAAAATAATAAAGGCATTGTCCAAAGTACGGCCACGCATATAAGCAAGAGGTGCAATCTCTATGGTGCGGGTAGTCATATAATAGGCAAGTTTATCTGCAGGTATCATATCATCTAGTGCATCATACAATGGCCTCAAGTAAGGATCTATCTTTTCTTTTAAATCGCCCGGTAGAAAGCCTAAACTTTCGCCAGCCTCTACTGCGGGGCGTGTAAGAATTATTTTCTTTACTGTCTTGTTTTTTAGCGCCCTTACTGCTAATGCAACTGCAGTGTATGTTTTACCTGTTCCTGCTGGGCCTATGGCAAAAAGAATATCATTTTTATCGCAGGCTTGCACCATCAATTTTTGATTGGCAGTTCTGGCTCTAATGGTTTTTCCATTTGGCCCAAATACCAATACGTCATTGGGATTTCGGTCAATGAAATTGTCGATGGTTTTCTCATCGTCGCCACCTAATATTTGGGTAAAATAATTTTCGCTCATATGACCACTTCGTTCTAAATATTTGAGAAGTAAATCTATTTTTTCTTTAGCGTCTTCAATTTGTTCTTCTGCACCACTCAATTTTATTTGAGTGCCTCGGCTTAGTATTTTTAAGAGTGGGAATTTTTTTTTCAGAATGTCGAGCTTGCCGTTGTTAACTCCGAAAAATTCAATGGGGTTTACGTTTTCTAAATTGATAATTGCTTCAGTCAATTTTGTATCTGCGTGGTTTAATTAAAAATATAATACTAATTCAAATTTAATTATAACATTGTGAGGCTACCTAAAATAAATATACACATTGGCATATAAAAATGTTAAAAACTAAAATTTACCTACAATTTTTAAATTAATAAGCCTTGGCGTAAGCCTATTTGGTAAAGCATAAACGGTATTTGAAAAATCTTTTATTAATTGGAATGAAATCGTATTTTCTCTATTTATCAAATTGAAAACTTCTAAACTTGCCCAAATGTTTTCAAATTTCCTAAAAGGATTATGGCTCCTTCTCAAAGATTTCTCACTTAATAACAATGCGCTAAAACCCATATCTACTCTTATATAAGGTGCAGTTATTAGTCCATTTCTATACTTGGTAGAATTGGGTATATTGTAACTCATATTGGCTCCATATATAGCGTTGAGGTGTATTTTAAAGTTTTTGTTGGTAGGCAAATAGTCTTCTAGGTAAAGCCCTACCGTTATTAACCTATCGGTAGGGCGGCGTACATAGCCTACTTCATTTCTAACACTATCTACCACTACTTGGTCAATAGAACTTGCATTTATTATTTGGCCAGATGCGTTTTTATAGTCGTAATAAAAATCATTGTTTAGGTTTTCTCTTGTACGCATAAAACCTACACTAATCCAACTTTCGGCATCTTTAACCAGCTCCCCAAATAATCGAAACTCTATTCCTGCTGCGTAAGCTTTGGCATTGTTGCTACCGAGGTATCTAATTTTTACATTGTCTATATCATAAGGCACTACATCCGTCATGGATTTATAATAGGCCTCGGATGTCAATCGCATGGGCCTATTGCCAGGACCTTTAAAATTATAGTCTAAGCCAGCAACTAGTTGCATACTTTTTTGAGCCTTTATGTTTGTATTTAAACTTCCGTCGTATTTTCTAAGCTCTCTATAAAAAGGAGGTTGGTTGTAAATGCCTGCAGCTACTTTATATACCATGTCTTTTTTGACAAATGGCTTATAGCTTAATTTTGATCTTGGGCTTACCAAAAATTCTTTGTTTAAACTATTGTAATTATATCTTACGCCTGCTTGCAGTGTTATATCAGCATTCTTTTTTAGCAATCTTATATTATCCTGCACATATCCGCTGTATTTTTGAATAGCTAAATCTGATGTGCTGTTTTGAACATTGTAAATAGTTAATGCACTAGGGCTGTAAGGCAACGAATAACCAGCAGAATCCCTGTATTCGAATTGTGCCAATTTATCTTTTATTTTTGTTTGCTCTGCAGACAATCCCCACTGTATAAAATGATTGTTTACTTCATGGCTGCCTTTGTGACTTGCATTGTAGACTTCTATATTCAATAAATTTCGGGCATAATTTTGATAGGAGCCTGCACCTAGTGGGTTTGTTATTTGCCCGAAAGTGGGGCTTGCGTTATCAAAATCCCTATCTCCAAAAAGATAAGATCCAGCAATATCAAAATTTTCTTTTTCCGAATTTTTAAAGCGACTAAGCATCCACTTTAATTTTGTTTTTTTGTGTATTGATTGTAACACAGATAATCCAATGAGGCTGGTTGTATAACTGTCTTTTTCTTGCCCTTCAAAGTACACATCTAATCCAAGATTGGCAGTAAAAAAGGGTGAAAAAACAGAAGAGGTCTTCTTTACTGATTCTGGAAAATAGGTAAAACGGGAGGTAGAAAGGATACCCAATAATTCTACTTGAAGTGTGGAGGAAAGTTTATAAGTAAAAAATCCTTGCGCATCAGATGCAGATGGAATGTAAGCGCCTGTGGTAGGTTGGCTGCTCAATAAATTTCTGTTGCTTTTATTCCGAACACCTGTTAGATAAGAAAGCTTTCCATTTTTAGATGCACCTTCTAATTGAAGACCTTGCTCTAGCAAACTTACATAAGCACTACCGCCAAAGCTGGTTGGTTTTTTGTACTGGATATCCAATACACTACTCATCTTATCTCCATACTTACTTTGAAAGCCGCCCGTATAAAAATTGATGTTCCTTGTCATTTCTGGATTTATAAGGCTAAGTCCTTCTTGCTGCCCACTGCTTACTAGATAGGGCCTATAAATTTCGAAATCGTTTACATAAATTAAATTTTCGTCGTAGTTGCCACCCCGCACATTGTATTGCGAAGTAAGCTCGTTGTTGCTTCCTACAAGTGTTTTTATCAAACCTTCTATACCACCAACCGTGCTGGGAATGATCACGGCTGTTTTAGGGTTTATTTTTATTAGTCCTGTTTCTTTTCTTTCTTTCTCAGTAGCTACTGTTACCACATCCAGTGTTTTGCCATTTTTCTTCAATTGAATTAAAATGGTTTCTGTTTCATCATTGCTCAAAAAGAAATTCTTTTGTTGATCTGTGTAACCAGCGTAAGAAAAAATAATGGCAAGCGATTTTTGCGCAGGTACTTTTAAAGAAAAAATGCCACTATCACCTGATAAGATGCCTGAGTTTTTTCCAAGGATTACAATAGAAACATTTTTTAAGGGGGCATCATTTTCATCAACCACTCTTCCAGAAATGGTTGCATATTTTGTTTGTGCTATGCTAGAAATGGTAAAAAGGCACAATAGTAAGGAAGTAAAAAATCTCATAGGTTGAAGATAGAAAAATAATAGAAATTAATATAGATTTATTCGTATTTAATAAAAAGTTGGATACTTCTTTTTTTGATTCTCCTCATTATTGCCACTTTAATGCGGTATTTCATAGCTAGCCAATAATTGGTATCCTTAAGAAAATGTAACAATAAATCTTTCTTTGGGGTAAGTTGCAACAAAAAACCAAACCATTTCTTTTAATAAATTTATTTATTATTTAGTCCAACTACTATCACGCAAGGCTCGCAAAGGAGCAAAGGCGCAAAGAATGACATTGGACTATTTTGCAAGTACCAGAGGTATTATACAATTACAAATGGAGCGGGCTATGTTGCAGCTAGTTCTTTAACTAATTGTACTTACAAAACAATTGAGATTAATTGGATTAAAGGATTCACGATCATATTTCCAAGAAAAATTAGTTTTCCTTGGTTTTTTAGAAGCTTATGAGCCTGTTATAATATTAAAGCCATTTTTAAAATGGGTAATCTATATTTTTTTTAAATCTGCTATCATTTGTATTGGATTGTTGGCTTTAAAAACAGTACTACCTGCAACCAGCACATTTGCGCCAACATCTATAATACTTTTTGCATTTTCTAAAGTAACGCCTCCATCTATTTCTATTTTTACGGCAAGGTTTTGCTCGTCTATCATCCTACGGAGTTGTATTATTTTATGGAGTGTGTGCGGTATGAAAGATTGTCCACCAAAGCCAGGGTTTACGCTCATCAAACAAACTACATCTATATCAGCTAAAATATCTTTAAGTAAATCTACGGGGGTATGCGGATTGATGGCAACACCTGCGTGCATACCAAGGCTTCTAATTTGCTGTATGTTTCTATGTAAATGAGGGCATGCTTCTAAATGTACTGTAAGGTTATTTGCTCCAGCATCTCTAAATGCTTCTGCATACAGTGAAGGGTTTTCTATCATTAAATGTACATCGTTGTATTTTTTAGAAGCACTGGTAATAAATTTTGTTACCATGGCGCCAAAGCTCACATTGGGTACAAACACGCCATCCATAACATCTATATGATACCAATCTGCATTGCTATTATTTAGCATGTCACATTCACTTTGTAATTGAAGAAAATTGGCAGCTAGTAGAGAAGGGGCTATGATGGGCATGGTTAAAGGTTTAAAAGGTTGAAAAAGTTAAAAAGGTTGAAAAGTTTTAAGAGGTTTAGAAGTTTAGAGGTTTAGGGGTTATTTTACACCAAGTTTTCCCAGGGCATCTTTGGCTTCTATAAAATTTTCATCATAATTTAAAGCCATTTGATAGGCCTCTATGGCATCTTGGGGTCTGTTTAGTTTTTCGTAGCATTTGCCCAAATAAAAATATCCATCAGCAAAGCTATTTTGTAATGTTACTGCTTTTTCTAAAACATCAGCCGCTTCTCTGTATTTTTTTAAATCATACAAAGCAATGGCTTTCTCCAAATAGGCATCCATAAAAGTATAATTTATGGCAATACATTTGTCAAAAAAAGGGATGGCTTTTTCTTTTTCATTTGACAAACTATAGTAGAGTCCTTTAATAAAATAGGCTTCTTTTTCTGCCTTTGCTTTGTTACCTATGAGCAACGCATCTGCAAGTTCCAAAGCCATTGGGTTTTTTGTTTCGGCATATAAGGCACCCAAAGAAATAATATAGGCAGGTAAAGGGTAAATAGCTATGGCTCTTTGTAGTGAGTAGATGGCACCTATGGTATCGGCTTTCTCATTTAAAATAGCAGAACGGATATCCCAAAATGCAGGATTGCTGCTGTCTTTTTGTATGGCATTGTTTATCGTAGCCAATGCCGCATCATAGTTTTGAACATTTCCATAATAACCTACAAGATTTTGTAATAATATGATTGAATCAGGATATAGTTCAACTGCTTTTTTTAACGTTGCTTCCGCTGATGAAGTGTTGACTGGGGCTTTTTCTACTTGCTTTTTAGTTTCATTACACGCAAACACACTCGTACAGCAAATAATAAAAATAATGTATTTCATTTAGGTTGTTTGGTCGCAAAAGTATTAAATATGGGTGGTTAGTTTACAATTTTTTGACAATCAATTTTAGAACTAAGGTTAACTTTGTAAAAATTTTAAAGAATGAAGTATTTTATTGCAGCTTTTTCGGTATGTATTGTTGTAGTTTCCATGTCATTTACCAGCTACGGTAAGGGGGCTAGTTTTCAACCCTTTGCTGATACAATTCACTTTCCTGGAGAAACACATTTTGCCAATGTGCGCCAGCTAACTTTTGGTGGAGACAATGCGGAAGCCTATTTAAGCAAAGACGGTAAGTATTTGATATTCCAAAAAACGGATACAAAAAACGGCATTATGTGCGACCAGATTTGGATGGGCAAAATACCAACACGTGCAGATGAAAAATTTGAACCCAAACTAATAAGTACGGGCACTGGTAAAACAACTTGCGCATACTTTTTTCCAGATGGGAAAAGTGTTTTGTATGGCTCTACGCACTTGGATAGTAAGGATTGTCCGCCAAAACCAGATAGAACCAAATATGGCAATAAATATATTTGGCCCATTGATGTAACGATGGATATTTTTCAAGCAGATTTGAATGGTAAAATTATTAAGCAGCTCACCAATACCAAAGGCTACGATGCAGAAGCCACCATTTCGCCTAAGGGAGATAGAATGGTCTTTACATCTACTAGAGATGGAGATTTGGATTTATATACCATGGATTTAAAAGGAAAAAATGTAAAACGTATTACAAATACATTGGGCTATGATGGTGGTGCATGGTTTAGTCCAGATGGTAAAAAAATAATTTGGAGAGCAAGCCGACCAACAACAGAAGCCGAAATAAAAGAATACAAAGAGCTGTATGCAGAAAACCTTGTAGCACCTACGCATATGGAAGTGTGGATAGCAAATGCTGATGGCAGCGATGCACATCAAGTCACATTTTTAGAGCAAGCCAATTGGGCTCCCAATTTTACACCAGATGGTAAGCATTTTATTTTTTGTAGCAATCATGAATACAAGCGTGGCTTTCCTTTTAATATGTATATGGCAGATCTTGATGGAAAAAATATTCAAAAAATAAGCAGGGATAAGGGCTTTGATGCTTTCCCAATGTTTAGTAAAGATGGGAAAAAAGTGGTTTTCAGTAGCAATAGGAACAACAAAGGCTCTAGAGATACCAATGTGTTTATTGCAGATTGGGTAAATTAATATTTTTAATGTTTTTTTTATAACCTGTTATTATCAAATGATGATAGCAGGTTTTTTTTAGATTGAACGATGCACCTGATTTAAAAGAAGCAGTAGAAAAATTACTACAATGTTTTTTTATTCCAAGTACAATAATATGTAGTCTATCTCGTTTTAAGAATTCATATTCAATATTTAGAATAGTAAATATTATGTTGTTTATGAATATATGAAAGTAAAAAAGCTTTTATTTCCAATTTGCCTTGAGAGATATAAAACAAAATACCCTAATTAAGTTTGTGTTGATAGCAATGTTTTTTGCTATTAGTTTTCAGTTGCATGCACAAGTTAAAATAAGTGCTACACCTTCTACCGCCCATCCAGATGCTATATTAGAAATAGAATCCTCCAATAAAGGGCTTTTGTTACCCCGGTTGGCCTTGGTTTCTTTAACATCTCCAGCACCATTAAACAGTTTTGTAAAAGGAATGATTGTATATGATACGGCAACAGTAAATGATATAACGCCTGGTATGTATTATTCTGATGGAATACAATGGCTAAAAATAAATGCTGGGGTAATAGGGGGCGGGGGAATGAATGTTCAGAAGAGAATAGAAATTGTAACAACTACAGGACAAACAACTTTTTCTACTCCGATGACAATAACAGATCCCAATAAGATATTACTATATCGAAATGGAATTATTATTTCTTTTAGCATAGCAAGTGGTAATACAATTAAGGCAGAAATACCGACGGTAGAAAATGATGAAATAAGAATAGTACAATTTTTTTAAACAAATATCAAAAATCAAAAACCAAAAACCAATAACATGAGAAAAATCTCCCTCTTACTAATGGCTGCCTTTGCCATTGGTTTTACCGCAAGTGCACAGAAAATAAGCACCAAAGTAATCGACAATAAAGGTACCATTAAATGGGTAATAGACAGTGCTACACAAGTAATAACAAAAGCTGACAGTACTATCCTGTATGTAACGCCTACCCAATTAAATGGATTTATCAAAGTTGCCGATACATCTAGTATGTTGGCTCCTTATATAAATGCGGCCAACAATGGACTTACAAAAAATGGACAAACAGTTCAGTTAGGCGGTGCGTTAAATCAAGTAACCACCATTAACACAACTGCTGCTAATTTCTTAGCCATAACTGGACTTGTAGCTGGAGATGGTAGTACAGATAGTTTGCTTGTTGTAAGCCCTATAACAGGACAAGTTAAAGCAATTGCTGCATTGGATTTGATTGATGCCTTAAACTATACAAATGGTTTAACCAAAACAGGCTTCGATGTGAAATTAGGTGGTGCACTAACAGAACCTACTACTATTACAACAACTGCAACCAATGTCTTAAAAGTAGCAGGATTGGAAAGTGGTGATTTATCTACTGATAGCCTAGTCGTATCTACAGCTGATGGTACATTAAAAAGAGTAAGTTCTTCATCTATTGCTTTACAAAGCGGTGATCAAAACTTCTCTGTGGTATCCAATGGTCAGGATGTGTATACCGTAACGGGTATGCCTGCTACGGCTTCAAAAGTTTGGGTATTTAGAAACGGTGCCAAACTTATTGTAAATGTAGATTATACTACCACTGCGGGTGTGGTTACGCTTACTCCTGCAGTAGTACCGCTTATTACAACTGGAGATATTATAGAAGTACAATGGGTTAAATAAACTATAATAATAGATTTTCTTTTGAATTATAAAAAAGGTTCACCAACTTATTTAAGTTGGTGAACCTTTATAAAAAATTATGAAAAAAATACTTTTAATCCTTTTATTATCTTACTGCTCCATGCATTCTATGGGGCAAGTAGTTATAGATACAAAAGGAACTAAAGTAATAATAGATTCAAGTAAATGGAAACTCAATGGTAGCAATATTTACTACAAAAATGCTGGCAATGTAGGTATAGGTACAAATAACCCAAGTGCACAATTACATACTACAAGCGGGGTGCGCTTTGAAGGAATAGGTACCAATATTACAGATACAAAGATTTTAACCACAGATATTCTTGGGAACGTAACTACAAGATTATTGTCTACTTTACCTACTAATAGGGATAGTACAACAGCAAATAACGGTTTAAACCTTGTGGGCAAAGATGTACGCCTTGGTGGTAACCTCACACAAGCAACAACCATTACAAACAATGCAAATCCGCTTACCATTGCAACAGCTGGTACAGCATTTAATATTACCGGTCTAACAGCAGGTGCAGCAACAGATAGTTTGGTAACTGTAAATACAACAACAGGCAAAATAAACAGAATCAATATTGCTGCAATAAATAAAATAGACAGCACCACATCAAGCAATGGATTAAACCTTGTGGGCAAAGATGTACGCCTTGGTGGTAACCTTACCCAAACAACAACCATTACAAACAATGCCAATCCGCTTACCTTCGCTACAGGTGGTACTGCATTTAATATAACAGGCCTTACCGCAGGCGCCGCAACGGATAGTTTGGTAACCGTGAATACAACTACCGGAAAAATAAACAGAATCAATATTGCTGCAATAAATAAAATAGACAGCACCACATCAAGCAATGGATTAAACCTTGT
>JANNGD010000209.1:0-18458 GCA_031380515.1 Ferruginibacter sp. | reverse complement strand
TGCGGGTGACGGGTGACGGGTTACGGGTGACGGGTGACGGATGACGGGTGACGGATGACGAGTTTCGGGTTACGAGTTACGAGTTTCTGCAATTGGCTAATAGATTCCACAAAAGGTAATTGGCGGCTTGTTTAAATATTGAACATCAAGCTATTTGGTAAAATTTAAATAAATGAAAGACTTTAAAAAATATTATATCCTTAACGCTACACCAGAAGAAGTGTATGCGGCGCTTACCATACCTGCTACCATACAATTATGGACAGGTGCCGAAGCTATTATGAGCACAGAGCCGGGCAGCGAATTTTCTCTATGGGAAGGAAATATCGTAGGAAAAAACCTCGAGTTTGAAAAGGATAAAAAAATTGTACAGCAATGGTATTTTGGTGAGCAAGAAGAACCTTCCATTGTTACCATAAAGTTATTTGCAGATAAAAACAAAACATCTGCCGAGATACGCCAAACCAATATACCCGATGAAGCTTATGATGAGATTGTAGCTGGGTGGAACGATATTTATTTTGGAAGCTTGGTGGAGTTTTATGAGGAGTAGTATTTAGATTTGAATAAAAATAATACATACTGATAAAATGGACAATAATAAATCAGTTTTATTTTCACACATTATTAAGAAGCCTTACAACCTATTAGCCCTTATTGGTCTTTCATTTTTTGTGCTTTCCTATTTTGCTTTTAGCAATCAAGTGTTGGATATACATTTACACGATACTTATTTTGTAATTGCCCACACGCATATATGTTTGGTTTTGTCTATCGTTGCTTTACTTATCTGGTTACTCTACCTTATCACAAACAAAATGCTTTATTCTAAAAAGCTGGTGTGGATTCATATAATTGTTACGATGATAACATTCATCTTATTAACCTTTTTACTGTTTCCCTCCAATGTCGCTGAGCCTTTTAAGCCAAGGCGCTACTATGATGCAAGTAATTGGGAATCGTTCACCCTGTTTAATGAATATGCAAGCGCATTAGCCATTACAATAATCATATTGCTATGTGGGCAAATCATTTTTATCATAAATTTTATTGCAGGGCTAATGATAAAAAAATAAAATGCTATTTTAGTACTATTTAAAATAGAAACTATGGGGATTGCAGAATTAAACAATGAAGCAAACACAGTTACAATATCAGCACAACTATATTTTTATGGAAATGCAGCCAGTGAAGCTTTGAGTTTTCAGATAGCGGAAGACATAAATAAGTACTGGAATATTGAAAATGGATATGCGAATATTGCTGGCAAAAGCTATTCATTTGTTTTACGAACAATTGGAATGTATGCCCCTCATTTAAATCAAATAGATATAAATACAAATGACGATCCTCGAAAGAATTTCTTTAGAATAGAAGAATATGCCGCTGGAAATATTTCGTTTGTAGATGGAATAAATAGTAATACGGGTTATTTCCAATTAGACAACCTCTTACACAATTCTACAACAGCTGCACATGAGTTTGGTCATACGCTGGGGCTAGAGCACCCAGAGGAGCTAGACATAAGAGGCAAGGGCATACCAGGCATTATGTACCCACGAGGCACCATTGTAGATGCTCCCTTTCAATATGACCCATCTGTTGCTGCTGGAGAAAAAGCAGGCACCATGAACCCAATTTACAGAAAGGTATTACAACAAGATATTGATGATCTGCATATTGATAAACTTCGGTTTTATAAAGGACAGGCAATTATTGGAGCATTTACAAGTGAATGGCATTATGCACATCGTAAGTAATACAATGTAGAAAAAGCAAATTGAAAATAAAAAACCAAAACTACCATAATAATACTTAACTTAGTAATGTTAATAACAAAAGTTCTTAAGCTAACTATACACCATAAACCTTATTCATAAAAACTGCACAGTTTTTATGAATTTCATTAAGTAAAGTGAACTTTTTATCTGAAAAAATATTATCCTTCATACCATTCATTTCATTCATTAAGCAAATTGGATGCGATACATCTTTAGATGATTCGGCAAAACGCAGACTTAGTATTTTCAATCTTATTAATTTTACAGGCTTGTTTATTGGCGTTATTTTGCTTTTAACAACAATAAATATTTACACTCGTTTTCCAGCAATAACTTGGTTTATGGCATGTACTCCATTTTTTATAAGTATGGTCGTTTTACTTCTAAATTATAAAAAATATTATACATTATCATTGGCTTGGTATTTCATTTTATACCCCAGCATTACATCAATCGTTTATTTTGAAGGTGTAGATGCAGGTATAGAATTATTGTTTATTTTATATGCTGTACTTGCTGTATTTTTTTTACAAAATTTCAAAGCAATATTACTCGCCATTTCATTTTCTATTATTTGTTATTTGTTAGTAGATGCCTATCACGAAAAATATAGTTATGTATTAAAGGAAATACATCCTTTACTATACTTATTTAACCAACTAGCTTGTATATTTTTTATTATTTTTGGGTTATTTCTTATAAAAAAAGAATCCACTAATTATCAAAAACTTTTATCAAGTACCAATAAGAACCTCCATCTTAAAAATATTGAACTAAACCGAAATCGCATAACGCTGATAGAAGATGCGAAACTCCAGAAAGAACAATCCGAAATTCTTAATAAATTAAACGACTTTAAAGATAAAATATTTTTCATCGTTTCCCATGATCTTAAAAATCCAATTTATAGTTTACGGAATCTATTCTTAACAATGCAACAATACAATGTAACTGGAGATGAAATAAGAAAATACATTCCAGCAATATTAAACGATTTAAATTATACAACCAGCTTAGTAGACAATTTATTGACCTGGGCTAAAACGCAAATGCAAGGATATTCATTAAACTTACAAGCTACTAAACTTAAACCACTTGTTACAGAAACAATACATCTTCTTCAATTGCAAGCGCAAGCAAAGGAGATTGATATTTATAATTCTATTTCGGAAGATATCATTATTCTAACTGACAAAGATGTGCTTGGTTTGGTTTTGAGAAATTTAATTTCCAATGCAATAAAATTTACAAATAATAATGGTAAAATTTATTTAACGGCTACTACTAAAAAAAATGTAGTAGAGATATCAATTGAAGATACGGGCGTGGGAATAAAACCAGAAAATATTGGTAAACTATTTGAAGACGACTATTTTTCTACCAAGGGCACAGCCGAAGAAAATGGTACAGGATTTGGATTAACGTTGTGCAAAGATTTTATCATTAAAAATGGTGGGGAAATATTTGTAAAAAGCGAAGTGGGGAAAGGTAGTAAATTTAGTTTTACGGTTGCAAAAGGATATGTTTTGCAAAAACAATTATTCTCAAACTCATGACCATTGCTTACCGTTCAATGTAGATGGCGTTTGAGTAAGTTTATTACTGAATATGTATAACTAAAATTGATACACTGCTGAATTACGCTTACATTCAAATAAAAATTATGCCAGCATCTAAAGTTAGACACCCGCACAAACACCCACAACAGCACGATAAACCTTTGCAAGCGCATACAAAGCCAAAACAATCGAACCGTTTGATGATTGTATCCATTGTATTTTTCTCTTTTTTGGGATTATGTATTGGTTATTTTACAAACGGTGCAGACACTACAAGTTTGATAATTGGTATAGCAGTTGGCGCATTGGTAGGATTTGTTTTGGGTTATAGTATTACCAAAAGCATTGCTAACAAATAAATATTTGCATCTCTATTTTTCTATTGCTATCTGCCCTATACTTATTTTAGGTATTTATGCCTATCTAAAAAAACCGTAAAATAAAGATTATTCTATTCCTTTTCTTTGCTATGTTTTTTTGCTGCCATAGCCAACTACCAAATAAGTTAATACAGGATTTGTAATTGCCTCTTTTAAACGACAGAAAAACTTTTGTTTAATCTCTCCCCTATAGGAAAAGTAGATGCTAATTAATTCAGGGGACACTTTACAATTGCAACGTAATATTAAAAACAAACTAGCTTTAAAATGTTTTTGCTTCCAATGTAAAGTACAAGGAAATATCATATTCCAAGTTGTAATCAAATAAGGTCATATTCATCCAACTAAAATACCAATCGCCATACAAATACAACTAATTTTTCTAGAATGTTGAACCATAATTGGGTATCGTGAGCATCTATTAGTGTTCAAAAAAAACCATTTATTAATTTGACAACTTAATTTCAAAAAAAGAATGCTGATTAGTATTTATAGATTATTCTACAACGTAGGTTTAGCAAAAAAGACAATATAAAGTCAGTTTTAGCGTTATAGTAAAAATTAAATCTGTAGGAATTCATAGTAGCCTTCTATTCAACGAAGCAAATTTTATAAAAATACAAAACATTTTCAGCGTTGCATAAAACAATTGCTACTTGTATTTTTCTATGATGCTATAAATTAAATCAAAATAAAGCCTAAATACGTAAGTAAAAACGCCGAACGATAGGCAACCAAAATTTATCCCTTTTGTTACCATACTATGGGCTTTATCTTTAAAAAATTAATTCTTGCTGTTCGAGCCATTAAGCAAATTGGCTTCAAGCCCCAAATGGACGACTACGAAAAGCGTAGGTTGGGCATTTTCAACTTAATCAATTTCTCGGGGGCAATGACAGGCATCTTTACGCCACTGGCAGCACTTAACAGCAGTGGTTACTTACCTCCTATTGCTTGGGTGGTGGCCTGTGCACCTTTCGTAATAAGCTCAGTGGTACTTGCTGCCAATTACTTAAGGCAGTACCAATTTGCATTGATTTGGTATTTCTTTCTTTATCCTATAGTTACATCTTTGGTGTATTTAGGGGGCATTGATGTGGGCATTGAATTATTATTTGTCTTATATGGCGTGCTTGCTGTTTTCCTTTTCCAAAATATACGAGCCAGCTTGATTCCAATATCATTTACTATAATCTGTTATTTGGCAATATTTACTATACATGGCAAATACGATTATATAATGAAAGAGATAAATCCTATTTTTTACTTTTTCAACCAATTCTTTTCTCTTTTCTTTATATTTTTAGGACTCTTTCTTATAAAGCAGGAAAACACAGCTTTTCAGAGGCAATTATCTACTTCCAACAATAAACTAATAGATGCAAATCTGGAATTAAATACCAAGCAAAATGAAATAGTAACGAAAGCCAATTTACTAGAAGAACAAGCGGAAAAGCTGAGCAATTTAAATTCGCTTAAAGATCGTATGTTTTCAATCATATCGCACGATTTGAAAAACCCAATTTATAGTTTACGTAATTTGTTTCGCAACGTGCAACAATATGATTTACCCGCAGAAGAAATAAAAATACTCATCCCCGATATTTTAAACGAGCTTAACTACACCACCAGCCTTATGGAAAACTTACTAAGCTGGGCAAAGGGACAAATGCAAGGTTATTCGATAAACCAACAGCCTGTGCACGCTAAATCCCTCATTACAGAAACGATAAAGCAGTTACAGCTGCAAGCGCAAGCAAAAGAGATAATGATAAAAGATTCTGTAAACGAAAAATTAATATTATTTGCAGATAGAGACATGCTCAGTTTGGTTTTGAGAAATTTAATTTCGAATGCAATAAAATTCACACCCAAAAGTGGTATCATCTATTTAGAAGCTACAGCAAAACAGGAGTTAGTAGAAGTTTTTGTAAAAGATACTGGTGTGGGTATAAGCACAGAAAATATCAATAAATTGTTTGAAGATAAAAATTTTTCTACCAAAGGTACATCCAATGAAAGTGGCACGGGATTAGGATTGATGCTTTGTAAAGATTTTATCACTAAAAATGGTGGAGAAATATTTGTAGAAAGTAAAGTAGGGATAGGAAGTAAGTTTATTTTTACAGTTCCAAAAGGTTAATGTGTGTTTAATAACCAAAAAAGAATATTATATGCAGTTTATTTTTGTAGCATGATGCAGTTTGGTTTTAGCTATTTTGCCCAACTAAAAATGTTACATGTATAAAATATTCGTGCATAAAATAAAAAATGTACCGTATCCTAAGTTAGGCATCCCTATGAGCATCTACAACATCACGATAAACCTTTGCAAGCGCATACTAAGCCAAAACAATCGAACCGTTTGATGATTGTATCTACTGTATTTTTCTCTTTTTTGGGATTATGTATTGGATATTTTACAAACGCTACAGACACTACAAGTTTGATAATTGGCACTGTAATTGGGGCCTTAGTAGGGTTTGTTTTAGGGTATAGTATTACCAAAAGCATTGCTAAAAAATAAGTTTTCCATCCTCTATTTTTCTATTGCCAATTTATCAATACTTGTTTTATTTAATAAGTAAGTCTGTATATTTAATAAAACTATAAAATGAAAATCATTCTATTATTCTTTTTCATTGGTATGTACATTAGTTCTAATGCTCAACTACCAAACAAAGTAATACACGATTTGAAATCGGGTCGTTTAAAAGACAATATAACTTTTGTTTATTGGCTACCCTATAAAAAAGGAAGTAGATACCTATTCATACAAGGAGCCAATAGCAACATGAGTCATAAAGGAGAACTGGCTTATGATTTTAAAATGAAAATAGGGACAGAAATTTGTGCCGCTAGGGCTGGCAAAGTAATACAAACAAAATACGATAGTGATAGGGGTGGATTAAAAGATGAATACTTATCTGATGGTAATCATATTTTTATACAGCATGATGATGGAAGCATAGCACAATATTGGCATTTAAAATACAATGGCGTTTTGGTAAAAGAAGGTGATGTAGTTTATCAAGGCCAACCCATTGGTCTATCGGGCAATACGGGTTATACTGCCTTCCCACATGTGCATTTTCAATTAATAGACAAAAATGGGAATGAAATTTTAGGTAGATTTAAAACAAAAAAAGGTATAATTTATTTGCGCCCAAGGCATTGGTACAAAAGCATTCATAATTGAAATACAAAGTATAAATTTGTATGGCTATATTGAAATACAACTCAAACTAAAATGGAAGAATACGGTAAAATTTTAACGATTGCAATGCCCGCTTTTTTATTACTAATTATAATTGAAAAATTATATGGGCTTTACAAAGGAGAAGACAATGTTCCTTTAATGGATGCCGCTTCGAGCATAAGCTCTGGCATTACCAATGCAGTAAAAGATGTCTTGGGTTTATCCCTCACTTTTATTTCTTACCAATGGATGGTTTCTAAAATTGCCATTTTTCATTTGGAAGCAAATGTCTGGTCATACATCATTGGATTTATTGCAATAGATTTTTATGGCTATTGGGGGCATCGTTTGGCTCATCAAATTAATTTCTTTTGGAACAAACATGCCATACACCATAGCAGCGAAGAGTTTAATCTGGCATGTGCATTGCGCCAATCAGTTTCTAGCTTTGTAAATTTATTTACTTTCTTGCTTATTCCAGCAGCTTTTGTAGGTGTACCTGCAAGCGTTATTGCAGTTACCTTACCCTTACATTTATTTATGCAATTTTGGTACCATACAAAGCATATAAAGAAAATGGGCATTTTAGAAAAAATAATTGTAACGCCTGCTCATCACAGAGTACACCATGCTATCAATCCAGTGTACAGAGATAAAAACCATGGACAGATATTTATTTTTTGGGATAAATTGTTTGGCACTTTTCAAGCAGAACTGGCGGCTGAACCTCCAGTATATGGCATAACCAGACCAGCACAAACCTGGAATCCTATTCGTATAAATTTTCAACATTTGTGGTTATTGATATCGGATGCTTGGCGAGCCCCAAAATGGAAAGATAAATTTACAATCTGGTTTAAACCGACAGGATGGAGACCTGCAGGCTTTGATGAGCAATATCCAGTGAATAAAATAACAGATGTTCTTAACTTTACTAAGTTTGGATTAGAAAACTCCGCTAGGTTAATAAATTGGTCGGTTGCACAAGTATTGATTACATTGTTATTTGTTGCTTACCTGTTTAACAATATTGCTACAATAGGATTACCCAATATTTTTATTTATGGACTTTTTATTTTTATTACGGTGTATAGTTATTCAGAGTTAATGGATAAAAAGAAATTTTCCCTTTTTTGGGAAGGACTGAGACTTTTATTTGGCATTGGCATCATCGGTTATTTTGGCGATTGGTTTGGGCTTAATAAACTTATTCCGTTTGGGAATTACTTGGTTATAGCGTACCTCCTGTCTTCGTTGTTATTTACAATCTATTTTGTAACAAATGAATTTAAAAGCGAACAACCAGTGCTTGCTTAATGAATAAACACTTTACATGAAAAATACACTTGCTTTAAAAAGTTTTATAGTGTTTTCTTTTATTTATTTATTGATTATTCTTTTAGGGCAAGAAAATATGGCATGGTATCTAAAACCTTTTCTACTACCCTTCTTACTTATTGCAGTATTTTTCACAAAAAATTTTTTCACAAAAACGTATTTATTAATTGCACTTGCATTCTCCTGGATGGGCGATATCGTATTAATGTTTGCACACAAAGGTGAAATCTATTTTATACTGGGTTTGTTGCTATTCTTAGTAAGCCATATTTTTTATATCATATTGTTTTATAAGCAAAAGCCTGCAAGAGCTTTAGCAAAAGGGCCTGGCTTTTTAATTGCTAGCTTATTTATTTTGGTTTATTTGGTTGCAATGCTGTACCTATTATTTCCAAAACTTGGCCCGTTAAAAATACCCGTAATGGTATATGCAATAACCATTTCTACGATGTTGTATTTTGCGTTAAGCTGCTTTTTTAGTTGGAAAAGCCATGGCAAATTTTTTGTGTTGATAGGGGCAATTTCATTTGTTTGTTCCGATTCATTATTGGCAATAAATAAATTTTATGCTCCAATATATCATTCCTCCTTTTGGATAATGATCACCTATTTGATTGCACAGGCTTGTATAACTTTTGGTATAATCAGAAAACACAAAAGCATTTTATAACATTATCTTGTTATTATATTTTTACGTCTTTATTTTTCTTCCCCTCTGCCATTCTTTATCTAAATATTTGCGTTTTTTATCTTGTAGCTTATTTCATTCTAGCTTTTTTAAATGTTGCCCGCAGGACTCCTTTGGAGAAAAATGATTTACTGCTGAAGAGCTCCCGACAAGGATGTGCGGGACATGTGCGGTGGACCTGCCGGCATGTAAGTGGAGCGATGTATATATGTGTATGTTTGCTGTTACAAGTGGCGTAAGCATGCACATGTATACGGAACAGTCCCGCAATAGAGGGCATTTGCATCAAGTTAAGGTTGTAATTAAACCTTAAAGCGATTGTATAAGTAGGGTCTTAATCTCTACACAACCTCCAACAGGGCTGAAAGCCGCTGTTGGGGTTTCTACAAATTCTTTTATAGTTTAAAGAAAGGTCGTCAACCCCAGTCTACCGACAGGCAGGCCTGATGGCGGTTGAAAACCCAGTCTGCCGACAGGCAGGCCCGCCAGCGGTTTAGTAAAAAAATTTGCTAGTTTTGGTTTTATAACGATTATTCAAAAAGTAAACTTGACGCCAATGCGCAATAGAGTGGGAAGACCTTGCAAATGCTGCCACCTGCACTTATCACACAGCACATAAACTTTAGTTGAACTATCTTTATTTAAAAAGGTATTAATGTAAGACTAGATATTTTGTACAGCAGAAGCATACTATTCTCTGGCTTTTATATTCCTAAAAACCAGCCAAGCGGCTACAGCAAGCACAACCCCCATAACCCCAAGTATAGGATAATGCAAAACTCTTTTAGCTGAATCATTGCTTACAACAGCGCCCCCTACGGCAGCAATAATACCAGTGCTCAATTGTTGTATGCTACTATTAATTATTAAAAAAGAACCTCGTTCTTGGCTAGTGGCAGTACTTGTAATTTGCGCACTACCCACTACCATCCTACTACCACTAAAAACAAAAAACGTAGAAAATACCGGCAATACTATCCAAAGATTATTGGTAGCCAAATTGGGTAATGCTAATAATGGTATAAAGGATAAAAAACTAAGTATAGTAAAAATTAAAAGTCTACCATGTTTATCGCTCAGCTTACCTATTTGTGGGCTACAAACTACGGTGAGTAAGCCTCCTATAATATACACAAGTGGCACATCTGTTTTATAATTTACACCCAAATTATAGGTAGCAAAATCTGTAAGAAAAGGAATAATACTAAAATGGCTCATCATAAGAAAACTACTTAGCAATAAAGCCCAACGCATATTTGAATTGCTAAATACGGTAATAATAATTTGATAAGCCGTTCTTTTTACAACTCCATTTTTTAAATGCCCAGTAAAAGAGGGAACAATAAAAACAGCTAAAATAAAAACGATTGTACATAAAGACGCCAATACAATAAATGGTGTATGCCACTGGTAATGCCCTGCTAGCCACAAGCCACCAGGTACGCCCAATACACTTGCCAATGCAAAGCCGGTCATTAAAATTCCCATGGCTTGTCCTCTTCTTTCATTCGGTATATAATCTCCCACCATGCTCAATATTACACTACCGCCAATACCACCAAACAAGCCAGTTAAAAACCGAGCCGCCAATAATTGATGATAATTTTGTGAGAGTCCACATAAAAAAGTACCAATGGTAAACCCCGAATACACAATCAACAACACTTTTTTTCTATCAAACCTATCTACAAAAGCTAGACAAGCCATGGCACTTATAAATGCACCAATGCTAAATACAGAAACGATTCTGCTAAACTGTGTACTATCAATGCCCCAAAGCTTTTTCAACACTGGGCCAAGCGGCATCACAATCATAAAGTCTACAATATTTGTAAACTGTACAAGTGCCAATATAAATAGTAAGATTAATTCTTTTCTTTTCATAGAAAATTTTGGAACTCAAAATTATTTTCACCTTATACACTGCCCTCTGCCCTCTGCCTTTTGCTCTCTGCCTTTTGCCTTTTGCCCTCTGCCCTCTGCCTTTTGCCTTTTGCCCTCTGCTTAACTCACACCACTCCCATTATCCACTGCATCATTTGGCGCAACAAAATGTAATTTACCAGCCGCATCTTCAGCCATTAATATCATCCCATTGCTTTCAATACTCCTCATTTTTCTTGGCGCAAGGTTGGCAACTACTACCACTTGCTTGCCCACAATAGCAGCAGGTTCAAAATGTAGCGCAATGCCGCTTACTATCGTTCTCACTTCAAAGCCAAGATCAACTTCTAGCTTCAACAATTTATCTGCTTTCTCCACTTTCGCTGCAGACAGAATGGTACCTACTTTTAAGTCTATTTTTGCAAAATCGTCGAATACAATAGCCTCCCTAAATCCCTCCATAGGAGGGACTTTAGTCTCTGATGCTTTAGCGTTATTTTCTGTTTTACCAACTACTGTTGTCTGTTGTCCTTTGTCTGTCGTCATTTTAATCTTATCGCTTTTAATTTTTAATTTTTCTATTTGTTCTGCCACTTCGGTATCTTCTATTTTTCTAAATAATAATTCGGGTGGCCTCAATGAATAACCCACACTTAATAATTTTGTACTTCCCCCATTTTCCCAATCAAGCATTTTATCAACTGTCTTCATCATGGCACACATTCTTTTTGCAGCATACGGCAGAAACGGATTAATGAAAATGGCGAGGTTGGCTACAAGTTGAAGTGAAATATGAATACAATTGTCAATCTGTTGTTGTGGAGAAGCCCCCCCACCCCCCACAGGGGGGATTAGCGAATCTCCAATATTTTGAGCATTTGCATTTTCGTTTAGGGTTTGCAAAGTCCCCCCTTCGGGGGGATTTAGGGGGGCTATCTGTTTTGCCATAATCCATGGCTCTTTATCCTGCATGTATTTATTACCTTTTCTTGCAAGGTCAATTACAGCCGCTTGAGCATCTCTAAATTTATACCCTTCAATATTTTTTTCTACCAAGGCTTTTGTAATTTTTATTTCTTCTAGCAACTGCTTGTCTGCTTCATCAATAATATCGTTGTGAAACTTTGGAACTTTGCCTTTACATAATTTATGCATCAATACGAATGCCCTGTTTACAAAATTCCCAAACACATCTACGAGTTCTCCTTTCACGGCATCTTGAAAACCCTTCCAAGTAAATTCACTGTCTTTTGTTTCGGGCGCAATGGCATTTAAATAATACCGAAGCGCATCTACCATCTGATCGCCACCATTTTCCGCTTTTACAAAATCATTTATATAATCATCCATTTCTATACTCCATCCTCTGCTAGTACTCATTTTATCGCCTTCCAAGTTCATAAACTCATTGCTTGGTACATTATCGGGCAAAATATTGCCATGCAGTTTTAGCATTACTGGAAAAATGATGGCATGAAAAACAATATTATCTTTCCCAATAAAATGTACCAGTTTTGTATCGCCCTTTTCGTTTTCAGAATTATACCAATATGGCCTCCAATCTTTTTTATTATCCAGAGCCCATTGCTTAGTAGCACTTATATAACCAATCGGTGCATCAAACCAAACATACAAAACTTTTCCAGCCTCCCTAAATCCCTCCACAGGAGGGACTTTAGACTCTAATACTTTAAGGTTATTTTGTTGCACGATGCTAGCATTCCTTAATGCCTCATTAGCAGAAACTTTAGTACTTTTCTGAGTTAACTCGTGGGATATTTTTATTATTACGTTATCAGTGTCATTAAGAACTTCATCATTTGTAAATCTTACCACATCAAAACCCAATCCATTCAATTCTAAAGTTCTTTCTTCATCACTTGTAATGTTTTCAGGAACCTGATGAATTAAACCATCTATTTCAATAATTATTTGTTGAGATAAACAAACAAAATCTGCAATATAACTTCCAATAATATGTTGTCGTCTAAATTTAAATCCGCCAATTTTTTTACCTTTCAAAATTTGCCACATAAAATCCTCTGCTTCTGTGGGGCTATTTCTATGCTTTGCTACAAATTCTTTGAGCAAACTGTAAATTATAGGATCAGCTAAGTTATATTTAAATGAACCATCATCTGTTTCAGGCTCCAAAGTCCCCCCTTTGGGGGGATTTAGGGGGGCCGGTACTTTTATGCCCCAATCCAAATCCCTTGTAACCGCCCTTGGCTGCAAGCCCATTTCTATCCATCCCTTGCATTGCCCTACCACATTGGGTTTCCAATCATCTTTGTGATCTTCCAAAATCAATTTGCGTAAAAAATCTTCGTGTTTGTTTAATGGCAAATACCAATGTGTAGTGGCTTTTTTTATAGGTGCATTTCCACTCAGTGTACTGCGTGGGTTTATCAATTGTTCCGGACTTAAATCGGTACCGCATTTTTCGCATTGGTCGCCATAAGCATTTTCGTTTGCACAAACAGGACAAGTACCAATAATGTACCTATCTGCCAAAAAAGTATTGGCTTCCTCATCAAAATACTGTTCGGTTTCTTTTATTTCCAAATCGCCATTATCGTTCAACATGGTAAAAAACTCCTGCGCTGTTTCATGGTGAATGGGCTCTGTTGTACGATGATAAATATCAAACGAAATACCCAAATCAGCCATATTGCTTTTTAGCATAGCGTGGTATTTATCAACGATGGCTTTTGGAGTCGTTTTCTCTTTCATAGCCTGTATGGTAATAGCTGCTCCATGTTCATCGCTACCACACACATACACTACATCACGCTTTTGTGCACGTAAGTAGCGTACATATATATCTGCAGGCAAGTAAGCTCCTGCAAGGTGTCCAATATGTTTTGGCCCATTTGCATAAGGCAGGGCGGAGGTAATTAAGTATCTTTTTGGTTCAGTCATCGTTGCAAAAATACTTAATCTGAGGGCAATACACAAACAATGAAAAAATCTTTAATATAATGGCTTATCTAAAGTCTTTAAAGTTTCTTTAAAATCTGAACTTGAAGTTTGTTCAAAAGGCAAATCAGATACACTACTGTTATTGGTAATCATACTTCTTAGTGCTGCAACGGTTTTACCATTTTTAACTCCTATACTTATAATTTTTACAGGCTCTCCCATTGGAATATTTGGAAATACTGCCATTTTACCATTTTCATAACCTTGTACTATAATCTTTAATTTTTCAAAAACCATATACGTTACAAATAGGTGAGCACTATCTTTTAAATCTACATTTATATTAGATTTCTTACCTTTATATTTATAAAATCTATCACAATTTATCCAGCCCAATTTACTTACACCAATACTATATTTTGTGCCAATCATACTTAAAACATTTGGAGAAAATAAAGGTCGATTGGTTGTAACATACCCTTTGGTTATCCATCCCCATACCTTATAAACAGTGTCAATTGGTTTTAGCTTATAAATTCTTATTGTACTTGGTAATAATAAAGCAGTATCGCCTACTCCCCATGAGTCATAAGATGTAAAATCAAAGTAGTAATCATATGAAAATTCTTTTACACGGAAAAGCAAATCACGTTTCCATTGATTATGGACTTTAATCTTATCATAGTAATCTCCATATTTTTCTCTTAACATAACTAAAAGCTCCGATTTGCTAAATGAAGAATTTATTGCCCTACGAAATACCACTTTTGTTTTATTTCTAAATGTTGACGTATATTCAACATGATCATCCTTCAAATCAATTGCCCTTATAAACATTTTCAAAACTGGTGAATCTATTCTCACTTTCGTAAGTTGCCAATTGATATTATTTTGAGTTATATTGGCATTCTTTTGCAAATTAACATCTTGCGATTCTTTTTTCTCTCCTTCAAAAATTTCCATCGAATCTTTAGCAGTTAAATTAGGTATAAACACTCTTATCTCTTTTGTAGGATTCATCGCAACTTCTTTACCTTTTACAGTAGCAGTAAGTGATAACATGCCACCCGAAATTAATTGCTTATCATCTGCCATAGTAGTCAGCCCATTTGCTACCATATCAGAATATTTATAATATTCCTTTACTTCAAATACTACAGAATCTTTGGTATCAAAACAATTCATGGGTATATAAAACACTGTACCTTCAGCAGCACGAATCGTTGTATCTCTCAAATTATTTATAGTAAACAATTCTGCTCTCTTTTTAATTTTTACAATAAAATCGTGTAGCATTTCTACTTTTTGTGTACGCTCCAATTCATTGTTGATTATTATTGAATCTGCTAAAGCTGATATGTTAGCATTTGTTGGATCAATGGCATTCGCATCGTTTATAATATTTAATTTTTCAGTATTCCTTGTTTTCGGAATCAGCAAGGCAGGGAGCATTTTTTTTGGAAAAGAAATATTCGGTATTTGATTATTCTTATTTTTTTGTGTAGTTGCAATTGCATTTCTCGAATTATATTGATTAATGGGTATAGTAATTTTTTGAAAGCTAGTGGAATCTGGCAAAACGTTCTTTGCATCTTTAGCCCAATTATTTTCTTTGACAGCAATATTTGATTTGCTCGAAAACTTGTTTGCAAATAATAACACCAATGCTATAATAATCGTAATGGGGAGACTTACCCAAAGCCATTTTTTAGGTATTTTCATTGTAGGCTTTTGTAAAGCAAGCACATTTTTCATGCTGGCCCAATGATTATCAATTTGGCTTAAATCTGCTTCAGCCTCACGCTCTATTTTAGCTAAATTATTTTCTATATGATGATTATTTTGTTGCATGTTTTAAAATTCAATTTCAATAAGTTTTTCCAATTTGGTCTTTAAATTTTTTTTTGCTTCGCTTAAATGCCACTTACTGGTTCCAATACTAATGTTCAATATTTCGCCAATTTGTTTGTGTGTGTATCCTTCGTATACATACATGTTAAAAACGATTGCTGTTGCTATTGGTAATTTTCTTATTAGTACTTGAATTTCCTTTGAAGACACATTTTTAAAAACTTCCGGTTCAATGCTCACATGATCTTCCACACTTATACTATTTGAAGCACTGAAAGTTGTTTGCCGTTTACAATAATCAAAACAAGTATTTACAACTATTGCTTTTACCCATACCAATAATTTCCCTTTCTCCTCATACTTTTCTAAATTTTTAAAAACCTTCAGCATAGCATCGTTGAAAATTAAACCCGCAGTATCTGCATCATTGGCATAACGGTAACAAATCTTTATCATTTCTGCATAGCACAATTTGTATAATTGCTCTTGACTTTGCAAGTTGTGCTTTAAACAGCCTTTTATCAGTATTTGTATATTATTATCCAAAAAAAAATAGTTTTGATAATTTTATCCCTTTGTATCTATAACTATCGTTAAGGAAAAAAGGGTTGGGTAAATTTTAATTTTATTTTTTATTTACACTAAAAACCAAAACGCTTTAACAAATAATTGTATTTTAGACATATGAATCGTAAACATTTCTTATCTACGTTAATTCCGCTTTCTGTTTCCATTAATTCTATTGGTATGCATTCCGAAAATGCAATAGATGAAACCGCTTCCAAAATTCCACCATACCTACAAAAAGGGGATACTATTGGCATCACCAGTGCAGCTGGCTTTATTACACTTGTAGATTGTAACGATGCCATCAATATGATAAAATCCTGGGGATTTATAGTGCAAATTGGCAATACAATCGGCAAAAAATCATTCACATTTGGTGGTACGGATGAAGAGCGCACTGCAGATTTACAACAAATGCTCGACGATGATACTTTAAAAGCCATCCTGATTGCAAGAGGTGGTTATGGGTTAGTAAGGATTATTGATAAACTCAATTTTAAAAAATTTATAAAAAAACCAAAATGGATTATTGGCTTTAGCGATGTAACTGTTTTGCATAGCCATATCAATAAAAATTTTGGCATCGCTACGTTGCATTCAAAAATGTGCAACAGTTTTGTGGCCCCTGCCCTAGCAGAACCCATACAATTAGAAACATTGGATAGCATAAGAAAATGCTTAATGGGCGAAAAAATGATTTACACTATTCCTTTAAACATACACAACAAACCAGGCAAAGCAAAAGGAATTTTGGTAGGTGGTAATTTAAAAACACTGGAAAGCTTATCTGCATCTCAAAGTGATATCAACACAAAAAATAAAATTCTTTTTGTAGAAGATACTAGCGAAAAATTATATAGCATAGATAGGATGTTTTATAACTTAAAAAGAAGTGGCAAACTTGCAAACCTTGCTGGGCTGATCGTTGGCGGTTTTAAATTAAAAATCGATGATGTAGGAGATGAGTTTGGAAAAACGATTGAGGAAATAGTTTTAGAAAAAATTATTGAATACAATTACCCCGTTTGCTTCGATTTTCCTGTGGGGCACCAGAAGAATAATTTTGCTTTGAAGTGCGGGGTACAGCATGTTTTAACAATTGAAAATGGCATTATCTACTTTAAAGAATTCTAACTATTTTGTATATTTGAATAAATAAAATATTATGGCAACTCAAACAGTAGATAAAGATTATGTAACCATTAAGGTTCCTAAAAGTATTGGGGCGGCTCGTATTAAGCGCATAAAAGAATATGCTCTTGCTGTAGAAAAAGAAAAATCTACTCCTGTAAAAAAAGTGCCTCAGCGAATTATTAATGAGTTATCAAGAGAAATAAATGCAAAAGCTTGGGAACGCATTAAAAAAGAAAGAGGCTTATCCTAATATTATTATTAGATACCAATATCTAAAATAAAAATTTGAAAAAAATTGAAATTAATTTATCTGATTTATTAAAATATATTACTACTTACGCAACTTCGATTATTGAAAATTAAATGGAGGCCTCTGTTAAATGTGTCAGGCAGCTAAAGATACTTTTGAAATTGTTGGTCTATAAATAAGCTGTCAGACACAGTATAGTCTCTAATTATTTATAGTTTTTTGGAGCTAATCTCATCAGCTATATTGATGAAAGTATATGCTTACATTATCTGATACTTCATCTGCAAAGTATTGAAATGTCCCCGGTGTCTGACACCTGAATAAATAATCTTGCATAATCAAATTGTTTATGGGTGTCTGACACATCCATACGCATCTTCGATTATTGAAAATCTAATTGGGATCTTTGCTAAATGTATCAGACAGCTACCTGTACTTTTCAAATTGTTAGAATATTCGTTACCTTTCAGACACCGTATAGTCTCTAATTATTTAAAAATTTTGAGGTTATCGTATCACATTCACCGTTCCTTTCATTACAACTTTCTTATTATATTTATCCGTTCCTTCCACCACCCAAACATACGTCCCATTGGGCTGTGGTTTGCCTTTAAATGTTCCATCCCACCCTTTCAAATATTGATTTGTTTCAAACATCAATTCACCAAACCTGTTGAACACCCTAAAATAAGTTGTGTTGGCCATTCCTACCGGTATAGCTCTAAAAATATCGTTTAGTCTATCGCCATTGGGCGTAAATGTATTGGGCACATAATACGTAGGACCATTGTACACTTTTACAAATACCGTGTCGTACCCTACACAACCAATGGCGTCTTTTACCTCTACATAAAAATTGGCATCGTTGGTAAGTGTTACAATTGGATATTGTGCAAAAGGATTAT
>JANNGD010000192.1:0-2699 GCA_031380515.1 Ferruginibacter sp. | reverse complement strand
ATCAGATAGTCTATACTTTACAAATACTGGCAAGCTATCTTCAGGAAAAGTAGTGCCTGAAATTTCTCCTAACAACTGAATCTTGTATTTATAATCTTTAAATTCGTTGTTGTTAAAATAACGCAATGTACTATCTCCTATTATCATTTTTAAAGAATACCCTTCAGTTTTTGGTGTCATGTAAGAAAATCCATCTTGTCCCTGTACAATGCGTTTTTCTTCAATCCATTCCCAAGTGCCCTTAATAAATATTTTAGCAAGACTACTGTCCTCTGTTAATGTACATGGAATTACAAATGGCTCATAAGGTTTATCTTTTTTGCATGAGCTAAGAATAAAGAAAACTGTAATTATTATAATTATTTTTTTGATGTTTTTTATTTTAAAAGATAGACAACAAATATATTCATTTTGTGGCATGTTAATTAATGCCGCAGCATCAGTTTGTGTCCCAACGAATCGTTCGCATAAACCACAGTTTTTAATTCCAATATTTAAAAAACCTTTAATCCCCATCAAAAATTACAAGCTTCGGTTAATATGTACTAGGTTGGCATCAACCCAAGCGAACAATATTTGGGACTTCTTCTACGTTAGTGATTGAAGGAATATAGAGACTAGTTATCTAATATTTTAAGAGAAAGGTCACTCAGCAAATGCTGGCCAAGGTTTACCGAGGCAAAGTCGCTCCCTAATATAAATCCGTAAAGACGCTTCGCTTAACGCTGCGGATAGAAAGGGAGTAATTATCATTTTAAAAAATTAATATTAACATAATTTGAAACCAATTTATTATTTGTTAAATTTATTTTCTGAAAAAAATCGCTTTATATAACATTAAAGGCGGAGTTGGCAAAACCACTACTACTGTAAATCTAGCTTGCTTGTTGGCCAAACAGGGGCTATCTGTATTGCTATGGGATCTAGATCCACAGGGAGGCAGCAGTTATTTTTTTGATTTAGAAAATAAAAATGACAATACACATGCCAAACTATTTGATAGGTATATAACCATTTATGATGTTATTCAATCTACAGATAATTATCAAATAGATGTTATAAGCAATGATTCGAGATTTTCAGATCAATTTCTCAATAAGGCATCACGCATTACAACACTTGATTTTATAAACCACGATTTAATTGACAATACTTTAAAAGAAGTAAATGATGATTATGATGTGTGTATTATAGACTGCTCGCCAGGCAGGTTTTTATTACACGATAATATTTTTAATGCCGCCAATCTTATTTTAATACCAAATACCCCTACCCCTCTTTCGGTTTATTGCACTGGGTTATTTATGCAAGATCTTAATACGAATATTAAAACAAAAAATAAAGTACTTAGTTTTTTTAATATGGTAGAAGCAAAAAAAACACTGCATCGAAATTACATCAACTCTAAAGACTACGATTTCAATAATATTTTAAAAAATTACATCCCATTTTACTCCGATATAGAAGCCATCAATTACAACAAGACATCCATATTTCATCAATTGAAAGAATCCAAGTCAAATATTTTTTATTGGAAATTATTTACAGAAATATGTGATAGACTACATTGGGATTTATTAAACAATGGCGCCTTATTGTTAAACCTACAAGAAAAACAAACTGCTGTAGAAAATTTTGAAACCAAAGATTATCTAAATCTGATAGAAGAAAAAAACTTCAAAACGGGTTAATGTTGTAACAAGCGGTGGTGAAGAATTGAGCGATTGGGAATTGAGGGAAGGGAATTATTTTATAGTGGCACAGAAAGTTGGCACAAATGATGGGGCTCATTTCTGCGGCAAGGGTACTTTTTTATATTTGAAGGAAAACACTTGTAAGTTTTTAGCAAATATGAAAATTATAAGTCTGCGCCAGAATGGGAGCAAGGTTAAATATTAATTTTGTTTGCAGTATTTGAAATGTACCTAAACTAACAAAGGCAATATCGAAGATCAATAGAGGCTTGGGATTATTTTATCGGCACAGAAAGCTAGCACAAGGCTGGGCCTCATTTCTGCGCCAAGGATAGTTTTTTATTTTTGAAGGAAAATACTCGTAAGTTTTTAACAAATATGAAAATTATATGTCTGCGCCAGATTGAGAGTGACCAACCGAGGCAAAGAATGGGAAACCTGTAGACATTACCCATGCACATAATCAAGAATTTAATCATTGGCTATTTACAAATGATGCTAAAGGAAAAGGCATTAATTATCAAACTTATTTTCTTTAAACTCCCTTTCCCAATTTTCATTATGTTTTTTCACGAAATTTTCTAGAGAATCCAATTGATAATATGAATAACTAAAATTATATGTTAAATAGGTTTTATTTTCAATGTTTTCAAATAAAAAGTCTAAATATTGATAATAAAATTTTTTGCTCAATTCTGAACCTTCTTTAATTTTAATCCTGTAATATATGTAATTCGTTTCCTTCAGGTAAAGACAGTAATAATACAATGCTTCAAGATAATAATATTTTATGTGAGATAGATTACTTAAAGCTTTTTCAAAATAATTGATTTTCTCTTCATTTCGAATTGCATTAAATGCAAACATTAAATTTTTTAGACCTCTTGTATATGGGTTCGTAACAACTAATTTTTGGATAGCTTTGTTTTCTAACTCAGCCTGGCGCAGGTATGTAAGCAACCTATCGCTTGAACACTAGCGCGGATATGCAGCCTAGCCCTCTGC
>JANNGD010000177.1:0-5347 GCA_031380515.1 Ferruginibacter sp. | reverse complement strand
TACAAATCGGTGGCAAATTTAGAAGAGTCGCAAAGAAAAGGAACTATTGCTGGTATAATAAACATTACTAAAAACGTTGGACAAGAAATCCCATATAATATTGAATTAAAAAGTACAAATTCTAGCAGCGATAAATGGCCTTTATTGAAATCACTTATCGACAATAAAATAAATGAAGTTAGTGATAAGTTATACAAGGGTAGACCAAGAATAGCGAATTTTGATTTTAACTATAAAAAAGATATAACCATAATTCGTGAATATAAGAGAATTGATTTTATTTTACCTGGGCAAATTGGATTCTCCCTTTTGGGTTCAGGAGTTTTTGGTATGGCATTTACATTTTTTAATTTAAGAAATTTGATGGTGTTGAAAAGATTTTTTGCAACGCCTATTACTAGAACTTACATTATTTTAGGAGAAGCTTTGAGCCGAATTATATTTCAAATGCTTACTGCAATAATTATAATAAGTGTTGGTCATTTCTTATTTGATTTTACGTTGGTAAATGGGTTCGAAACTTTTTTCGAAATGCTATTAATTAGCTTTATTGGTTTGGTCATTTTTATGGGATTTGGATTCATAATAAGTGGATTGGCAAAAAATGATTCCACGATACCTGCTTTTGCAAATTTGATCATAATGCCACAATTTATTTTAGCAGGTACTTTTTTCCCTGTTGAAGTTTTTCCAAAATGGTTGCAGCTTATCTCAAATTTTCTTCCATTAACTCACTTTAATACAATAATGAGAAGCGTAGCTTTTGAAGGGAAGCATTTTTGGGAAGTTATGAAAGTAGTAAAATTATTTAGCTATGAGATACAATTACCTTTAATTATGATATTGTTTTTTTGGGCAATTATTGTTTATGTAGCAGCTATTAAAGTTTTTAAATGGGAGTAATATGAAAATGTTGAAAGGGGCTTTGTTTGTTTTTGTGGGTTTGTTTGTTATGATGACACTTATTTCTTTGCTTATACCAAGTAAAGTTGTTATAGCAAAAGCCACCACCGTACAAGCCGATTCTGTAAAATTATTTAAAGAAATTAGTGATCTAAAAAATTGGAAACATTGGCATCCTGTTTTTATGAATGATAGTATTGGTATTACTTACAGCGAATTTACCGATAAGATAAATTCTTTTGCAAGTTGGACCACTACCGGAAAAGAAAATAAATTGGTGATTGCAAAAATAAACTATCCAGTAGTTGAAATTTTGTTGCAAAGAGCCGGTGAAAATGATGTAATAAATATTTTCTCTGTTATGCCGGTGTTGGAACAAGGTAACATGCAATTGCAATGGCAATCCATTACAAAACTAAAATGGTACCCTTGGGAAAAATTTAGTGGGATTTTTATAGAAAAAATGTCAGGCGCAGGGTATGAAGTAGCATTAGAATCTTTAAAGAAATATCTAGAATCACACTAAAATTGAAGTGGACATTTTTAATTTACTTGAATAAATTTCAAATTCCTTTTTATGCCATCAAATTTGCTACGTTTCAAAGGAGATTTACTAAAAACAATTTTAAATTTTTCTTCCGTCATTTCTTTCCAATCAGCTGTGGTGAATTCCAATATTTCGGCAATCGGGTCAAATTTATTATCTATAGTTGGTTTGGCAAAGCTATTCCAAGGGCATACATCTTGGCATACATCACAACCAAAAAGCCAGTTATCAAACTTACCCTTCATTTTTTCGGGTATCAGCGCATCTTTAAGTTCTATGGTAAAGTAAGAGATGCATTTACTGCCATCCACCACTTTATTGGGTAAAATAGCTTCTGTAGGGCATTCATCAATACATTTTGTACAAGTGCCACAATAATCTTTCATGCCCACATCATCGGGTAATAATTGTAAGTCTGTTATTAATGATGCTATAAAAAAGAAAGAACCTTGCTTTTTGTTAATGAGGTTTCCATTTTTTCCAATCCAACCCAAGCCACTTTTTTGTGCCCAAGCACGCTCTAGCACAGGTGCGCTGTCTACAAATCCTCTGCCGTGTATATCTCCAATTTTTTCTTTTAGGATTAGGAAAAACTGATTCAATTTTTCCCTAATTATTTCATGATAATCTTTGCCATAAGCATACTTTGATACTTTAGGTGAATCGGGGTTTTGAATTTGTGAAGGGTAATAATTGATAAGCAAGGTAATAACAGATTTTGCTCCAGGTACAAGTTTTGTAGGATCTGTACGTAAATCAAAGTGATTTTGCATGTATTCCATGGAGCCATGCATACCTTTATGCAGCCAGGTTTCAAGCCTGCGAGCATCCTCATTTAAAAAACCAGCATTTGCTATGCCACAAAAATCGAAACCAAGCATGGAAGCTGTTTCTTTTACAATTGTGGTATGTGAACCAGCGCTCAATATTAAAGGAATTAAAATTTGATATCGTAACCAAATAAGCCAATAAATTCAAAATAACCAAATGCATGCGTTACACGATCACCCTTTAGCAAAGTAGTGTTTGCCAAAGCGTTTATATACCTTACATAACCAGTTTTGCCAGTTCCTTCTAAAAAAAATCGCTTTGATAAATATAACCTTGCTCCAGCTTCTGCACTTACATTGTAACCTGCTATATGAAAATCATTGTTGTATCTATCTCCACGGTAAGTAAAATCTGTTCTGGGAATATTAATACCAGCGCCCAATTTCCAAATTAAATTTACAAGTGGCCTAGATTTGGCAGCATTCATGTACAAGGTTTTTTGTTGTACGTAATTTACATGTAACAAATTGCCTCCATCTGTATGTTCTAAATGTACAAAATTATTGGGATCCAATATGCTATCGCCATCTACTTGTTTTCCACTTATACGCCCTTTTACCCGTACTTTTTGCCAGTCTGTTACCACATATTTTATATGATCAAAATTTAACTCTATCGCTTTAGTTTTATCATCGTTTAAATAAAACCCAATCCTATAATTGTATTGAGGAATAGAAATCTCTACAGGGTTTTTATATACGGCATCCAAATCTGGTTTATCGTGAGCTTTGGCCATTACAAATGTAAAATCATCTCCATTGCTCAATTTAAAGCGAATATTACTTCTGGTATACCATTCTTTATTATAACCCCATTGTAGATACATACCTTTCAATAACTTAGTTTGTTGGGCAGCACATAGTTGGCCTATGAAGATGAAAACAGCAAAAAATAAAAACCTCATTGTCTTGTTTAAGTTGGCGGCGAATGTAACCTTAATTAGTCACCAACAATTATTTATTTTTCAATGCTTTATCAACGATGTTTTTTATAGCTGTATATTTTTCATGGCGTCCCTCACTTTTTATATTGTAAGTAAATAGTATAGCCGCATAACCATTTTTATTATCAATCCATGGAAAAGTACCAAAAAGCCCTGGGCTTGTAACCGCATTCGAGCTTTTAGTTGCTGTAGCGTCCTCCATTGTCCATTCACCAAAACCATATCCCCAATTTTTAGCTTCTGCCGGACTACCCATTATTTTTTTATCTGCTGCGTGGTTTCTTTGCATGAGTGCTATCGTTTCTGTTTTCAACAGCAATTTCCCATTATAAACGCCTCCTTCCAATATCATTTGTAAAAAATGAAGATAGTCTGTAGCAGTGCTCCTAGCGCCACCTGCAGGCAACGGAAGCGGTTTGTCACCAAAATCAGTATTTTTCATTCCGCATGGGGTAGCTATCCGTTCCTCAAACAATGTCTTAAAATCTTTTCCACTAATTTTTTCGATAACCGCAGCCGCTATTTGCAATCCTACATTGCTGTATCTAAACGATTCACCTGGTTCGCTATCCATTGGGTAAGCTGCAATTAACTCCATGGCATCATCCATATTCGTTATATTTTTAAAGCTTTGGATGCTTTCTTTTAGTTCGCCCGAATTAATGCCTGTTGTATGGCTTAAACATTGGGTAATTGTTATATTTCCCTTACCCGATGCAGTAAAAATTGGAAGGAATTTGCCAATTGTATCCTCTATATTCAATAGGTTTTCATCTACAAAAGTCATTACCAATGCGGCACTAAGCCATTTGCTACAACTGGCTATGGCTATTTTATTGTTTTCAGAAAAGTCTTGCAATACTTCGTCTTTATCTTTACCCGTTCTTTTTGCGATAAATTTCCCAATGATTTTTTGTTTACGTGTAAGTTCATTTTCCGAATGAGAATAAACAATTTTTCCATCTTTGTAAATCATTAAAGTAGCCCTGCCACCCAACGATGGCGTATTTTCTTTTAGCCATTTATCGGCCTCATTAAAATTGTATTGGGCTTGTAGCAATTGGTAGCTTAGCAAGAAGCTCATCAGTAAACTGAATTGGATAAATAATCTCATGTGTTAAAAATAATATTAATCCTATTGATAGAATAAAATTATGAAAGTTTAATGGGTGAATTTATTTTTTAACTCGTATAAAAAAAATGCTGCTTCAAGCAAATGAAACAGCATTTTAAACTAATTTATTAAAAAATTACATTGGAGAAAGGTATTGTGCATATGCATATCCTTCTTCACCATCAGCTGTTCTTATTTTCCACCAGCTATCATCGGTTTTTTCTACAAGTGTAACAACTTCATCGTGTGCAGCTTTTCCTACAATTTCACCTTCTGTGCTAGGTGTACTTCTAATATTAAGGTTGGTAGCATCTGTAGTTACCTTAAGTTGTGCACCAGCATCAGCTTTAATGTCCAAGTTCATCATTAAATCTCCACTAGCCATGTTTGGATCTATTTGAGCATAGAGCGCCCAAAGTGCATCATAATCTGCAGTGCTTGCTGCAGTGCCAGCTACGTGCAATACGCCTTCTTGTTCTGCTACAGAAAGGTTAGCCACGCCGTGGTCTTTTGCTGCTTGTAATAACGCAGCATATTTATCTTGTAAAGCCATTGTATTTTAGTTTAAATTTTTATTTGTAATTTATTTCTTATCCATTAATTTGCTCACATCAGATTTAACATTTGCTGCTTGCAACATTTGCATGATCGTCATTCTTTCTTTTGCTGTAACACTACCAGAAAGTACCGCTTTGTCGCCAGCAAAATCAAGCGTAATTCCTTTCATGTCTTTTAGGCCATCTTTTACTTTTTGCATAGTGGCAGCATCTAAAACTGTAGTAACGGAAGCTGGGGCTTCAACCGGAGGAGGAGCAATAGTACAAGAGTTTACAACAGATTTTACTCCTTTAATGCCAGCAACTGCTTTTTCGCACATTGCTTTGCAGGCTTCATCTTTGCATTCACCGCCTATTGTAGCTACACCGTCTTTAACGTCTACTGTGGTGTTGGCCATCATTGGATCTGCTTTCAATGCAGTTTCAATTTTTGCTTTAATGTCTGCATCTTT
>JANNGD010000172.1:0-5983 GCA_031380515.1 Ferruginibacter sp. | reverse complement strand
CAATCGTTTTAAACCCATTTCTATTTAGCTGATCGGCATTTAAAGTTATATTGGATTGATTGTAAAATGGAAACCGCTCTTCTAATTTTTTATCAATATAAAGTTTTAATGCTGCTGTATTGTGAGATGCAATTAATGGGCGGTGTGCTTTTTCATTTACAAGATGATGTAAAATATTGTTGCTAGATTGATTCAAAAAAATGGTTGTACCATTTTTATTCATCCATTGCATATTGTCAAAAAAACAAGGCGTGCCACCTCCACAAGCAATAATAGCATTTTCAAAGCGCTCTGTATTTCTTAAAACAGCTGCTTCCCTTTCTCTAAAATAATCTTCTCCTTTTGTTGAAAAAATATTATCGATGGTCATTCTTTCTTCCTCTTCAATAAGCTTATCTAAATCATAAAAAGTAAAATTATTATCTGCTGCCCATAACTTACCCAAGAAAGATTTACCAGAACCCATAAACCCTACAAGAAAAATGCGCATATGCAAAGGTAGCAAAGGAGAATATATGTAATGCCAATAATAAAAAAGTACCAATACAGCTTATGGGCTTTCAACCAAAAGCAGGTGGCAACATTTATCCTGTCTTCCCGCATTATGGCGGGACTGTGCCGTGTATGTGTGCAGGCGTATGCCGCTTGAAGCACGCCCATACACATACACATCGCTCCCCCTGCCTGCCGGCAGGTCCGCAGCAGCCATTCAACTAAACCTCATTTTTCTCCAAAGGAGTCCTGCGGGCAACAATTATCTAATAGGGTAAAGCTTTGAGCAGATTTATAGTTTATACCTTTTTTTGTGAGTCTTAATATCAAAAAAAAAACCAGCAAATATTTTACTGGCATGTATACTGTAGGCTGAATAAAAATGTGCATTTATTCAAACCAATCTTGGCACATTTTTATGCGGTGCAGCTTATAGCATTCTCTTTCAGAAAATTTTTATAGCATTTTCCTACGGAAAATTGCCCTAGAATTCGCCACAGGCGAATTCCTACAGCTACCCAATTTATCCGTGAGCTCTTTTCGTTACGTTGGTAGTTTTCTCCTACCTGTAAAAAAATCGTTAAGATAGTATTTTTAAAATATTATGCTTGTTCATTGTGCCTTACAGTTAAACTACGCCTTCACTATTCAATTGTCCATATGTTTGCATGTCAAACGGCCCATCAAGTTTATATAACGCTCGTAGGAATTCGCCTGTGGCGAATTCTTTTCGGAATACGCTACAGCCGAATTCTTTTCCGAATACGCTGCAGGCGAATTCAATAATGGCCACAGGGTAATGCATTATTTTTATTATTATTAATCTGCACGCAGTATAAAAATGTGCTTTCAGTAAAACCAATCATTGCATATTTTATTCAGCTCAGCGTATAGTATAATATTATCAGTATTATTTTAATCCAATATCTTCACCTCTGTTCTTCTATTGATAGCCCTTCCTGCGGCTGTTTTATTAGATTCTACTGGTACAGACATTCCATATCCTTTTGCAGTAAGTCTGTTGGCATCTATCCCTTTAGAAATAATATAAGCCATTACAGATTTTGCCCTTTCCATAGAAAGAAGTATATTCTTTGCTGGCTTACCCACATTATCTGTATGACCTCCAATTTCTATCCGTTCATCATCTTTTCTGGTAAGCAGCGCAACCAATTCATCCAATACAGGAAAAGATTCTGGTTTAAGTTCCGCTTTTCCTGTTTCAAAATTTACATCATCCAATACAAACGTTTTTGCCGGCTGAAACTGGATATCTACTACAAATGGTTTTTTGTAACTTGCATTTGGGGCAAGTGCCGGTATATCCAAAAAATTATAGCTGGTAGAGTCTTTAAAGCCCAATATAAAAATTTCATACTTATCTCCTGCCGGCAGCCTAAGCGAAAACTTACCATTATCTTGGCTCATGCCTTGGTATTCTTTTTGAGTAAGCTGGCTACGAAAAACTACTATTTCGTGCGGCAAGATGTTCTTTTTAAAATCTTCTATACTTACATCTACAGGTGCATCTTTTGCTTGCGAAGCATTTTGCTGCATTGTATTTGTTTGGGCAAAAGAAAGATTGGTAACCAATGTTGAAGCCAGTAAAAAAGAGAGAAATCGTTTCATAGTAATACTTTTTGTGCAATAAAGATAATAGTTTTTTTAATAGATGAATAAGATGTAAAAAAGGCTAATTATTTTAAAGCAAACAGTACTTTAACATCGTATTTAATTTTTATCTTTTTATAATTCAAATCGCCACCATATTCTTGACCTACACCATAATATCCATCTTTCTTGCCGTTTTGCTGAAAAGTATTAGATAATTTAAACCTACTATTTGCTACATCGGTGGCTGAAGACTCTTCAGGCTCATCAATGGTAATTGCCTGGCCAAGTTGCTCATTAATAGATTCAGTTAAATAAGTAGCCTTTTCTTTTGCTGCTTTTACTGCCATTATTTTAAGTTGCTTTCTATACTCCCTAATTTTGCTATGCGAAGTTCTTACAATACCAAAATTACTCGTTGCCTGGTCATCTAATTTATCTACCAAAGCATCTATCAACTTGGTACTATTAAATTTTATTTGATAAATGATAGAGCCCATCAAATCGGGGTCTTTTTTTCTTCTACGCCAAATAGACGACATATTGTAACCGTCATAAGAAGCTACAGCAATATTGCTATCTGCAATACCCACCGCTTTGCAACTAGCAATAAAATCATCCTTTATTTTATCTAATTCTACTTTGTCTTCCCCCTTCTTTTTATACTCTCGTAAATCTACTTGTACGTATATTTCATCGGGTATTACATCCATTTCTGCACTACCAATTACCGAAATGGTCTTTGGATAAGGATTACAGGCTGGCTGTGTGTTTTGGGCAAAGAGGTTTCCCATTAAAAAAAATACAATGCTGGTATAAAATATCTTTCTCATAAATATGTTTTTATGCTAGATGATATAAAAAAGGAAATTACATAATCGTACTAATTAAATTACTAGAAATAGATAAATTAACAATTTAATGAAATTTTATAAGTAAAACGCTGCAACCTCATTCAACCCTCTCCTTTCGATATCTGGTACCCAGCAATCATCTGCGGCATAACCAACAGGAATTAATAAAAATGGCTTCTCGTTTGCTGGGCGATTTAGCACTTTGGTCAAAAAATTCATAGGCGATGGCGTATGTGTAAGTGCTACCAAACCAGCATTGTGAATAGCTGCGAGCAAGAACCCACATGCAATGCCGCAACTCTCGTTGGCATAATACACATTGGTTTTATTTCCCGTTGCATCTACATCATAACTTTTTTTAAATACAATAATGAGGTAAGGGGCTATTTCTAAAAATTCTTTTTTCCAATCTGTTTGCAATGGCAATAAATCTTTTTTCCATTCTTCGGGCATGCGACTATTGTAACTTTCAAATTCTTCTTTTTCTGCTTCGGTGCATATTTGTTTTTTTATTTGAGGGTTGCTCACCACACAAAATGTCCATGGTTGCTTATGCGCTCCACTGGGTGCGGTAGAGGCGGTAAGAATAATATTTTCTATTACTTCTATTGAAATTTTTTTGCAGCTAAAATCTCTACAGCTCCTTCGCTCATTCATTGAGTTATAAAAGGTTTTAGCTTTTTCTAACATTAGTTTTTCACTAAAACCTTCTTTTACATGTTGAACAAATGGATAATTATTGATGAATTTTTTATTTCCCATTGGTCATTTATTTATTCAAAGTTGCATAATCTTTTTCATAATAAAAGTCTAATAAAGCTATGCTGCTGAGCATAGCAGGGATAGAAGCGAAAATGCCTTTTTGATTCCGCCTATGCGGGATCAAAAAGGCATTGTAGCGTATAGCCCGTAACCAATGCTGAGTAAAGGTTTTCAGCTCATGCTCCTCTTTGGGCAGGAAGTTCAAATAAAAAGAAATGGATAATTATCAATTTTAGTATTTCTATTGAAAACTATACTCTTTGCTTATAACCTGGTTTGCAACCGCACTACCATTTCATTTTTCCAACTAGCAAATGTACCAGCCAATATCTGCTCTCTTGCTTGCGTTACAAGCCATAAATAAAAAGCCAAATTATGCACACTTGCAATGGTAAGCCCTAAGTATTCTTTGCCTTTAAAAAGATGGCGCAAATATGCCTTGCTGTAAAAACTACTGGTAGGGCAATCAATACCATCATCAATTACAGAAAAATCTTTTTCCCACTTTTTGTTGTCTATGTTGATGATACCTTTGGATGTAAACAACATGGCATTGCGTCCGTTGCGAGTAGGCATTACACAATCAAACATATCTACCCCTAGCGCAATATTTTCGAGTATGTTCCAAGGCGTACCTACTCCCATGAGGTAGCGTGGTTTATTGCTTGGTAAAATATCGCAACACAGTTCTGTAAACTCATACATCGTCTCGGTGGGCTCGCCTACGGAAAGACCGCCAATGGCATTGCCCACGGCATTTTTAGAAGCAATAAATTGTGCAGATGCTGTTCTTAAATTTTTATAGGTACTTCCTTGTACTATTGGAAAAAGATTTTGTGTGTAGCCGTATTTATCTGGTGTTTCGTTGAAATGCTTTATACACCTATCGAGCCAACGATGTGTAAGCTCCATGCTATTTTTTGCATACTTTTCATCGCTGGGAAATGGTGGGCATTCGTCAAATGCCATCACAATATCGCCCCCAATAATGCGCTGTGTATCCATTACATTTTCTGGCGTAAATAAATGTTTACTACCATCTATATGCGACTTAAAAACCACCCCTTGTTCGGATATCTTTCTACTATTGGCCAGCGAAAAAACCTGGTAGCCTCCACTATCGGTTAATATTGGTTTATCCCAGCCATTAAATTTATGTAAACCTCCTGCAGCTTCTAAGGTTTCTAAACCTGGTCGTAAATACAAATGATAGGTATTTCCCAGAATTATTTGCGCTTTTACTTCTTCTTTAAGTTGTTGTTGTGTAACCGCTTTTACTGTGCCCACTGTACCTACTGGCATAAAAATAGGTGTTTGTATGGTGCCATGGTCGGTGTTAATCGTTCCTGCTCTTGCTTTTGTGTTGCTATCTGTTTTCTCTAAAATAAATTCTAATGCCGCCATAATAATGTCTAATGCTGTAATTTACGCTTGTAAAATGCAAGAATAGCACAATTAAGCAATAAAACAATTGAACAATTTAGGTTTTATATAATATTTTTGCAATCATGATTTTTCCTAAACTACTTGCACACTGGCCATTGGCTATTTTTATTTTTTTCTGTATACTGGTATTAATTAGGCTATTCTATTTTTCTTTCTTTTTTATAAGGATTGCATTTTACAAGCCCAAAACAAAAACAAGCTCTAGAACAAATGCAGTAAGTGTTATCATTTGTGCCAGAGATGAAGCAGCAAATCTTGCAAAAAATTTGCCTGGCGTTTTGGTACAAGATTACAAAAGCACACACGAAGTAATTGTAGTTGATGATAACTCTTATGACGAAACAAAATATTTATTGGAGGAAATAAAGAAAGAATTTAAGCAATTGCATGTTGTAGAATTAACACAAGAAGCAAAAATGATTCCGGGGAAAAAATTTCCGTTGAGTATAGGAATAAAAACTGCCAAACATGAGATTGTTTTACTAACAGATGCAGACTGTGTGCCAGCAAGTGAGCACTGGATAAATAGTATGCAAGAAGTGTATGATGATGAAACAGAAATTGTATTGGGTTATGGGCCTTATCATAAAAAAGCAGGCTTGCTCAATAAACTTATACGTTGGGAAACTTTTCACAGTGCATTGCAATATATGAGTTATGCACTTGCAGGAAGCACATATATGGGAGTAGGTAGAAATTTATCTTATAAAAAAGCCATTTTTTATAGGCACAAAGGTTTTAGTGCGCATAACAATATACCAGGTGGTGATGATGATTTGTTTATAAATATGGCTGCTACAAAAAACAATGTAAAAATA
>JANNGD010000119.1:0-9960 GCA_031380515.1 Ferruginibacter sp. | reverse complement strand
TAAGATTAGCCCCTCCGAGATCAGCTTCGACGAGTTTAATTTTGATATTTATATTTTCTCTTCTCCATTTATTCCAAATCTCAGGACCTTGAAGAAGTATAGCAACTTGCTTTTCTTTCGCCATATACCTAAAAATTAGATTTGACTTAATAATTTTTCAATAATATTTTCGGCATATATATGTCTATACCGTGTCTAAATTTTGGAATATCATGTTTAATAACTAAGCTTCTTAAAGTACTTTCCTGTAAAGATTCTGAATTTTGAGGTTTTTGAAACAACAAATCAATATCAGACCGCTTAATCATGGTAATCCTTTGCCCCAAGTTTACAGCTTTTATGCTGCAGTTATCAATGTAATAATAAACCGTACGGACCGAACAGTTTAACAGGGTGGCAACTTCAGTGACGGTCAAAACCTCCTTTGCCTTAATTTGCTCAATACGCAGGGTTTTGTGCAAGTAAGTTTCTTTATCGCTTAGTTCCAGCTTCCCGGCTTTGATCTTTTCTTATAGGCTGCGTTTGCACACCTGTGAGAACTAAAGCGGGTTACTGTTGTTGGGCGTTAAATTCGGCGCTGCAATATTGACAAATACTTTGGACGGTAATCTTTGAACTCATTTCGATGCTGTAAAAAGTAACTAATGTATTTAAGTGCAATAGGTGCAAAAATTCAAGGCATAATCCCTGAATTTTGTACCTCACCCATTTGAGGTACAATAAAGGTACAAATAAATACAAAACAAACGGCTACCAAAGCGAAATAAACAAAGGCGGAATGACATTTAAAAAGCAGTATTTACAGAGCTTTTATTGAATATCTAGGCGTTTAGTCTTTTGATGCTTTGCACTGATTACTTTCCGATGCAAAACTTCGAAAATATAAAATCCAACTTGTCTTCATTCGTAACCTCACCAGTTATTTCTCCTAAGTGGTATAATGCAGCACGTATATCAGACGATAATAAATCGCCAGGAATATTGGCATCCAATCCTTGTTTTATTGCAGTGAGCGATGATGAAATATTTTTAAGCGATTCTAAGTGGCGGGCATTGGTTACAATATTATTTTCGGCATTGGTAGTTGCGTGCACGGTGGCAGTAAACAGCGTTTGTTTTAGCTCATCAATACCTTCATTGTTTTTAGCAGAAATATATTGGATATCTTTTTGGGTGAATTTATTTTCTTCCACCACTTTGTCAGCCTTGTTTCCTACGAGTAAGTATTTTATTTTTTCTTTTTCAAAAGTATTTATTTGTGCTTGTAAATCATTGTTACTTTCTGTGTTCACATCAAAAATATACAATACAATATCTGCACTTCGCATTTTCCCAAGACTTTTTTCTATACCAAAGTTTTCAATTACATCTCCCGAGTTTTCACGAATGCCTGCGGTATCTATTAATCTAAATAAAATACCTTGTATGTTTATTATTTCTTCAATGGTATCTCTGGTAGTGCCAGCTATGTCACTTACAATAGCTCTTTCTTCGTTCAATAAAATATTAAGCAAAGTAGATTTACCTGCATTTGGTTTGCCAATGATGGCTACGCTTACCCCATTCTTTATTACATTGCCTAATGCAAAAGAACTTATTAACCTATTTACAGAAACAGACAGCTCACTGATAAGATTGTAAAACTTCTCCCTATCGGCAAATTCTACATCTTCTGTTGCAAAGTCCAACTCTAATTCTATGAGTGCAGAAAAGCTGATGAGTTGCTCACGCATATGCGCAAGCTCGTGCGAAAAGCCTCCACGTATATTGTGCAGTGCCGCTTTTTGAGATGCTTCCGTATTGGCTGCAATAATATCTGCCACCGCTTCGGCTTGTGTAAGATCCATCTTTCCATTTAAAAAAGCTCTTTGGGTAAACTCCCCTGCTCGTGCAAGGCGTGCGCCATTGCTTACACATGCTTCAATTATTTGTTGTTGAATATACGTGCTACCATGGCAACTTATTTCTATCGTATCTTCTCCTGTAAAACTTTTGGGACCTTTAAAAATAGCAAGCACTACTTCATCTATTGGGGCTCCTTTATCTTTTAATAACCCCACATGCAAGGTATGGGTTGGTTGTTCGCTTATTTTTTTTGAAGGAAATAATGCGTCTATAATTTTAAATGTATCGCTACCCGAAATTCTAATAACCGCTATGGCTCCAATACCAGGAGAAGTAGCTAAGGCAACGATTGTATCATTCCAACCCGATAATTTGTTTATCATGACACAAAGATACAAAAGCATGATTACACGCTTTTCCTTTGGAATGTAGAAAACTACATAAAGCAAATTTTAATTGCTCAAACCACTTGTATTATCATTGATAAAAATATTAAAGGCTACAATGGAGTTGTCTCAACGTAGCTGTCTGACACCTATTAAAACTTCTTTTATAGAAAGACAACAATCAAGCTTTCTTACAATTATTAAAATAAATAAAAGTAACATTCATTAAAAAGCCCTGCAATAAATACAAGGCTTTTATCCTAACATCCATAAAACAAAAAATATTTAAAATTTAGGGCACTTTGTAGCGTTGATACTGCTATTGAACTTATCTAAGAATTTTTGATAGGTAATAGATATTTCAAATCCTCCCCTTCCGGTACTTACTCTTTTTAATCCAGATATATTTACATCATAACTTAATGCAAAAGCGAGTGGTTTTGTTTCTACTTTCACTACTGGAATAATTGCATCGTTCCAGCGCATGTAAGCACCTCCATGTAAAAGATATTTTGGATTCTCTGGATCATCTAATTTCATTGAATACATTAGCCCTCCTATTATTTCTGTACTCACACCTTGCTTGGTATAATCTCCCTCAAAAGTTATATACCCATAATCTGTAGTGCTCATTCTAATGCCTCCAGAAGCAACCCATTTCGGAGTCATTTCAATATCGTTTCTGCTATAAAAAGACAATTTTTTGGATTTATTAAAATGATGGTAAGCCAAACCAACATACATATTGTTGTCTATGTTTTCGCCCAATTGTGTGCTAAAACTCATACCTACCGTTGCATCAAAATAGGAGTAGGAAGATTTAGAAAATGTTTCGCCAGTCGATAAATTTGGATCGTAACTGCTACCGTTAAATTGGCTATTGGTAGTAATTTTACTTCTATCAATTCTGCGTTGCACCCAGCCACCCATCATGGCAAATGAGAGGTACGTACTTTTTTCTCCATTCAAAGATTTATGGTAATTAAGCGCTGGCAATATATGTGTAGAAGTAAGGTCCACCGTACCCGCTTTGTCATATAAAACTTGTCCACCCACGGTAATAAAATCGCTTGACTGCCCAATGCCAATTTTATATTCCGCATTGGCAGATCCGGTACGATACGCATTGGTAATACTATTCCATTGTGACCTGAACACAGTTTGTACCCTAATGTCGCCAGAGAAAAGACCCGCTAAAGCAGGATTACGTAAAAGAGGCGTTTCAAATATTTGAGAAAAATGTATATCCTGGCCCTTTGCCATAGACGCACAAAAAAGTAATGCGAAAAATGTTAAGTATGTGCGTAAAATTGATTTCATTAAAATTATTATTAATCCCTTTGTTTTTTCAAATTCAATACTATAACGTTGAAACCGCTGATTTGTTTTACTTTATTTTTTTTTAACAACAAATGATAATACTAATTGATTAATGCGATATTGCCTTTGTAAATCAACGTTGCATTATTTTCGCATTGTATCTCAAATAAATAAACATATACATCTACGGCCAATTTTTGCCCTTTAAACGTACCATCCCATCCTGCTGCTTCATCATTGGCTTTATAGTTATACCTGGCAAACACTTCTTGACCCCATCTATCAAATATCCTTGTTTGTTTTATGGTAAACAAACCTGTTCCTCTAGGGAAGAACTTATCGTTTGCGCCATCTCCATTTGGAGAAAATGTGTTTGGTATGTAGAAGTTTGATCCATCGCATAGCACAAATACATTTACCAAGTCCGATGCCGTACAACCTCCTGGATTCTTCACCGTAACTTTATACTCTGTTTGCAAATTTGGTTTTACTGTAATGGACGGCGTACTACTGGCCACTACCCAAGTGCTTGGTGTCCATACTACGTTGGTTACATCTGCTGATACAGTTGGCGTAAGGGTAATTGTTTTTCCTACATTGATTGTTTTATCCACGCCCGCATTCACAGTAGGTATTGGGTATACTTTTACTGGAAAAAAAGCAGTGTCTTTGAAACAACTTTTATCATCTGTACCTATAACCATATAAGTAGTGCTGGTTGTAGGCGCTGCTACTACAAAACCCCCTGTTGTTGTATTTAGGCCGTTGCTAGGACTCCATTCATAGGTGGCAGCATTTGATGCACTTAGCCTTGCCGATTCTCCCACACACAAAGTATCACCTAAACTTGCAATTAAGTCAAATGGATATTTTACCGAAACTATTACACTATCTGTATTTGTACAACCCAAAGTGGAAGTTCCTATAACATTATATTGTTTTATAGAATCTGGCATTGCGGTTGGTGATGGACAATTTACACAACTTAAACCAATCGGAGGGCTCCAAACATAGGTATCAGCTCCACTTGCATTTAAAGGCTGTCCTGTTCCTTTACAAATAAAAATATCTAATCCAGCATCCACTATTGGCTTTGGGTAAATCTCTATTGAACCAGTAGCAGTATCTCTACAGCCACTGCTATTTATTGCAAAAACAGTATCTGCATAATTGCCCGCTGTAGTAAAATTTATTGGTGCTGGATTCGCTCCTATTGCATTAATAACACTACTACCATTGGTAAAAGTCCAATTCCATGTTATGGCAGAGGTATCTGGATTTACCAGATTTACTGCATTAAAAGTTACAGTAGCTGGCGCACATCTATTGCTTGGTTGTACAAAACTAATGTCGGGTACTTTTACAACCCTTGTAGCCACAGGTGCAATTTTAGTTGCTACACATCCTTGTTGACTCGTCAAAGTAAGTTGGGGAGTATATAATCCTGTAGTGGCATAATTATGAAGAGGCGATGGCAAAGAAGAAGTTGGGCTTCCATCTCCAAAGTCCCACAAATAGGATACCAGTGGCAAATCGTTGCTCAAATAGGAGCTGGTAAAAGCTACATCACCGCTTCCACATCTTAGCAACGTATCCTGTGTAAAATCTGGAATAACTCCTTTTACTTTTACGGTATCTAAACCCTGCACTGTTACAACACAACCAGCAGCGTCCTTTAAAATCATAACAGGAACATAATCTCCCACAATAATATTGTTGATAACATTTAAAGAATAATTATGTGTAGTGTTATTACTTATTATTCCATCGTTATAATCAAAATCTACTGTAAATGCGGAAATAATATTCGTCTGAAAATTTACAGTAAGGGGACTACAACCCGTAAGAGGACCATAAGTAAAACCTCCAGACGGCCCTTGCACAATTACTGGTTGCGTTTTTATAGCTGTACAACCTCCCGAACTAGTAACTGTAAGTGTTGCTGTAAAATTGCCTACTGCATTGTAGGTATGAAAAGCATTAAAGCTATTGGCCGTTGCGGGTCCGTCACCAAATGTCCATAAATATGAAATACCATTTTGTGAGGTGTTCATAAAATTTGCATTTATTGGAGGACAAGTACCAAAAATATTATTAACCGTAAAATCGGCCACAGGTGAAGCAATTTTTATGTATTGAGACTTTACTATTATGCTCGTGCAATTATACTGATCAGTAATTGTAAGGGTAACTGTATAATTACCATCTTGGTTATAAATATGGGTGGGTGTAGCTTGTGTAGAAGTATTATTGGCACCAGAAAGCGGATCTCCAAAATCCCAACTGTACGTAAGCCCAGGCCCAGTTGATTGATTTGTAAAGGCAATTATTTTACCAGGGCAAGATGCTGTATCGTTTGATGAAAAATTTGCAATGGGTGATGAAACAGTTATTTCATCCACTTTCGTTAAACTATCTAAACATCCATAAGTATCTTTTACAACTAATTTTATGGTGTAAACTCCAGCATTTGCGTATGCATGAAGAAACGGTGGAGCTGTAAAAATTTGTGGATTGGGTCCATTGTCGCCAAAAGTCCAAGCCCAAGTATTTATCGGATGAATACCATCTGTAATCGTTAAATCGTTAAATAAAATATTTGTTTGCAAACAAGTACCGGAAGGAAAAGTACTAAAATTTGCTATCGGACCATACACTTTAATATAAGAAGGCCTTATTAAAGTATCCTTACACCCATTTACATCCGTAATGATAAGCGTTACAGTGTATGATCCTACTTGTGAATAGTTATGTGTTACCGTTGCCCCAGTACCTGCGGGCGACATATCCCCAAAATCCCAATCATAACTTACTATCTGCGGCGTAACATTTGCAGACAAGGCTGTAAATGTAGTACCATTATTTTTACAAAATTCCAATGATGACGCCGTAAAATTTGCAAATTCATTTGAGATAATTACAGAGCTTGTTTTTGTATATGTACAACCTGTAGAAATATTGGTAACAGTAAGGCTTACTATATAGGTTCCGGGCGCAGAAAAAACATGCGATGGACTAGGAATGTTGGACGTATTGTTTGAACCAGAAGCGGGATCTCCAAAATCCCAAGCCCATGTATCTGCTCCTATTGAATTATCTACAAAACTTCTATTAAAATTATTGTTACAATTGGCAATCGTATTAAACCTAGCTATAGGTGGCTTTACGTATATATAATCAACGAGTGTAAGGGTATCTCTACAACCATTGTTGCCTACAATAAGTGTTATGGTAAAATATCCCGTGTCTTCATAAATATGCGAAGGGTTTTGAAGATTACTTGTATTTCCATCACCAAATTGCCAAAACCAATAATCTATCGTAGTAGGAGATACTGGTACACTTAAATCACTGAATTGAACTGGTAAGAATGCACACACGCTTGTAGGTGTTGCAGAAAAATTTGCTGTAGGCTTTATACCTGCTCCAATACCACCCGTTACAATGGTTGTATCGGTACACCCTCCAGCAGTTGTAATAACCAATTTAATATCGTAGACACCTGCTGCAAATATTTCTGTAGGATTTGCCGCAGTAGAAAACAATACATTGTTGGAAAACCATTCGTATCCAACAACTGGCACTACACTATTTACAGATGCAAAAAAAGTATGAGATAGCGGCGCACAGCCTAACCTAGGCAGGCCAATTATTGTTGCGCTTGGGGCTTGAATTTTTACATAGTCTATCTTTATCAATGTATCTAAGCAACCATTAATATTGGTAGTAATAAGCGTATCGGTAAAAATGCCCGATGTTAAATAGGTATGAGATGGATTTGGTAATGTTGAAGTGCCTCCATCTCCAAAATGCCATTCAAAACTTACTGCACCCACAGATGTGTTTGTAAAATTTACCTGTAAAGGTGGCTTACATGCTGACAATGGTGAACCAGTAAACGAAGTCGTTTGCTTCGGAAAAATGGTAATTTGCCTAATTTCTATATCCTGACATCCATTAAAAAAACCAGTTAATGTTACTGTATAAACCCCAGGCGTATTATATATTTTCACCGGATTTAAAGCGGTAGAAGTAGATCCAGCGCCTGGTCCATCACCAAAATCCCATAAAACACTCGATGGAGTAGGCAAAGACGTATTAATAAAATTTACTTCAGTTCCTACACACGCAGTTGTAGGGGCATTAAAGTTTGCTTGTACAGATCCAATTAAAATAGGGTGCCTTACAGTATCTGTGCAGCCAAAGCTATTTGTTACAACCAATGTAGCGGTGTACGAACCTGCGGAATAAGTATGTTGTGGGTTTAATTGATTTGAAGTAGGGTTAAAACCTGGACCAATATCTCCAAAATCCCATTGATACGTTAATGGTAGACCTGTAGATTGGTTTTGAAATGTAATCGTTTCCGGTGCTGTACAACCAGATGGAACAGAACTTGTAAAAAGCGCTGTTGGTCTATTACCAACAACAATATACCCTGTTTTAGTAAGCGAGTTTGAACATCCATTGGAATTTGTAACAGTTAATGTTACATTAAAGGTACTTGCAGTAGTGTAAATATGCGTGGGATTTTGGGCATTACTAGGTGCAGTACCATCACCAAAATCCCAAGACCAACTGGTAATTGTACCCGAACCAGGATTGCTAGACTCGGTAAATTGAACAGGCAAATTAAAACAGCCAGTAAGTGGGGTAGCTGTAAAACTAACTGTTGGCTTAGCAAACGTTGTTATATAATTCGTTTTTGTTTTGGTAGCACTATTGCCCGCAGCATCCCTTACAATAAGTGTAACAGTATAAGAACCAGCATTTACATAAAAAGTTTGTGGGTTTTGTTGCGTATTTGGTGTAGGGCTATTGCCTAAATACCATTCCCATGAAATAGCTCCTCCAGTACTTGCATCTTGAAAAACAACTTGAAAGGGAGCACAACCTGATAAAGGCGTTGCATTAAAATCTGCAACAAGCTGAGCCTTTAATGAAAAACTCATTAAAAGAAAAGTGAATAAACACAATAATTTGAAGAGCGATTTTGCGCTCATAGGTTTTTGTTTTATTATACGGATGGATAAGCCGCAAGTGAATGTAGCAAAAGTAAAACGAAAATTTACACTTTAAATTGTGCAGGAATATTAATATAAATACTCAGTTTGCCAAAATAAAATAGTTGTACCTATTTAACAAATGAATAATTATGAAAATATCTATTTTTCAATTAAACTCCTCAAATTTCGATGAAACCCTACAATACCTATACAAAATATTGAAATTTATATATATTAACAAATTTTTCTTTTGCATAATCAATAAAAAAGTTACTATTCAATGACTGCCCAGTAGCATTTTTGCATAGCATTTCTGAGTTATAATATCTGCCAAACCCATAAATGTTTTTCTGCAGCCATTCAAATATCACCTCTGTTTTTCCAGTTGAAATATCTCTTTCAAGCTCCAAATGTTGCTTTTTTATACTATCGTAAAATTGTGCTGCATACAAACTGCCAATACTGTATGTTGCAAAGTATCCAAAACTACCATGGCTCCAATGTACATCTTGCAAGCATCCCCGTAAATCATCTGGTACTGTTACACCCAAGTATTGTTGGTATTTTTCGTTCCAGTATCTAGGTATATCCTTGGCAACAATCATGCCCTCAATTAATAATTTTTCTATTTCATATCGTATCATTACATGAAAATGATAGGTAAGTTCATCTGCCTCTGTACGTATTAGTGATGGTTGCACTTTATTAATAGCGTTATAGAAACTGTTTAGGCTCACCTTTTTGAATTGTTGGGGGAATTTTTCTTGCAAAAAAGAATAATTGTAATTCCAAAAAGAAATTCCTCGCCCAATACAATTTTCCCACAAGCGGCTCTGGCTTTCATGTATGCTAAGGCTACAATACTCTCCAAGTGGCATTCCATACTCGTACTCGGGTAAGCCCTGTTCGTACAATGCATGGCCACCCTCGTGTATGCAACTCCACAACATATTACCAAAATCATTTTCATCTACCCTAGTAGTTACCCTCACGTCTGTACTACTAAAGTTGGTGGTAAATGGATGCTCACTTATATCTTGCCTTCCTGCATCAAAATTAAAATGCATTCTTTTCAATATTTCTATACCTGCATCCCATTGGCTGGCTTTGTCAAAATGTTGATGTAGGATTGAATCATCTACTTGCGGTTGTAAAGCTATCTTGTTTAATAAATCAGACAATTGTGGTCGTAGGTCTGCAAATAATTTATCTACTATAACTGTTGTCAACCCTTTGTCATAGTCGTTCATCAATGCATCGTAGGGATGATTATCATAACCTAACAAATCTGCTTCTTGTTTTTTTAAATCAACGATAGCTTGTAAGGGTTTTTCAAAAATGCTAAAATTATTTTCCTTGCGTGCTTGTATCCATGCATGAAAACTTTTATTTACAGATTCGCT
>JANNGD010000091.1:0-16170 GCA_031380515.1 Ferruginibacter sp. | reverse complement strand
GTATCTTCTAAATCATTTATAGAAGTAATGGTAAAATGCTCTAGTAAGCCTTTGGGTAAAAAATGGGCTAGTAATGTTGTATCCAATCGATTTAAATTTTAACCAAAGATAACTTTAGTCCCCATTAAATAAAACTGAGCCTAAAAATCAATAAAAAACATTGGCTGTTTTGTTTTTAAAAAGAAATACGAAACAGCCAATATTTCATTTTGAAAAACCAATAAATATTAAACTCGTATTTATTGTACAATTCCAATATGCCAATTCATTGCAGTAGGATCAATAGCAGCAGCAGAATTATTCAAAAATTTTACTTCTATATTATTCGCAGAAGAAACCCTTGCATAACAAATTACAAGTCCATTGGAAAGCGCCTGATCAGGAGAAATATGAACTGCAGCTCCCAATGTTACATTGGTGACAGCAAAAATTTGCAAAAAACTAGTGCCAGCCGCAATCGATGGCAAATCTACATTTTGTGTATTTTTAATAAACGCATTTATAACTGTACCATTGTTACCCAATTTTATTGTACCACTCACATCCAGTTTTGCTGCAGGCACAAAATTATTAATACCCACATTTCCTGCTGCATCTATACGCACTCTCTCGTTCCCTGAGGTACCAAAAATTAAAGGCTGTGCTTCATTTTGCATGATTACAGCATCAGCTGGTGTTCCGCCTAATGCAATTGTAAGGCCATCTAACAAGCTTGTACCGCTGGTACTATTGGTTATGTGAATTCTTCTAACAAATGCAGAAGGGCTATTAATATGCAGACTAGAGGTAGGCGTAGTTGTACCAATACCTATTGAGCCATTGTTATCAAAAATATGATTGGTTGGATTCCAATTGGTGCCATTCCAAAAAAGTGTTTCGCCAACATTTGCACCATCCAAAATATTAGAAAAATATTGCCACCCACTACCAGTCCAAAAATAATAACCAGTAGGAGTATTGGTTTGAAACACTAATAAACCAGAATCTGAAATGGAAGGGAAAATTGAATTGCGTTCTACAGAACTCATTCTTGGTACCAACAAACCTTTTGAGTTTGATTGAATATCCAATATTGCTTTATTGCTTGGGGAAGCAGTTCCTATACCAATATTTTGTGCCCATAACGGGCATAAGGAAATAAACAAAAGCGTAATTAATAGGAAATTTTTCATGGCAAGTTTAATTGTAGTTATACAGGCAAAACTATTTTATTAGCCAGAAAAATAATATCACCAAATGTGGGGATATGTAGAAACTTGAATAAAAGAGAAATTATTTTAAGAAACTGTAAAATTCAGAATAACTTTTGTGCCCTCCCCTATTTTACTAATTATTTGCAATTCACCTTTCAATTCATCTGCCCTCTTTTGCATATTTTTCAATCCATTACCCGACAATGAAGAAGGTTTATCTTTTGCTTCTGTAAAAAGGTTAAAACCAACACCATTATCTATTACACTTAATGTTAAACAATTATTGGATTCCAAGATAGATGCATATAGCTCCGAAGCACTTGAATATTTTATAGCATTGTTTATTGCTTCTTTAAAAATTAAATAGAAATTTTTTCGTTTGTTCATATCAATGGCAAGTGTAAGTAAAGACTGTTCATATTTTAAATTGAAATGAATATTTTTTGCCATTGCCAAAGGTTTTGCAAAAGACTCCATTCGCTCAATAATTTTTGCTATACTATCATTTCGAGGATTGAGTGCCCATACAATATCATTCATTTCATCTACCATTTCTCCCGATGCCTTACTTATTTTTTCAAGCAAATTGCTCATATCTTTTTGCTCGTTTCTATCTCCATGAATTTTTGCTACCTCACTATATACAGATATACTACTAAGTGTGGAGCCAATATTATCATGTAAATCTTGGCTAATGGCCAATCTTTCTTTTAATATTTCTTTTTCAGATTTTATTTTATTTTGCTTCTTATATCTAAAAAAAGCATAAGCAACCGATATAAGCGTTAAACCCAAAACTACGTAAGCAAAATTTCTTCTTTGTGATTCTTGTTCAGTTAAAACAGTTTGTAGTTTATTTTCTGAAGCTAGTATTGTAATTTCATGATCCTTCTTTTCAATTTCTAGTTGGTTTTTATACATGGAAAGATTTTGTGAACTTTCCATGTTAAAAATGCTGTCCTTGTATAAAACATACAACTTATGATGTTCATAAGCTTTTGCCGTATTCCCCTCAGCACTGTCCGTTTTTGAAAGGTATAGGTAGCAAGAAGCAAGGTTTTTTTTCTCGCCAACTTTACTAGCCATACCCAATCCTTTTTCCAAATACCGTTTAGCATCAGAAAACTTACCTAACTTGAAATAAGTTTTGCCAATGTAAATTGTTTGCTCTGCCACACCTGCTGGATCATTAATTTTTTCAAATTTTTTAAGTGAAAGCAAATAATTATTCAATGCATTGTTGTAATGAATATTGGCAATGGCAATATGTTCATTTTCTATAGCAGAATCTCCCCGCTTTTCAAAAACACTTCCAATATTAGAGAGTCCCCAAGGTTGGCCCCATGCAGGAGCATTGGGCTGGTTATATATTGCTAATGATTCATCAAACTTAATCTGTGCCTGGTAATAATTCCCCTGCTCCAATAAAATTTCACCAATCATATTATTATTTCTAGCGAATCCAAATTTATTATCAAGCTCATTGTAAATATAAGAGGCAGCCAAAAAGTTCTTCATGGCATTTTCATAGTTTTTGAACTCATAGTACATGGCCCCCATTAAATGAAGTGATTGTGCCATTTCCTTTTTATCCAAAATTTCTTCCGAAGCCTTAAATGCTTTGTAAGCAAATTCTACCCCATTGCTATAATTACCCATGCGAGCATACGATAGTGCAAGATCATTGCAACAAGGGCCCTTCAATTTTTTAAAACCAATTGTCTCCCAAATTTGCAATGCATTATTACAATTTTTTATCGATCCAATATAATCCCCTGTATCGAAAAGTATATTGGCTTTAAGATACAAGCATTTCCCAATGTTTTCTTTATCGTCAGCTATTTTAAACGCTGTTGTAGATCTTAAGTTGTAATCTAAAGCATTTGCATATTCCCTTTTTATGTAATGATAATAGCTGGAAACATAAGTGGCCACACCAATGCCCCATTGGTATTTATCTTTTTGCGAAATAACAAATGCCTCCGAAGCGTATTGTAACAGGTTTTCGGGCATGTTATCCCTATTGAGCAAAAGGCTAAGCTGATAGAGTAGGCGAACCTTGCTGGTATCGTTACTCGAATTGTTTAGCAAGCTTATTAAACTGTCTTCCTGATTATTGAATGAAAGGGCAGATTGTGCATTTACCGATAATACACTAGCAAATATAATCCATAACAAAAGGTGTAATTTTCTCAATGAAACAGTTTGAATAGGTAACAAATTTAGCAGTTGTGTTTGAATCTGCTGCTTTTGTCTAAAAAACACCATAAGTCAACCTAATTGAATTATCAATTAACAAAGCGCTTATCCCCACTATTGGTGATTGTTTACATTTTTAATTGCCGCTATTTTAGCACTTTAAAATATTTTTATGAAACAAATAATTTCAACATTTTGTTGTGTTGTAATTTTTATGAGCTCGTTTGGTCAAAATATAGGCATAGGTACTATTACCCCTACAGCCAAGCTACAAATAAACCACAAAAACACAGGCAGTTCGCCAGCGCTTACCTTATTTGATAGTGCTGCTGGCACAGGTAGCAAATTATTATTTACCAAACAAAGCCAAGGCACTAATTTTTCAATTGTAAGCACAATCGATTTACTAGCAGCCTATAGTTTTTTAGATTTTAGAACCAGTTTTGCAAGTGGCATATTATTAAAAGCCGATGGAAAAGTAGGCATAGGCAATACTAACCCATTAGCCAAATTAGATGTAAGTGGTGGCGTAAAAATTCAGGATACATTAAATGTTGGTAGCCACTTAAATGTAGAGGGTATTTTAAAAATAAATGGCAATGCAGGTACTCCCAATCAGGTGTTAGTTTCCAATGGCACAAGCAGTAGCCCATCATGGCAGGATATAGCTCCAGTGCCCACAGGCTTTCAAAATTTTGTGGTGTTCGAAGCATTCTTAGGCGTATCCACCTGGCAAGTACCTGCTAATATTACAAAAATAATTTTTGAGGGCTGGAGTGGTGGTGGTACTGCTGGACTTAATCAATATGGCACTTTTGAAAATTATAGGGGAGGTGGAAGTGGAGCTTACTTTAAAACAATTGTAAATGTAACAGCAGGCCAAGCCTTTCGTATACATGTACCTTCAGGCCAAAGCCCCAATAATTTTAATGATAAAGATTCTTTATCAATTCAGTTATCTCCAATAGTTGGGTTAAATGATAAATTGGTAGTACTTAATGCAGACAGTACAGCAGGTGGTAGAAATATAAGAGCAACAGGTATTCTTGCTAATACTATTTTTTTTGAAGGCGATGAAGGAGGTATTTCAACTCTTGAAAATGGATTTTATAAAAACCTTGTTTTTTCAGACGGAAACTACTTCTATTATCACGAAGCTGCAGGTGGCGATGCTCCGTTTGGAGGCAAGGGCGGAAAGGGCTCTTACAAAAGAGAAGTTGAAGATATAAATGCAAATTCAATAACCAAACTAGATATAGTACCTGGCAGTATAGGTAAAACCCCTGGAGGCGGCGGAGCAGTAAGCCGTCAAACTAGTGGAACTGTTTTTGTAACTGAGGCAGGAAAAGGACGACTAATTATTTACTTTTAATTTATTTACATGAAAAAACTAACTCAATTTTTATTTTTTGTTTTAATTGTTACAGCCATACATGCCCAAAACAACATTGGTATTGGTACCAGCACACCCACAGCCAAACTTCAAATAAACCATAAAAATACCAGCAGCTCACCCACACTTACTTTATTTGATAGTGCTGCTGGCACAGGTAGCAAATTATTATTTGCAAAACAAAACCAAGGTAATAGTTTTTCTATTGTAAGTAATATAGATTTATTTTCAGCAAATGGCTCATTGGATTTTAGAACCACATTTGCTTCGGGTATTATCTTGAAGGGCGATGGCAAGGTGGGTATTAATAATGCTAACCCTGCTGCAAGATTGGATGTAGCCGGAGGAGTGAAAGTGCAGGATACATTGAATGTGGGTAGCGATATAAATATTATGGGCAACCTGAAAGTAAATAATGATGCTGGAATTGCAGGACAGGTGCTTGTTTCAAATGGCACGGGCAACAGTCCGGAGTGGGCAGCCTCTTCTTATCCGCCTAACGAAAGGGCTTGGATAAAAATATTACCCATTAATATGACTTCTGCCCCATTTGAGGATACGATTAATTTGAGTACTACTGATTACAACACAAGTTCAGCTACTTTTAACTTTACAAACAATACAATCACAATTAATAGGACAGGGTTATACCGTTTTCAGGGAATGATTTTTGTAGATATACTTGACCCTGTTAAAAATGGTTCAAATACAAGTACTTATTCAAGATTTATTTTAAATCTAACAGACGATAATCTTTTTTTTTCGGTATGTGATGAACCTCTTTATAATGCAGGTTTTCCAGATTCAAGGGGAATTTCATTTTCAGTAGATAGGTATATAAGTGCAGGCTCGGTAATTTGCCCTACTTTTAGATTTGTCAATTTATTTTCAGCGACGAATGTATCTATCGGCTTGAGCAACAGTTATTTTTCTTTTTATCTTATAGCAGACTAAATGTTGAATGTTATTAGTAATTTTAAGCAGTTTATTTTTTGAACCCATGCCGCTACGAATAGCCATATTTGATGATAACAGTAATATCCGAGATAGCATCAGTCTATTACTTAAAACCGAAAAGGATTTTGAGGTGGTAGGCTCTTATGCGCATGTATTGGATTGTGTAGAAGATGTAAAACAATGCAATCCCGATGTAGTACTGATGGATATTGAGATGCCTGAAATGACGGGTATTGAAGCAGTAAGAATATTAAAAAAAGAATTACCCAATTTACTAATCTTAATGCAAACTGTATTTGAAGATGATGAAAGGGTTTTTGATTCCATATGTGCAGGTGCTTCGGGTTATATTCTTAAGAATTTTTTAAATGTAAAACTTATTGACGCTATAAAAGAAATACAATTTGGAGGGTCTCCTATGTCGCCTTCAATTGCACGTATGGTATTGACCAAAATGCAGCATTTACAGCATTATGTTGTTCCGCAATCTGCTCCAGATTATAATCTAACCCCAAGAGAAAAAGATGTACTTGCTTGTATTGTAAATGGGCTTGCCTATAAAATGATTTCTGACAAACTTTTTATTAGCTATGAGACTGTTAGAACTCATGTGAAACATATTTATGAAAAACTACAGGTTGCTTCACTTACAGAAGTAGTGTACAAGGCTGTTAACGAAAGAATTATAAAAAACATTTGATGTGAAAAATAAAAATGCCAATAATAATCTTATGCCATTTTTTTTAAATAGGTAGGTTTTTCATCATTTTTTTTTTACTGCTTAATTGCTTTAAGAATAGCATACTTTTTTTAAATACAGTGTAATACCCTATCAAATAACAAATTCTAAAAATAAATCATAGCATTAATTAAAATACCCTACATTTGCACTTTATTAATACAATACAAATACAAAAAATGGACAAAAATCAAGGAACCGTAAAGTTTTTCAATTCTGAAAAAGGATTCGGATTTATTAAGCACGATGATTCTGACAAAGAAACTTTCGTACACGTAAGTGGTTTAATCAATGAGATTAAAGAAGGCGACAAAGTAGAATTTGAATTGCAAAATGGCAAAAAAGGAATGAATGCAGTTAATGTAACTGTTATCGGATAATAACATTCTAATGCAAAAAAGGCTGTCTTCATTGACAGCCTTTTTTTTTTGCCCCTATTTTTTGATAATCCTACATTTGAATTTATTATCTAATTCTTTTGAAATCTTTCGCTAATAATTGTTTCATTATCCTGGGCTACAACTATTACAAACATACCTTTTTGTAAATTGCTTACATTTAAGTTGATAAAACTACTTGCTTTTGGTTTATACGTTTGTACCAACTTTCCATCTAGATTGTAAATGGAAATTGCAATAGGCTTATTTATGTTTAAATTTTGAGCATTTACATAAAGCATATTATTGGTTACAGTAGGAAATATTTGTGCTTTCTTTTTGTCTGAATTTACATATTGAATATTGGAATATTTAATATCCCCGTTTCTTTCAAAAACCTTTAATCGATAGTAAGAAATGTCTGTTCTAAGGCTTATATCGGTAAAACTGCTTTGATTTGAACTGATTTCTTTTAAATCATGATAAATCATGTTATTCCCAGCTCTCTGTAAAATAGCCTTCTTTGCATTTACAATTGATTCATTGTTCCATTGTAATACAACAGATAAATTTTGCACTGAAGCTCTTAGTAAAACAGGAGATGAAAGAACGGTTTGGTTGAATGAATATAAGCCAACACTATTTACCAGGTCCAACATATTGTTGGAATTCGTGTTTGTAGGAAAACTATTGTAATCTAGTAACGCTGCTACAGTACTATTAGCGGGTACATCGTTTGCAAATAAAGAAAAACCATATACTTTTTGCCCTGTAGTAAAACCAAGTTCGGCTAGACTAATAAAAACGCCCTTTATATTGGCATTTCTCCTAGCAGAAGGCCTGGTTTCGCTTCCATAAAATAATGGATCTTTTTGAAAAATTACAAAGCTTTGTTCAGTAGGTAAAAGGTCATTTCCAAAATCCGATCCTGCTACAGATACCAAAGGAAGCGAATAATCACTTGGATTGTTCAGTAAGTCTAAATTACTTATACCAGCAATGTTAAACGGATTACCAGCTCCATAATCATAAATAATAAATCCGATTTTTGAAAGCGATACATTATCATTGGTCGTAAATCCATTGGGAAATATGTAATCTATTCTTTCTACATTTCCATAGTGCACATTCGCACTTGTATTTTGAAAAACATTATCGAATCCTGTATTGATATTATTGGAAACCAATCCTGCTTCCATTGTGGCTAAATCTGGGGCATTAATTGAAAATATTCCTGCATTTTCTGTAGGCAAAGGTGCGGAATTTGATGCGGCCCAAAATGAAAAATGATTTCCATTATTTTGAACAGCGCTATTACTCGCCCTTCTTACTTTAGCGATTGTGGGTATTTGTAATCTATTTCCAGTACTCCCCGTTATGCTGGCGTCGGTAATAAAAAGGCTATCGGAATTGCCCGCATTAAAAACTAACTTAAAGTTGGAGCCTGTACTATCCCAACGGTCTGACAATCCGTGTATACTACTTTGCACACCAGCACCAAGCCTGTCTGATATAGTGTCTTGCACATTCAAATTGATACTTGTTGCATTAATACTTGTAACTGCTTTTTGAGCAAAAATATTTGTACAGCAAACCAAGCATAAAAAACCAATAATAAGTGTAAAAAAATTTTGTTTCATGATAATGGTATTAAAAAATTTATATTTTTAACTATTACTTCCTTATTAATTAATGTATAATGTATTACTTGATTGATTTAAACATATACTATAACTGTATTATTCATAATTTATTGTACTAAGTAGTAAAATTTCTAAAAAATTAATGCTGAATACTACAAGTAAAAGAAGTTCTTTGAAAGAAGCATTGTACTTTTTAGCATGAATGGAGGTCAAGAAATATTTCGTTCCGTCGGCGTTTTCGAAAGAATGATCACTAATCATGAAGAAAGCTGTTGCGAAACCTCGACGTATAATAATGCCTACATTTTTCCTAATAAGTATTAAGAAGATTTGTTGAATTGCTTAATTATAAGGGGAAGTCCTTTATTCGTCGGGGTTTCACGGACACCTGTTTTTAACTCAAGGTATGTCATTGTGAAAACCCCGCCGCCACGGTATGCTTTGGCAATGGATGGGAGTTGTTAAATTGTATGCCACATCGGCGAGAAATGGTGAATAGTATTTTATTGCGTAATATTTTTCTTAGCTACTAGCATCAGCCTGCTTTTTTTGAACCAATCCTTGCGATGCTAAACGTCCTGATTCCATTGCCGCATTTAATGAACCATTAAAAAGATAATCTCCTGCTACAAATACATTTTCCATTGCCTGACTTTTGCTAGGTTGCGCCGTCATTTTAAGATCTTTAATATCTGGTAATGCAAAATTGATGTTATAGTGGTGGATATAAGTTACCAAGGAAGCCCCTGTGTATTGTTGAACTTCAATAATAACTTTCTCAATAATTTTTTCGATTGACTTCTCTTTATGCTGCACGGTTGTGGCGGATAGAATGGTTTTTCCTGTAGCCGCATCTGTATAAGCGTAAAGATTATTGGTATAATTTCCCGGGTCAGCAATCAATGCAATGCTGTTAGCCGGAATATTTGTTTGGTTCACTTCAAAATACAAACACATGCAATTTTTCCATGCGATTGTTGGGTTTTTATGGCTCGGTAGTAAAGAAGCGGGGCTACTAGCAATGATCACTCCCTCGTGTGATATCTTTTCACCGGAACAAAGTAAAATATGATCATTCGTAATTTCTTCTACGGCACAGTTGAATATGAACTCCGTATGATGCAATTTACTTTTCAATTGTTTGCTTATTTCTCCAATGCCTAGTTTAGGTATGGTAGCATATCCTTCGCCAAACATTTTGTAAACAAATTCAAACATTCTGCTGGAGGTTCTTAGGTCGGGCTCTAGGAATATGCCTGTGAAAAAAGGCTTGAAAAACCGTTCAATAATTTTGGAGGAGAACCCAAATTCAACTAAGTATTCCTGCGTTGTTTTTTCAGGAGATGCAAAGATTTTTTCGAGGGATTTAAACTTTAATTGGATGTTCAGTTTTAATATTTTCAACTTATCGGCTATGGAACCGATATCTGACACTAATGTAGGGATAAGTATCTTCCAATTCCTTAAAGGGTCGCCAATTAAATAGGACTTGTTGTTCGCATAAATCAATGCCCCTGACTCCAGTTTGCACAACTGAAGCTGATCCATATCAAGGTATTTTTTGGCCAATGGATAAGCACTCAGCAATACCTGAAAACCAAGGTCCAATGCATATCCCTTTTCATGAATGGTCTTCACTCTTCCGCCTACTTCATCGGTTTGCTCAATGATGATTGGGTGGTAGCCCGCTTGTTCCAACTCATAAGCAGCAATAAGTCCACTTACTCCAGCACCAATAATGTATATTTTATTTTTATGTTCCATTGATTTTAATTATGTTTCATTCGGTGAGCGTATAACAAGCTATCAACGTTTTGTAACCTTGCGAAGAGTCGAAATTGTAAGTACAAATGTCTTTTAGAATTCCGAATATTAAATTTAATTTTTTGTTGACCTTAGGTTGATGATCACAGTGCATTTTATCCGTTCTAATTACTGCTTCGTTTTCCTGTTGGCAAAGATACTTCTTCCCAAACTAGCAGATATGCTGCTTGGCAAAGTGCAGAAGGGTATCTGTGCTTGGCTTGATCCATATTCTTAATTGCCGAACAGAAAGCCTAGCCACAAACCCTTCGCATTATTTCTGCGCTAGGCGTTTTCGTAATATACCGATGTTAGTAGCAGCCTTGGTAAAAGTCAGTTTTTTCATAACTTTAAAATTAAATCTGAGCACCAATCTTTTATGCAATTATGGTCTTGAAGCGATAAATCCCAATTTTCTCCTTTTTTTAATGCGCCTTTAGTAAATGAAGATGTCGTGGCTATCATTGCTTGATGAAACCCTTTTTCCCATTTTACGCTCCACACTTCTCTTACTAAATCTACTTCGACTTTCCGGTCTTTAGATAATCTTTTACATTGTACCATCATTGAGAATTTCATATTTGGGTCTATACGTTTGACTGCAATAATATCAACACCATCATCCTTAGTATATCCCATTGGTGTAACCTCCCAATGGTATTTGGAAAGAATATGAGCGATTAGGTCTTCAAATTTTTTCCACGGTAATTGATATAAAATGGAACTGTCTACTGAAATATGTTTGAGAATTTCATTCCATTCCTCAGTTATGATAATTTTTGGTTCAGGTAATAAAATCAATTCTGAAACTGGCTTTTCTTCAGAAAGAAGTCTCTTTAGAGATTCAAAATTATTAATTACCGTGTATTCCCATAAAGCAGCTAAATCAGTTTTCCCAATTAAATCAAATTTTTCATGCCAGTTGTTGTCAGTATTCAAGTAGGCACTGATTGATTTCTCGAATTTTAGCTCCTTCGAAAAATTTGATTGCTTACTAAAATGATAGTTAAATAAAGCAGAAAGCAATAGTTCGTCTTTATGTCCCTTTAGTGTTTCCGACAATTTTAAAACTGACAAAGCTTTAGGGATACTTTTACCGTTGAGCCATCTTTCAATAGTCTTTTTTCCAATTTGAGAATGAATTGACAATTGAGTTGGAGTTGACGCTTTATTAAGTAAAATGTCACGAAGAGAGTCAGCGAAACTACAGAATGGAGGGGCATTTTTTTTCATGGCTGGCACGAATGTCATTTAAAGGTTGCTGCTAACACAATAATACACGCTACTCTCCACATTTACTAAAATTTTAATATGTTCTTTGATAATGCTTTTGTGATTGCATTTTCAATTGTCGATTCGTTTGGCCAAAATTAGATATTGTTAATCGACAATTTAGAATGCACTTGAACACACTTTGATAATCAAAAATTAACTTTTATCCGTTTCATTTACGCTTCAATGAAAGCTGAAAAATGATTTACTGCTGCGCATAGCTGGGATAGAAGCGAATGCCGCTGCCTTTGAGCGGCAGTAGCGTATAGCCCGAGACAAATGTTCAGCAAAGTTCAAATGCTCATGCTCCCCTACCCTTTACTCCATTAATTCAAACTCCTAAAATCCACGGGAACCAATTTACTTACACCAGCTTCTTGCATGGTTACTCCATATATTACATCAACCGCACTCATGGTTTGCTTGTTGTGCGTAACAATAATGAACTGGGAGTTTTCGCTAAATTGTTTTATCATATTGGTGAACTTACCCACGTTGGCATCGTCAAGGGGCGCATCTACCTCATCTAAAATACAGAAAGGTGCAGGCTTTATCAAGTAAATTGCAAATAGCAAGGCTGTTGCTGTTAGTGTTTTTTCTCCACCACTCAACTGACCTATTGAAGCTGGTCGTTTACCCTTCGGTTTTGCTACAATATCAATACCGGTTTCTGCAAGGTTATCCGGATCTACCAATACCATATCCGCAGTGTCTTCGTCTGTAAACAATGCCTTAAATACTTTTTGGAAATTTTCCCTTGTTTTATTGAAGGTATCCAAAAATTGTTGATTGGCTGTTGCTTCTACTTCTTGGATGGTCTGCATCAAACTATCCTTAGCCGTAACCAAATCATTTTTTTGTTCTAAAATGAATTCATACCGCTTTTTCATTTCTGTATAAGCTTCAATAGCAGTAGGATTTACTTCTCCAATATTTTCTAACCTTTTTCTCATGCGCTCATTGCGCTCTTTCAAGTCTTCTACTGCATCTGTACCTGTTCTCGGCTCGTCTATAATAACATCTAGGTCTACCTTAAACTCTACACTCAACCTTTCTTTCATACCGCTTAACTGGAGTTTTAGGTCAGTTAATTTATCCTTTATCTCATTCAATAAAGTATCTATAATTTCTTTAGATTTTTGCTTTTGACGAAGCACCGACTCTTTTTCGGTCAATGCATTTCGCAAATTATGGTATGCCTGATCAGCTTCATTTAATTGCAACTCTTCCTTTTCCTTGTTTTGAAACATACTTAAAAGAAGCGTTTCCAAGGCTGCAAGCGCCTCAGCAGTTGCAATAATCACCTCATCAGCATCTTTTAATTGGATACTGCTACTTTCTACTTGTGTTTGCAACTCTGCCAATTGATTGGTCTTAAAAGCAAGTTCTGTAGTAAGCGACACTACTTTACTTTGTTGCTTTGTGAAATTTAAATTACTTTCGTTGTAAGCCGCTCCTGCAAAATTATATTCTTGTTCTGCACTTGCATAAGAAACTTCTACTCCTTCCAATTTATCTGCAAGTTCTTCCAATTGGGTATTAAACTTTTCTAATTCTACTCTTGTATCTGCAATCGCATCATGGTTCTGTTCCAATTGTGCTTCCAACTCCCCTGTCCTATTGGCTCCATTGGTTTGCTGGTAGTGTAAGTTTTCTATTTTGTTTTGTAATGAAAAAACATGATTGGTTAAGTTATTAATGTCTTGCTGCGCCTGCTTTATAGCCGATTCTTTCAGTTGCTCATTGTAATTTATTACTTCATTGTGTTTGGCCTGTATTTCTGTTTTTAGTGCAGCTACATTGGCGCTTTGTACAATAATTTCTGCCTGTAGTTTCTCCAGGTTTTTTGCACGCCCAATTTTCTTGCCTTCAAATAAACCAACACTACCACCCGTAATAGAATATTTTCCTTTTACAAACTTGCCGGTTTTTTCGAGAATTACTACGTTTTCATCTATTCCCTGACCTAAAGGATCAGGGCTATCAAGCATCATTTCATTCTGCGCAATAAAAACATTGCCCAATAATTGCTTTGCAAGGTTTGAATATTTTGCATCTATTTCTATAACATCTAATGCAGCTATCGTATTTTCAGGTTTGCTGTGCTCAGTGGTATTTGTAAATTTGTCTAACAAAAAGAAATTTGCCTTCCCTTTTTTATTGTCATCCAATAGATGAATTGCTTGCAAGCCCTCTTGCAAATTATTTACAACATAATAATTCAAATATTGATCCAACACATTTTCTACAGCTGCCCTGTATTCTTCGTTTACATAAATAATATCCGAAAGCAAAGGTGCATCTTTGTTCCATCCATTGTTATTGTGCAAAAACTTCACACTTTCTGGGTAGCCTTCCATGCTATCCACCAAGCTTTTCAGCAAATCGTACTCATTCGTGCGTGCATCTAACTTACGGCTTTCTTCTGCAAGGTTATTTCGCATGCCTTCCATCAAGTTTTGTGTAACCAATATTTGCTCTTTGGTACGATCTTGATGTTCTTGCAATTGCTGCAACTCCGTTTTTTTATTTTCTAATTCAGCCTCTTTTTCTACTTTTTCTGCTTCAAGAGTAGTCAATTGACTTGCCCTTACTTTTTGTTCCTCTCCTAATTGGTGAAGCGTTCTTTGTAAGTTTTGTATGCTTGTATCAGCTACGGCAACTCTCTTTTCCGAATCAAATCTACTTAACTGTAAGGCTTGGTTTTCTTTGCGCAAACTATCAATGCTGCTTCGTTTTTCATCAAACAACCTACGTTTCTCTTCTACGTCTTCTTTTAAGTTTTCTACTTTTTCTTCAAGTTCCAATACTTTCGCTTCTTCATCTACAATTTGCAAACCAGTAAATGCAATGCTATCTTGTAATCCCTTTAACTGTCCAGATGCTTTTTTCAGAAACTCATCTAGATTTGCTTTGGTTTCTTTTGCAAAAATTAATTTTTGGTTGCTTAAGTTTTTTTCATTTTCCTTACTTCTCACTTTATCCAACATCTCATTGTAAGCATGTTGCATTTGTTGCAAAGCCTTTTCTTTTTCTACAAATGCAAGTTTCTCTGCTTCCAGTGCGGCATCTTCGCCAGCAATAGCAACTTCTAGTTCTATTCTTTTGTCTACTTCTTCTTGTTGCTGTTGGTTAAGGTCTCTATAGGTAATATTAAAACCCTCCAAAGCAGCTTTGGCAAGTTCAATTGAAACTTCTTTGTATTCCTTTTTTATTTCAAAATACTTTTCTGCTTTCTTCGCTTGGTTTTCTAAGCTTTTTAATTGGTTGTTTATTTCAAAAAGCAAATCTTCTATTCGTGCAAGATCCTGCTCAGTAGCATCTAGCTTAAGTTTGGCTTCTTTTTTTCTGGTTTTATAAATGGTAATACCCGCGGCTTGTTCAAGCATTTTTCGGCGGCTATTCTCTTTATCTTTAATAATATCATCTACCATCCCCAATTCTATGATGGCATAACTATCGGTACTCACCCCCGTATCCATAAACAGATTGTGAATATCCTTCAGCCTGCAAGCCACGTCATTTAAGCGGTATTCACTCTCGCCACTTTTGTAATATTTACGGGTTACGGTTACTGTATTAAACTCGGTAGGTAACAGGTTTTTTGTATTTTCAAAAGTGAGGCTTACCTCTGCAAGTCCACTAGGCTTTCGGGACTTACTACCATTAAACACCAAGCTCTCCAAGTTTTCGCTTCGAAGATTGCTTATTTTATGCTCCCCAATTACCCATCGGATACTATCTATTATGTTACTTTTTCCGCAGCCATTTGGCCCAATAACACCAGTAATACCTTCATCAAAATTTAGTACAGTTTTATCTGCAAAACTTTTAAATCCTTTAATTTCTAAACTCTTTAAACGCACAGTCTCTATTTTTTAAGTAAGACGGCAAACATACAGGAATTTGATTAAAACTAATAATGCTATTGCCATTTTGTTTTCACAGGCTATACACATAAATGAAACATAGATTTTCATTCATCAATTATTATATTAAAAGAGACTTATAGCTATCAATAGGCATTTAATCATGCAGTCAAATGGCAATTTTCAATAATGCAATCAAATGGCAATTTTCAATAATGCATTTTTAGGGGCGGCAGTCGGTATACCTTTTTGAAGCATTGGTAACGGGCTATACGCTACAAGTCCTCATACATCCGCCAAAGCGGCTGAATTCCGGGCTTTTCGCTGCTATCCCTGCGCCCATGGCCGGTATCACAATTATCAACAATTCTTTACAGTTTTTAATAAATTTAAACGGTATAAAGGTTGAAATTTAAAAAAAGAAAGCCCTATTTTCATAAAATCGTAGCCAAAAAATAAACATATATTATGTTTTTTGTAGAAACTGGAACTTTCATCTATTTTAAACCCTTCCAAAATATATTTTCGCCTATTAAATTTTTATTAACATATTTTAAGGTTACTTATTTATTAGAATTGTATTATGTATGTTTGTAATCATTAATTTTTAAATCTTAAACTCAAACAAAATGAAAATCACTAAAATCACCTTGGTAGCTGCATTAATGCTTGCTGTAGCTTTTACAAGTTGCAAACCAAAAGATGCAGACATTAAAGCAAAAATT
>JANNGD010000062.1:0-43850 GCA_031380515.1 Ferruginibacter sp. | reverse complement strand
CAATCAATAAAAAATCATTTATTAAAAAATCTATTTGTGCTTTCCAAATATCACTGTCTTCTCCAAAACCATGTAAAAGTACAACGGCTTTGCCAGTTCCATAAACCGTATAGTTTATGTTTGCATTTTCGTAAATAATATTTTTATTCTCAAACATGAAAGTATAATTTTTTATCTCTACAAAAATTCCTTTTTCTTTGGTTTTCTACAGTGAGCTAAACTTCTCCAAGCAAGTAATACTACCATTGGCAATAATGCACTATTCATTAACTGTGGCAGAAAAAACCAACTACATAAAACCAATAATAAATAAATACAAACCAACAACGAAATCTGTTTGGATCGTTGCGTAGTACTATTAATATAAAATGCATAAAAAATGAATAGGGGCGTTGCCCACAATAAATTATAATTGTCTTTTGTCATTGTATGGTCGGTACCAAACCACATGAACAGCAATAAAACACCAAGTCCTCCTATGATAAAGAATAAAAATGCATCTAAGAATTGCAATAGTTTTTTGGTAAAATTATTTTTAAGTAAGCTTATTGCCACAAAAAAAAGGAGTATAAAAGAAGATAAAAATAGTGGGGTAAAAAAACTGCTCTTATTTGTTGTAGGATTAAAAATATACAATTGTTGAGATAAAGAAACAACTTTTGTATTAGCAGCGGAATCGAGCGCAATCATTAAATTATCTGGCAAAAATTCTTGTTGTTCTGCGGTCATTATTGCATCTGTTCTTGCCCCTAGTAAAATATCTATGCCAAGTTTGCTCCAATACTGGTTGTTATTATCTAAGTATTGATGTATGGCATTGCGAAAAGTATAGCTAGTGGGCATTACGGCTGGTAGTACAGGTGTAGGGTGGTGGTATTTTTTTATAATATCCCTAAGCCTGGTTGTACAGTTATCTAAAAAGAAATCGTATTGGTAATATTTATTTTCTTCTTTTGCATTTTCTATTAGTGCATGGTATATGGCAAGTTTTTCTTTATCAGAAAAATTTAATACCTGCTCTGTAATGCCTCTATTGTATTGCTGATAAAAAAATGCAAATTCTTGAAACTGATCTATATTAACAAAATACCTAAGTTTTCCTTTAATAAATTTTATGTAAAAATTTTTATCTTCAAAATCGAATGTGCCATAATTGTACACGTGGTCTGTAACGCTGTTGCTGTCTATTACCCGCAATGCACTGTGGCCAAAGGTTTCATTCAGCTCCTCGCCAGGTGTGCAAGTAAGTAAAGAAATTCTTATACGGGAACTGTCTTGGGCGAATGTGCAAATGTGCAAATGTGCAAATATGCAAATAAGAAAAATTCGAAGCAATATATTTTTCATCTGTTCATTAATATTTTTTTCAATTGCACCATAACTAAAACATACAAAATATCATCACGGTTATTATAAATTTACTCAAAGATTTTTTAAGGTTATTTTACAATATATTAAACAATAAATATAGCAAATCAACATTGCATAATCTAATACATAATCTTGTGCATAATAAAAGATGAATAATGGTATGGCTATGAAGTGAGTGACACAACTATGATGACCATAGCTGTGTCTTTGCTTGGACAAAAAAGCTTATCACACTACAGCAAAGGAAAGAATCCACTTCTTAATAATTTAAAAGAACACTAAATTATTGACAACTAAAGTCCCCTTGTGGGGGATTTAGGGGGCTCACCTACTATAATTAGGCGCTTCCTTTGTGATAGCAATATCGTGTGCATGGCTTTCTTTCATTCCTGCGTTGGTAATTTTTACAAATTTACCATTTGCTTGCAATGCCTTTATATTTGCCGCACCACAGTATCCCATTCCCGCTTTTAAGCCGCCCGTAAATTGGTGCACTACTTCCCTTAAGCTTCCTTTAAATGGTACCCTACCTTCTATACCTTCTGGTACAAACTTTTTTATGTCGTCTTCCACATCTTGAAAATATCGATCGCTGCTACCTTGTGCCATGGCGCCCAATGAGCCCATACCACGGTATTGTTTAAACTTTCTACCTTCGTAAATGATTGTTTCACCTGGGCTTTCTTCGGTGCCTGCAAATACATTGCCCATCATTACACATGAAGCGCCCGCTGCCAGTGCTTTTACCATATCGCCTGTGTAACGTATACCTCCATCACTAATAATACCAATGTTTTTATTTTTTATTGCATTGGCCGCTTCCATTACAGCTGTAATTTGTGGCACACCGGTACCAGCTACAATTCTTGTTGTGCAAATAGACCCCGGACCAATACCAACTTTAATAGCATCTGCTCCTGCATCTGCTAGGGCTTTTGCACCAGCTGCTGTGGCTATATTTCCAGCAATGACATCTATATTTTTATATGTTTTTTTAATGGCTTTCAGCATCTCTATTACTCCTTTGGTATGGCCGTGTGCACTATCCAAACAAATTACATCTACCCCTTCTTTGTATAAAGCTTCTACACGCTGCATGGTATCGCTTGTTATGCCTACTCCAGCACCTACGAGTAATCGTCCAAATGAATCTTTCACAGCATTTGGATGACTTTTTAACTTAAGTATATCTCCAAATGTTACAAGACCAATAAGTTTGCCTTGTTTGTTTACTACAGGTAATTTTTCTATTTTATTTTTCTTAAATATAAGTTCGGCTTTTTTTAGATCTGTACCTTCTGGGGCAGTTATCAGATTGTCTTTGGTCATAACCTCACTAACCTTAATTTTCTTATTTATTTCAAATCGTAAATCTCTATTGGTAAGTATGCCTACTAATTTATGTTGTGCATCTACAATAGGTATGCCGCCTATTTTATTTCCTATCATTAGCTTCAATGCCTCGCCCACCGTAGCATCTGGCGATAGGGTTATTGGGTCTAGTATCAACCCATTCTCGCTTCTTTTTACTTTGCGTACTTGCTCTGCTTGCAACTCAATGCTCATGTTTTTATGTAAAATACCCAGTCCGCCGTCTCTTGCCAATGCTATAGCCAAGGTAGCTTCTGTAACAGTATCCATTGCAGCGCTTAATAGTGGCACATTTAGCGTAATGTTTTTTGTGAGCATGGTTTGTATGCTCACATCACGTGGTAGTACCTGCGAGTATGCGGGCATAAGCAATACATCGTCGAAAGTGAGTCCTTCGCCAAAAAATTTATTTATAATGTTGTTTGTGGGAGATTTTCTTGTTGCCATAGGCAAAGATAAGGAGGTTGTTTGAAAATTTGTTGAAAGTTGTTGAAATGTTGAAAGGGAAACCCTGACAGCGGCTCTAGCCCTGTCAGCGGTTGGCGTTTAAGTAGCAGGAAAATGAAGCTGCTTGGTTTAGGAGGTATTTAATATTATCGCACTCAAAAAGTAGATACTAGCGATAAAAAAATAACCGCAGAGAAAGGAGACCAGAGAGATTACGCAGAGATGCTCTGCGAAGTCTCTTTTAACTCATTTCTCTGCGGTGAATGAATATGCGACAATATTAAATGTACACCTTGGTTTCTTAGCCTTTATTTACTCAAAGCAATTTATATACCTTACCTGGCAATGAACTAACCAGCCCCTGCATTTCCAGCATCAACAAAGCCTGGGCTACTGCACTGCTGCTAAGGCCGCTTATAAAATATAATTGATCTATTTGAATACTTTCTTGGCTACGAAGTATATCTGTTATTATCCTTTCGTCGGGGGTAAGTTCTATAAAAAGTTCTCTTTGTTGCTTTATTTTTTTAGGCGCATCTTTCCAATTCATAATGTGCAACAAATCATCTGCACAAGTAATCAACAAAGACTTGTTGTTTTTAATTAGATAATTGCAACCTTCACTGCGGCTATCGTTTACTCTGCCGGGTATAGCAAATACGTCTTTGTTATAACTATTGGCAAGTTCAGCTGTAATAAGGCTTCCTCCTTTTGCACTACTTTCTATTACTATAAGTGCATCACACATGCCTGCTACAATTCTATTTCTACGAGGAAAATTCTGCCTGTCAGGATTGGTGCCACTCATAAAATCCGTAAGTAACCCACCTTGTAATAACATCTCTTTTGCCAATGGTTTATTTTGTGCAGGATATATTTTATCTAAACCATGCGCTATCACGCCCACTGTTTTTAATTTGTTTTTTAGAGAGGCTTTGTGTGCAATGCTATCAATGCCAAAAGCAAGCCCGCTTATGATTAATGCATTTTGCGCAGCAAACTCTTCTATTAATTTTTCGCAGATATGCTTACCATAATCAGAATTATTTCGGGTGCCTACTACAGAAATGATCTTACTACAATTTAAATCTGCATTACCCTTGTAATAAAGTATAGTGGGGCTATCATAACAATTGAGTAATCGTTGTGGGTAGTTTTCATGTGTAATAAAAAGAGGGCTAATTTTATTTTTTTCTATGAAATGTATTTCTTCTTCACATATTGTAAAGTCGGTAAAGTTTTTTATGGCATTTGCTGCAATGGTTCCAATGCCTTCAATACCCTCTAAATTTTTCTTGGCTGTTTTAAAAATGGTTTCTGCATCGCCAAAAGTATCTATGAGGGCTTTTGCTCGTACATCGCCAATGTTGGGTACGAGTGTAAGGGCTATTTGGTAAAGTAAATCGTTATTCATGCCTACTTTCGTATGTATTTTATAAATTGTAATGATAACGACACGAAATAACAATTATTTTATCTTTATCTACTGAATATACAATTCGGTGCTCTTCATTTATCCTTCTGCTCCAATATCCTGTTAGATCCCCTTTTAATAATTCAGGTTTTCCAATTCCCTCAAATGGATTTTTAGAAATAGCCAAAAATAATTCTGCGATTTTCTTTAATATTTTTAAGTCATTTTTTGACCAAAACTCAAAGTCTTCAATCGCATTATTTTCTAATAATATTATCCTCATTTTCCTTCATCATTTAGGATCTGTTGTAAGTCTTCATAATCTATTACTCTTAGATTGAGGTTGTTTTTTACATTTTCAATAGATTCAAACAACCTTTTTTTATTGCTTTTGCTTTGTAAAAGAAATGCTGTTTCATCAATATCTTCTTCGTAAATATGTAAAGCAATTTTTTTCCCTTTGAATGATGTTTTTATAAAATCTATAAAACTTATATTAATTTCTTCTGCATTCATTTTAATTAAAGTATCCATAGTCCAAAATTTTATTAAATGTATAAATTAATTACTAATTACACTCAACTCTGTCCTTCTATTTTGTGCTTTCCCAGTCTCATTGGTGTTAGGTACAATTGGTTTTGTTTCGCCAAATCCTTTTCCAATAAGTCTATTAGCGTTTATTCCTTTTTTGAGCAAATAGGCCACTACAGCTTTTGCCCTATTTAAGCTGAGCAATAAATTATCCGATGGTTTGCCTACATTATCAGTATGTCCACTTATTTGTATGACTAGTGTTGGGTTTTCAGTCATAATGCTGGCAACCCTATCCAATTCAATAAAAGATGAATTTTGAAGATCTGCTTTTTTACTTTCGAAGAAAATATTTTTTAACACAATGGAAGCACCTTTTTCTATTGGTTGCAAGCCAATGTTTATTACGATGGCAGTATCGGAGAAATTTTTTAAGAAAGAAAAATTTTCCGAATAAAATAAATACCCTTTTCTGTTTACATTGAAGGCGTAGTTTTTTCCTACTGGTAAAGTGGTAAGAAAATTACCTTCTTCATCTGCTTGTAATTTTGAAATTACAAACCCCGAATCTAATGTAGTCAATTCAACCGACGAGGGTAAACCAATCTTTGTATTTTTATCAAAAATTCTCCCTTTTACCCACAGCGTTTTTAATGCGCTGATATCACCTCGCAATTCGAAACTGTATAAGTCAACCTTGTTTTTATAATCAGCTTTGTCACTTGCATAATAAGCCGTTTTTCCATCCGATGCTACAACCAGCGAGCCTTCATCATCTACAGTGTTTATTGGATAGCCAAGGTTTTCTGGTTTTTGCCATATGCCATTTTCTTTTCTTTTTGAGACAAATAGATCATTCAACCCATACCCAGGATGCCCACTGCTGTTAAAATAAAGTGTTTGATTATCTGCATGAATAAATGGGCAACTTTCGTTGCTACTCGTATTTATTTCTGCACCTAGGTTTTCTGGTTTTTGCCATTTGCCATTTACACGATGAGTAACCCAAATATCAGATCCTCCATAGCCACCAGCCCTGGTGCTTGCAAAATACAAATCTCTCTTGTCAGGAGAAAGTGAGGGGGAACTTTCCCAAGCATCTGTATTTATTACATTCCCCATGTTTTCGGCTTCGCTCCAATACCCAATTTTATTTTTATAAGAGATATATAAATCACAACTACCATATCCTTCGGGGTAATTGCAACCTGTAAAAATGAGCCATTGCCCATCTTGCGAAATATTTTGTGCACCTTCATTTAGGTTGGTATTTATTTTTCCGGCAATGGGTTTTGCCTTTTGCCAAATGCCATTTATTTTATCGCTTTCATAAAAATCTTCGTCGTTATTTATTCGCCTATTAAAAATCATTTTATTACCGTCTATAGTAAGCGAAGGCAAGTATTCCAATGCGGTAGTGTTGATGCTATCACCCATATTGGCAGGATTAAAAACATATCCATTGGCTAAATGTTTTTTTGCATATTGTAAAGCAAATTCGTAACCAACCTTTTTGTTATTGGCTGCTTTTATATCTTGCTGTGATAGTTTTGGAGTGGCCAAAAATTGATTGACAAGTTGCAATGCTTTTTCAAAATTACCATTGCCAGCCAAGGCAGATGCGTACGGCAACAAAAATGATGTAGCATAGATAGAATCTTTACCATAAGCACTTTCATAATCAGCAGCCGCTGCGGTATATTTTTTCATACGAGCATTCATATCTGCACGTGCATACAAAGCGTCTAAAAATTTTGAATCTATTTTTAGTGCGTTATTTAAATTTGTAATGGCATTGTTGTAATTACCTTCTATTGCTTGTTGGTATGCAATTTCAAATAAAGCGGTAGCCTTTTTATTTACCTTATCGGGGTTATACCATTGTGCTTTTGTAAGCAGTGCTACTAGAATGAAAATAAAAAAAAGGGTAACCCGCCTTAGGAATAATTGTATCATCTTAAAAAATATAAGGGAAGATAATATTTTAAAAAACAACAATTGCGAATACGGTCGTTAAATTTTTTCCAATCTAATATTGGGGTAATGTATAAGTTAGGGTACGTTTATATATTTATGCAATTGTAATGAGAGTTCCCACTGAGGGTTTGCCTTAATATAATCAACAATCAATGGCGTTACTTCTGCGGCTTTGCTCCACTCTGGTTGCAAATATAATTTACAGGTGGGTGCTACAAGTGCAGCATATTCTTCGGCCCAACTAAAATCACTTTTATTGAACACAACAATTTTTAATTCATGTGCAAAAGGAGTAACTTCCGGTAAAGGGGCTTTAAATTTTTTTGGCGATAAACAAATCCAATCCCAAGATCCTGAAAGTGGCGAAGAACCTGATGTTTCTATATTGGTTTCAAGACCTGCGTTTTGCAAAGCCTTTGTAAGTGCAGTAAGGTCATGCAGGAGCGGCTCACCCCCTGTAATTACGACCAATTTTGCCGAAGTTGTTTTTACATCAGTTACCAATCTTTCTATTGCCACTAAGGGATGTTTAGCTGCATCCCAACTATCTTTTACATCGCACCACACACAACCTACGTCGCATCCGCCCAACCTAATAAAATAAGCAGCTCGCCCCTGGTGAAAACCTTCTCCTTGGATGGTATAAAAACTTTCCATTACGGGTAAAGCTGTTTGTATTTCCGATAATATTTCCAAAGTATGGCTAAATTTTTTCTGCACCCGCAGCTAATAAAGTATTTTGTAAAAGAGCCGCTATGGTCATTAATCCAACCCCGCCAGGCACTGGTGTAATAAAGCTGCATTTTGGAGCTACGTTTTCAAAATCAACATCGCCTTTTATGGCAAAGCCTGTTTTTTTTGTTTCATCTGTAACCCTTGTTATGCCTACATCTATAACCACTGCTCCTTCTTTCACCATATCGGCAGTAAGAAATCCGGGAATACCCAAAGCTGCTACAATTATATCCGCATGTTTACAAATATTTTCTAAGTTTTTTGTGCGGCTATGGCACAATGTTACCGTACAATTTCCTGGGTTTGTATTTTGGCTTAATAAGATGCTCATGGGTCTTCCTACAATATTACTTCTGCCAATAACAACTGCATTTTTACCTTCTGTTTCTATACTGTAATGTTTAAGCATGAGCATGATGCCAAGTGGTGTGGCTGGTACAAATGTATCCAACCCTTGTACCAATTTACCAACGCTTATGGGATGAAATCCATCTACATCCTTACTTGGATTAATTAGGTTTATGATCTTAGATTCATCAATATGTTTTGGCAAAGGGAGTTGTACAAGTATACCATGTACATCATCGTCTTCGTTTAACTTAATTATACTATCCGTAATTTCTTTTTCAGAAACAGCTACATCAAATCGAATCAACGTACTTTTAAATCCAACATCTGCACAGTTTTTTATTTTGCTGGCCACGTAAGTTTCGCTGGCCCCATTGCTGCCAATTAATATTGCTGCTAAATGAGGTGTTACGCCAATGTTATTTTTATGTAAAATTGTTTGCGCTTTTACACCCATTTTTACTGCCTCTGCTACTATTTTTCCGTCTAAAATTTGCATATTGCAAAAGTATCAAACTATATTCAATTAATTTTTGTCTATAGCCTATAATTGTTTAGGTTATTTACTTTAACTTGGCTTTCGAATATAAATAAAAAATACTTTGAGAATAATATTACTTCGCTTTTTTATACTGGTTTTTCTAATTCTTGGAGCATTATTTACCAATGCACAATCGCTGAGGTACAGTGTGGGAATGCCTTACATAAGTCTTGGCGCCTATAGTACCAAACAATTAGATCCATTCTCTTTTACCGGAAACCAAGCAGCATTGGCACAAATAAAAACTGCCGGAGTAGGCGTGTATGGCGAACGCAGATTTTTATTGGCAGAAAATAGTGTTTATGGCCTAGCCGCCGCCATTCCCACAAATAAAGGAAATTTTGGGGTGCAAGTAAATTATGCTGGGTTCGCCAATTTTAATGAGCAGAAAGCGGGGTTGGCTTATGCAAGATCACTTGGCACCAAAGTAGACATTGGTGTGCAGTTCAACTACTATGGCTATAAAATACCTGCATACAACAATGCTTCTACCATTAATTTTGAAGCTGGGGCCATTGTTCATTTTTCAGAAAAATTAAATGCAGGCATTCATGTATACAATCCGGTAAGTGGTAAGCTTGGCAAAACAGGAGATGAAAAACTAGCGTCTGCTTATAAATTTGGTGTAGGGTACGATGCCACCGATAATTTTTATGTAAGTTCAGAAATTGTGAAGGAAGAAGACCAGCCTATAAACGTTACCAGCGGCATACAATATCATTTTAAAAAGCAATTTTTTGCAAGAGCAGGTTTTAGAAGCGACAACAGTACTGGTTTTGCGGGTATTGGATTTCTATACAACAGCCTAAGAATAGATGTAGCGGCAAGTTTTCATCCTCAGTTAGGCGTTTCACCAGGGTTTTTATTGATTTATAATTTTAAAGCGCTGCAAAAATGAGGAAAATTACAACATTGTTGTGCCTCCTTTTCCTGTATGTACACTGTGTAGCGCAAGTACCCGAAAAGCAACAAGAGGTTCCCACTACAACAATAGAACAGCAATTTGAAAATATTACCGAAAATAGTGAAGATGTAGAAACGGAAGATGATGCTTATGTACAGCAAATGGCACAGTTTCAAAAAAATCCCATAAATATCAACTATGCCTCAGAAGCAGATTTAAAAGAATTGCGTTTAGTTACGCCCATACAAATTCAAAACCTAATTAACTATAGAAACTACCTAGGTATTTTGGTTAATATATACGAGCTACAAGCAGTACCTGGCTGGGATATTGCAACCATACAAAAAATTAGACCTTATATAACTGTTAATAAAAATGCAGCTATTTTTTCGGCCATTGGAGAAAGATTGAAAGAGGGTGATCATACAATATTGCTACGTGCAACCCAAGTTATTGAAAAATCCGATGGGTATAAAATAGACCCCAATGCTGGTAAAAATTTTTATCCTGGCTCACAGCAAAGGTTATTTGTTCGTTATCGATATAATTATAAAAACCTACTACAATATGGTGTTGTAGGCGAAAAAGATGCAGGAGAGCAATTTTTTAAAGGCTCGCAGAAGCAAGGTTTCGATTTTTATTCTGCCCATTTGTTTGCAAAAAAAATCGGCATCATCAAATCACTGGCATTGGGCGATTACACTGTAAATATGGGGCAGGGGCTAACCCAGTGGATGAGCCTTGCCTTTAAAAAAGGTCCAGATGTGCTTTCTACAAAAAGAGAGGCAGACGTGTTGCGGCCTTATAATTCTGCAGGCGAAATATTTTTTCACCGAGGTATTGGCATTACACTTGCAAAAAAGAATTGGGAGGCTACATTATTTGGGTCTTATAAAAAAATAGATGCAAATTTTGCTGCAGGAGATACTACACAAACCCAAGATGATTTTGTTACTTCCTTTCAAACCTCTGGTTTTCATCGTACAGCCAGTGAGGTTGCCGATAAAGGTATTCAGCGGCAATTGGCATTTGGAGGCAATTTGTCTTATAAATTTAAAAAACTGCATGTGGGTGTAAATGCTATCCAATACAGTTTAAAATTCCCATTGGTAAAATCAGCCGAACCTTATAATTTATATGCACTTTCTGGAAAAAGTTTTGGAAACTACAGTACAGATTACAGCTATACCTATAATAATTTTCATTTTTTTGGAGAAGCTGCCATTACAAATAAAAAATACCCCGCATTTGTAAATGGCTTACTTATAAGTGTAGCCAATAATATAGATATGAGTTTTGTATATAGAAACATTTCCAAAGGCTATCAATCGCTCTATACAAATGCCTTCACAGAAAGTTCTACCCCTTCCAATGAGAAAGGATTTTTTTCTGGAATAACAATACGGCCTACAAATGCTTGGCGTGTAGATGCTTATGCTGATTTTTTTCGATTCCCTTGGCTAAGGTTTAGGGTAAATGCACCCGCAGCTGGTTCAGATTATTTCTTGCAAATTAATTACAAACCCAATAAAATATTTGAAATATATACAAGATTTAGATCTGAGTCTAAATCAATTAATTACAATCCCAATGAGCTTACGATTAGCCCAGTAGTACCTCAGCCAAGGCAAAACTGGCGTACACAATTCTCCTACAAAATAAACCCCGAACTTAGCTTCAGAAGCAGGGTAGAAGCTGTTTGGTTTAATAAGAAGGGCGAATCTGCAGAAACAGGGTTCCTTTTATATGCCGATGTAACTTATAAACCTAGTATGAAACCTTTTTCTGCCAATATGCGATTGCAATACTTTGAAACAGAAGGATATAACAGCCGCCTCTACGCTTTTGAAAATGATGTTTTGTACAGTTTTTCTATTCCTGTTTTTTACGATAAAGGTTATCGTTACTATATTAATGTAAACTACGATGTAAATAAAAAACTGACGCTGTGGGCTAGGGTAGCTCAATACCTATATCCAGAGCGTACTACTGTTGGCTCAGGGTTAGATGAAATACAAGGGAACCACCGTACCGAAGTGAAATTGCAGGCTTTATACAAATTTTAACTTTTTTTAATTTTTACGCAGCGTAACACAATAATATGCTGTCATAATAAATAGACTGGGAATTTATTTTTATTTAACAAAATTTTTATGTTAAATATTTAATTCCTATTTTTACGATTCATTAATTATTAATATTAAACTCATGACAAGAATCTTATCACTATTTGTGGTGTTTATGCTCACAGGAGTATTGGCATTTTCACAAAGCCGGGTTGTAACCGGTAAAATTGTTAATGATAAGGGAAATGCTGTCCCTTATGCATCTATTAAAGCTGATAACCTACCCAATGGAACTTCTACCGATGAAAACGGTAATTTTTCGTTGAGGGTAAATGATGCTTCTGTTCTTACAGTAACTAGTACTGGCTATGATAGCCAAAAAATAACAGTAGGTACACTTACTTTTGTGGGTGCAGCCTTGGTTACCAACAACGCTAGTTTGGTAGAAGTAGTTGTAAGTACTACTTTGGGCAAAGTGCGTTCCAAATCATCATTAGGTACTGCAACAGTTAGCCTTGGTAATAAAGATATTACACAAGGGCGCTCTACAAACATTGCGCAAGGTTTAACGGGTAAAGCAGCAGGTGTAAACATTCAACTTACCAATAGTGGTGTGAAACAAGATACAAGGATAACGCTAAGAGGTATTAGATCTCTTACCGGTAATAACCAACCTATGTTGGTATTAGATGGTGTTCCGTTATCACTAAACTTTTTCTCTTCTATCAATCCAAATGATATTGCTGATGTAACGATTTTAAAATCAGCTACATCTACGGCTGTTTATGGTCCTGATGGTGTAAATGGTGCTATTATTGTAACAACTAGAAAAGGTAGCAAAGTAAAACCGCAGGTTTCTTTTAGCCAGTCTACTCAATTTGAAACGATTAACTACATGCCTAAATTCCAAAAAAGATGGGGTTCTGGATACGATCAAGATCCTAATACAGGAGAAGGTACTTACACTGCGTATGAGCAACAAAGCTGGGGCGATGAGTTCGATGGTTCTATCAGAACACTTGGAGAAGCTGGCCCTAATGGCGAACTTCAAAAGCATGAGTATTCTTACAAGCAAAATGCAAGAAGAAAATTCTATAATACAGGCGTAACCAACCAGACAGACGTTTCTTTTTCTACAGGAGATTTCTATTTGAGTGGTCAAAACGTAAGCATCAAAGGTATTATGCCAGATGATGAATCTACAAGACGTGGTGTAACATTTAGAGCAGAAAAAGAATACAATAAATTTAAAGCAATTGGTAACATTAGATATACACAAACAAAATCTAATACCACCACTGCAAATTCTACTGTATATTATGGTGTTACAAGTGCTCCAGGCAATGTGGAACTTAGTAAATATTCAGATTGGAGAAATGATTATTTCTCTAGCCCCAATGGCTATTATACAACTTACCTTACCAACTTTAGCTTTACGCCGTATTTTGCAAAAGACAACAATCGTAATGTAGATAAGCAAGACGATGTATTTGGAAACTTGGAGTTTAACTACAAAGCAAACAAAAATTTAAATTTTGTTTACCGTGTAGGTTTAACAGTATCTAATTACAATGCAACTGCAACTTCTGGTGCTTGGACCCCTTCTGCACATTATCTTACAAGACCATCAGGTCCTTCCAATAAGATATTATCTGCCGCTGTTCAAGAATCCAACGCATATAGCAGTCGGTTAACTTCAGAGGCTTTCGCTAACTACAATAATTCTTACAGGAAATTTGCGTTCAATGCAACAGTTGGTCATTCATTCCGTGAGTCTAGAACTAAAAACCTAAGTCTTGGAAGTAATAACTTAGGCCAATCTGCTTTCTTATCGGTAGCTACTCGTTTGGGTGAGCCAAATGTTGGTGAAGGACAATCATTGATTAGATTACAAAGATTTTTCGGAAATGTGGGTATCAATTACAACAGATGGGTATTCTTAGAAGCTAGTGCAAGTTATGACAGGGATAGCCGTTTAGTTCCTGCAAATAGATTTATTGATCCCAAAGCAATTTCATTCTTTTACCCAAGTTTAAATACTTCTATTTTATTGCATGAGTTAATTCCTGCATTAAAAGACAACAAAGTACTTAATTTCTTAAAAGTTAGAGCAGCTATTGCAAAAACTGGTAACGTAAATATTGGTGCATACCAAAATGAAACTACATTTGGAGCAGGATTATTCTTCCCTTATGGTACTACACCAGGTTTTCAAATTGGAAATACCGTTTATCCTGCTGCTGGTTTAAAGCCTGAGTTTGTAAATACCAAAGAAGTAGGTATCGAATTAGGCTTCCTTAAAAATAAAATAAATTTAGAAGCCAATTATTATATTCAAGATAATACAGATCAAATTTTAGATGTACGTTTATCTAACACAACTGGTGCTAATATCGCAGTATTAAATGCTGGAGAATTTACCAACAAAGGGTTGGAACTTGATTTGAAATTGACTCCATTGTTTACACTTGGTAAAGATTTCTCTGTAGATGTTAAAATTAACTACACAAACCAGAAAAACAAGATCACTCGCTTGATAGATGGAGTGAATGAATTGGGTATAGGTAACTACAACTTTGCAGTATTAAACCAACCAGCATTCGTATTCAAACTAAATGATTATGTAAGAGACCCAAGTGGTAAAGTAATTGTAGATGCTGGTACAGGTATGCCGTCAATAAATTCTCTAGAAACACAACATGGTCAAACCCTTCCAGAGCATATCTTAGGTTTGAACTTAAATGTAAACTGGAAAGACCTTTCTTTATCTGTTGTTGGTCAATATAGCACTGGTAACAACATCGTTGCTGATCAATTAGGTCAATTTATGGATGACAACGGTATTTCTGAAAGAAGTGGTGCTTTTGGTCGTAGAGCATTTGTATTTCCTAATTCTGTAATTCAAACAAGCCCTGGTAAATTCGAAACCAATACCAATGTTTATACAAAAACTTTTGGTAGAGAATTCTACAACGATGATTTAAATACAGGAGCTATCACTAACTATTTAGCTAGTGGTGCGTTCTTTAAATTACGTGAAGTATCTTTAACCTATACTTTCCCTGCAAGTTTATTTACAGGAAAAGCATTGAGAGGGGTAACTGCTGGTTTCTCTGGTCGTAACTTGTTAATGTGGGTACCAAAATCTAACCAATGGACAGACCCTGAATTTACATCTAGCGGTAACAGTGCATTCACTGGAAATGCAGTTGGTAGAAGTACAGCGTTTAACCAACCACCAACAAGGTTCATGGGTGTGAATGTTACATTCCAATTTTAATTAATTATAAAAATTACAGGAAATGAAAATATTAAAAATAAAAAATGCACTCGTTGTTACCGCTTTACTAGCTGCTACAGTAGTAAGTTGTAAAAAAGACGATTTTGCAATAAACACTAACCCATCGGCAGTTACTGCCTCTACGGTGGATTATACATCTGTATTGCCTGCTGCATTGTCTAGCACAGCCAATATTCAAGCAACCAATTGGACCGTTCTACAAAAATGGTTGGGTTTTTGGGCTCGCTCTGGTAGTTACCAATCTATAGGCGAAGAAGAAACCTACAGCTTTACCAACGATTTTGGACAAGGTCTTACTCCTTGGAATAACCTTTATTACAATGCTACCAATTACGATTTTGTTATTAAAAATGCTAAGATGAAAGGTGCTGGCATGTATGAAGCCATTGCTCGTATTATGAAAGCTTTGGATTTTCAAATGCTGGTAGATATTTTCGGTAACGTACCTTATTCACAAGCTTTTGATGGTGGAAATATTAGAACACCAAAGTATGATGATGACAAAGATATTTATGCTAGTTTGTTTAGAGAATTAGACGTTGCAATAGCCTTGTTAAACAATGCTGGTTTATCTTCTTCTAACAATAACCCAGGCATTGCTACAAACGATTTAGTGTACAAAGGCAATAAAACCAATTGGAAAAAATTTGCCAATACCCTTAAGTTGAGAATGTTGATGCACATGGCTAATACTACTTTTACTTCTACTGGCGGTATTGGTACAGAAACAAATACATTTATACCTGGTGCGAACCAAGTAGCAGAAATGGCTATCATTACTGCAGAAGGTTCTGGTTTCATAGGAGCTGGCCAGTCTGCAATGATTAATCCTGGTTACAACGATACCAAACCAAACCCTTACTACCGTTTATATGTAACAACAGAAACGGGTAGCCCAAGCGGTACGGGCGATCAAACGAAAGCCAATGCTTATGCTGTTGGTCCTGTTCCAGGTGTTTCAACAGTTGGATATTATGGCTGGAATTCCGATCCACGTATCAATAAATTTTATACTTTTCCTGCTAGTGCAACGGCACATAGGGGTATTCCTTATGGCGAAGTGGCAGGTTTCAATCCTAATAACACGGGCAATAGACTTTCTTTTATTACACCTTCTGGCTTATTATCAAAGGGTGCAGCTTCTGATGCTTGGATTCTAACTGCTACAGAAAGCTTATTCTTGCAAGCTGAAGCTATGAGAAGAGGTATTTTAACTGGAAATGCTGCTACCACTTATACTGCAGCTGTAACAGAATCATTTGTAAGTCTTGGATTGACTGCTGCAGATGCTGCACAATATTTCACAACAAATGCAGGTTGGGTAGATGTAGATTACAATGCTAATCCTACACTTAATCCAGGAAATTCTCCAGGTGGTTATTCTGGGGGTATGTACACTATTATTTCTCAAAAATGGTTTGCTTTAAATTGTTTAGCAACATTAGAAGTTTGGTCAGATTATAGAAGGACGAATATGCGATATGGTGTAGAAGCTCAATTCGCAAGAGGACCAGCAATTTCTACCAACCCTTCTAATACAAAAACACAAATTCCAATCAGAATGTTTTACCCACAAAATGAATACAGTTTTAACCCTACCAATGCTGCAGGCGAAGGTGTGATAGATGTTTTTACTGCTGGTGGTGTATCTGGAAGAAACAGAATTTTCTGGGATCAAAACTAATTTACAACAATAATTAAATATTAAATTATGAAAAAAATTCTCTTATCATCGGCTGTAGCGTTGGTTTTGCTAGCTTCTAGTTGTGTAAAAGACAAGAATTTTGACGATCAAAATCTTGGCATTGCAAACATTGATGTAAAAGGTGTATCCTTTCCTCAATCTAAAGATTTGTTAAGTGCTCCAACGTCGCAAGATTCTGTTTCTGTAGGAACAGATGTAAACCAGTCTGCTACCGTACAAGAAAATACACTTATTGTTATCGGTTTAGAATCTGAGTTTACTTCTCCAGTAGATGTAAATGTAGGGGTGGCTTTAAAACCATCTTTGATTCCATCTACCTTTGTTGCATTACCAGCTGGTAGTTATAGCATACCAGCTACAGTAAAAATACCTGCTGGTCAAAAAACAGCTAAACTTGTTATTACATTTTCAAATACAACCGCTTATAGCTTAACAGCTAATTATGCTATTGGATTAACAATAACCAGTGCAGATGGAGGATACCAAGTAGCAAAAAATAGTAGAGATATAGTAGCTGCTTTTGCTGTAAAAAATGTGTATGATGGAAGGTACAGTTATAAGGGCTACGCTTTTAGAGCTGGTGACCCAGATTTAACTGGCAATTTCTGTTGCCTTGAAAGAAATTTGTTGACTACAGGTGCTACTAGTGTGAGAATGGATGATTTATTGGCTTGGGGTAATGGGGCTGGTATAGGAATTGGAAATCAGAATTTTGCAGTAGATCCGACTACCAACGCTATAATTTGGGGTGGTGCTGGTGGAAGTTCTCTTTTGCCAGGTTACAACTCTAGGTATGTTCCTGCAACTAAAACTTTCTTTTTTGCAATTACTTGGGGTGCTGGGCCTAGTGCTAGGCAGGCTATTGATACGCTAACGTATCTTCGCCCTAGATAAGTATAATAAAGTAATACAATAATATATTTAAAATAGCTGCCCGTTTTGGCAGCTATTTTATTGTTTAAAATTTAAAAAAATAAATTGCTATGGCAGACAATACAAATATCCCCAATCAAATAAACATCGAAATTTCTGAAGAAACATCGGAAGGCACTTATATAAACTTAGCCATCATTACGCATAGCCATGCCGAATTTGTGTTCGATTTTGTAAATGTAATGCCTGGTACTCCCAAGAGTAAAGTAAAAAGCAGGATCATTATGACACCCTTTCATGCCAAGCGTTTTATGAAAGCAATGGTAGAAAATGTACAAAAATTTGAAGCGGTAAATGGTACAATACAAGATTTAGAAGCCGTGGAAATTCCGTTTAATTTTGGTGGACCGGCGGGGCAAGCGTAGTTTTTTTTTAGTTGTTAGTACTTAGTTGGGGTAGATGCAGGGTTTTTAGTTCTTAGTTAGAGATTTGAAATTAGGGGTTATTTTTTTTGTCATCCCTGCCTTTAAGTTTTTGACCCCTGTATTCTGATTTATCAAGATAGATGATTAAAGAATTTATTTTTTTCTTTATTTCCTCTACTATGGATATTAGCTCTTCCATTTTTCTTTACTAATATAATTTCTATCAAAAGCCCTATACATTTGCGATTTACATTCAGTAGCTGAGCCGTTGAATAAGTTAGAAAGTTCACAAATTCTCTATTACCCATTCTTCCAAAGCCATCAGCAATATTTTCCTTTATAGAACCAGATGAGCTATTAATTTGATCTATCAATGCATAATCATAATCCTTCCCAAATTTTCCGCTTGTTTTTAACGTAAAAATTTCCTAACACATCACCCTTGATTTTTGCCATACTTTTAATTCTTCAAAATTTTGTATCGTACCCAAAAAAACAAATGTTGATTAATAAGAACTAAGAACTAACATCTACATCTCCCCCGCATCCGCAAAACTATAATGCCCTTCATCGCTTACAATAATATGGTCTAGCACTTTAATATCGAAATAGGAAGCAGCCATTTTTATTTTTTGGGTAAGTTCTTTATCTGCATTGCTTGGGTTAAGGTTTCCAGAAGGATGGTTGTGACTTAAAACAATGGACGTAGCGCCTTCATCCAATGCTTGCTTGAGTATTATTCTAGGGTCTGCCACTGTACCCGTAATACCGCCTCTGCTAATTATTTTGAAGTTTTTTATTTTATTGGCTTGGTTGAGGAATAAAACGGCAAACACTTCATGTTGGTAATCTTTTAAAATGGACCGTAAATAAATGGCTATTTCTTTACTAGATCTTACTTGTACACGTGTGAGCGCATCGCCTGCGTTGCGTCTTCTTCCTATTTCTAAGGCGGCAGCTATAGAAATGGCTTTGGCTATTCCTATGCCTTTTATTTTTTGAAGGTCTTTTAAGGACAGTTTACCAAGCTCGTCTAAATTATTGTGCCCTAGCTGAAGAATTTCTTTTGCAAGCTCTACAGCAGATTTAGATTTACTTCCATTGTTTATAATAATGGCCAGAAGCTCCGAATTGCTAAGCATTTCAGCCCCGTGCTTCGCCATTTTTTCCCTTGGCCTATCATCTTCTGCCCAATTTTTTATCGATGTTTTATTATTCTCAATATTTTCCAAGCATATAAAGTTTATTAATGCAAACTAACTGTATTTTTGCACAAATTTCATCACTTTTTAATCTACTTCATGCAACCAAACGTAAAAATATTTTCGGGAACAGGCTCTCAATACTTAGCAGAAAAGATAGCAGTAAAATTTGGAGAGCCGTTGGGTAAAGTAAATATTCAGCGCTTCAGTGATGGAGAAATTGGTGTTGAGTTTCAAGAAAGTATTCGTGGCCGTTCTGTTTTCTTAATACAGAGCACCTATTCGCCTACCGATAATTTGATGGAATTGTTGTTGATGATAGATGCTGCAAAAAGAGCTTCTGCCTATAAAGTAATAGCTGTAATGCCTTATTATGGTTATGCCAGGCAAGATAGAAAAGATAGGCCCCGTGTGGCTATTGGCTCTAAACTAGTAGCCAATATGCTTACTGCAGCAGGTGCAGATAGGGTTGTTACGATGGATCTGCATGCGCCACAAATACAAGGATATTTTGATATACCGGTAGATCATTTAGATTCTTCAGCCATCTTCATCCCTTATATTGAGAATTTAAATTTAGCCAATCTCACTTTTGCAGCACCAGATGTAGGTAGTGCAAATAGAATAAGGGAGATAGCTACTTTCTTTGAATGTGAAATGGTTATTTGTGATAAGCACCGTAAGCGTGCAAATGAAATAGCCAGTATGGTATTGATAGGGGATGTAACTGATAGAGATGTAGTATTGATAGATGACATTTGTGATACAGGTGGTACGCTGGTAAAAAGTGCTGCACTAATGAAAGAAAAAGGGGCTAGAAGCGTACGTGCTTTGTGTACACACCCAGTGCTTAGTGGCAAAGCTTATGAGAATATAGCAAACAGTGTTTTGGAAGAATTGGTGGTTTGTGATACCATTCCTGTAAAAGATATTTGCGATAAAATCAAAGTACTTTCTGTAGATGAGCTTTTTGCGGTAGCTTTAAGAAATGCGTATGAAAATAAGAGTATCAATAGTTTATTTATACGTGGAAGGTTAAAAGGAGTGAAATAGATATTAGACACAAGACTTTAGACATAAGATAACTAGCACTAACCATAAGACCTGTAAAAGAACTTACTCTAGTTTGAGAGACTCAATCTTAAATCTTCTATCTTAAATCTTAATTCTAGCTAAAAAACCCTTACTTTTGCACCTCATAAAAAAACAACAATAATGAAAACAATTACAATCGAAGGACAACTGAGGACCGAAAGCGGAAAAAAAGCCACCCGCCAACTTCGCTCTCAGCAACTTGTGCCTGCTGTAATTTACGGTGGTAAAACAGAGGTAAATTTTTCAGCCCCATTATCAGCTTATAAAAACATCGTTTACACATCTGAGTTTATGTTTGCCGATATTAAAGTAGATGGTAAATCTTACAAGTGTATTTTAAAAGATCTGCAATTCAATAAAGTTACTGATGTGCTTATACATGTAGACTTTTTGGAACTAGTAGAAGATAAGAAAGTAATAGCTACTTTGCCACTTAAATATACTGGAACTGCTTTGGGTGTAAAAGCCGGTGGTAAATTGGTACTTAAAATTAAATCGGTAAAAGTAAAAACACTTCCAAAATATCTTAAAGAGAATATAGAAGTTGATATTAGCAACTTGCAGTTAAACGAAAATATTCGTGTAGAGAATATTGTAGCAGAAAATATGGAGATTATGAACTCTCCACGTATTCCTATCGCTTCTGTAACAATGACTCGTCAGCTTAAGCAAGAAGAAACTGCAGCAGCAAAAGCACCTGCTAAGAAATAATATTGATATAAAAATTATAAAAAATGCCTTCCTAAAAGAAGGCATTTTTTATATAGAACAGCAAAAAGAGTTTACATTTGCAGCCTTCATGCCAATAAGGCGTAAAAGTATTTACGGACTATGGTTTGAAGAAACAAAGCAACCTTTTAAATAGAGGATAATATATTCAACGTAAAAATTAACTAACATGGGAATGGATAAAAATACACTTATCGGTTTTGCACTCATTGGAGCTTTATTGATAGGTATGTTTGTAATAAACAGTAAAGGCAAGGTTGCTTACGAAGGGGAGCAATTGAGGATAGCAGATTCAACCGCAAAAGCAAATGCTGCAAAACAACCAAAGGTAGATACCAAACTGGCAATACTAGATAGCTTAAAAACTGACTCTCTTAAGCAAGTAAAGCAAACTCAGGGTTTTCTACAAGATACAGGAAAAGCACAAATGGTATCTATAGAAAATGAGGTGATGAAAGTTACCTTTAATACAAAAGGAGCACAACCAGCCATTGTAGAACTAAAGAAGTACAAAAAATATGATAGTTCTATTGTAAAGTTGCAGACTGGTAATTTTAATAAATTTTCTTACGCCATAAGAACCGGAAACAATACCGCAGAAACGGAAAATCTGAATTTTACCCCTCAGGCTGTGGTAACAAATGCAGATAAAAGCCAAACCATTTCTTTTAAAACGGGCGATAGTAGTGGTAGCAAACAAGTAATACACCAATACACAATAAAGCCTGGTGATTACATGATGGATTTTAATATCATCACGAAAGGTGCAGACTTGTTCGATAAAAATACCATAAACGTTATATGGCAATCGGAAGCCGAGCAAATTGAAAAAGACCATAAATATGAATTAACGCAATCGCACATTTGCTTTGCAAAGGACGATGGATTTGATTTTGAATATGCAGCTAAAGGCGATACAAAAACGTTTAGCAAATCGGTAAATTGGGTTGGTGTAAAACAGCAGTTTTTCATTGCAGCACTATCGGCTAAAAATAATTTTGAAAGTGGGAGTGTAGAGTGGAAAGTACCTACAGATAGTAGTGCATTTATTTTTAGATCTACTGCAAATTTTAAATTACCCGTTGATGCAAATGGTAATACTGCATTGCAATTTTATTATGGTCCTAGTGATTATAACATTTTAAAAAGGTATGATAATAAAATGGAAAATATGGTGCCATATGGAACGGGCGTTTTCTCTTTTGTAAAATACATAAACCGCTATTTCCTATTGCCTGTTTTCGATTTCTTGCAAAGAAATATTGCTAGTATGGGTATCGTTATTTTATTGGTAACCTTACTCATTCGTTTAATAACATCGCCTATACTTTACAAGAGTTATTTAAGTGGTGCAAAAATGAAAGTGCTTAAGCCTGAGGTAGACGCCTTGAAAGCAAAATTTACTGATAAAACAGGTTCATTAGACCAACAGGCTTTTAGTGTAGAGCAAATGAAGCTTTGGAAAACCGCAGGTGTAAGCCCGCTTGGGGGTTGCTTACCAGCGTTGTTGCAGATTCCCATCTTTATGTCGTTGTACTATTTCTTTCAAAGTAATATCGATTTAAGGGGAAAAAATTTCCTATGGGCAAATGACCTTGCTGCGTATGATTCCATATTGAAACTGCCGTTTAATATCCCATTTTATGGAGATCATGTAAGCTTGTTTACATTAACTGCTGTTATTACAAGTATGTTGATTTCTATTTACAGCATGAGTTCTATGCAAGACAATAGCAACCCGGTAATGAAGTACATGCCCTATATATTTCCGGTACTTTTGTTGGGTGTTTTCAATAACCTTCCGGCAGCACTTACTTGGTATTATACTGTTTCCAATACCATTACCCTTTTGTTACAAATATTTATTCAGAAATATGTAATAAACCACGAAAAGATTTTGGCACAAATAAATGAAAATCGAAAGAAGCCCCAAAAGACTTCTAAAATAGCAGAAAAAGTAGCAGCCATGCAAGAAAGCCAACGAAAGCTGCAAGAACTGAAAAACAAGACCAATAAAAACTAATTTTAGTTAAAAATATGTTACGAAGCTGCACTATAAAAGGTGCAGCTTTTTCTTTAACGTTTCAAATCAATTTTCGGCATGTATTTTACTATCTTTATATCCAAATAATGAACATGAGCACTAAATTTTACAATACATTCTTTTTTGCATTTTTTGTTTTTACTTCAAATATTTTTTCACAAAAATTATTGAGTGAAGGAACAATTAGGTACAATATTTCTATTGAAAGTGGTAATGGAGAAAAGCAAATTTCCAGTGCCCTTAATGGCGCTGAACTTTCGTTGTTTCTTTCTAAAGATATGAGTCGTACAGAAATGAAAAGTTCTGTAGGTTCTGAAACCACCGTTTTTGATAGCAAAGCGGGCAAAGGGTTTATATTAAAAGAGTATAGTGGCCAAAAACTAATGATTACTACCAATGCTGATAATTGGAATCAAAAGAATAAAATAAATAAATCCCTTGATTTTAAAATTGATGAAAATGCTACAATATCAATAGCAGGTTATATATGTAAAAAAGCAACTGCAATTAGCGCTGATGGTAAGAGCTACACAGTTTATTTTGATCCAACAATACAGGTTTTAAATAAAACGTATAACAATGCATTTCCACAATTGCGAGGCTTACCTGTTCAATACGAGCTACAATCTGGCAACCTTGTTTTTAAATATACTTTGTCTAAGTATGAGGTAGATGCTATTTCTACAAATACATTTGATGCGCCTAAAACAGGTTTTAGAATAATGACTTATGAGGAGAACCAACAATTGAAAAAAGGGGAATAATTTATTAAACACAAAAAAAGCGCACTTGTGTGTGAAAAATTATAAATGAAGTTTGAAATTGTATATTCTCCAGAATAATATTAGCGAATTTTGATAATAAGCTTTGTGCCGGTATAACCTTGTTTAACATCCGCAACCAACATTTTTTGTTTGTATGGCAAAATGTATACGCTATTACCCTTTTGGTAAGTAATAAGAGCATTGGAACTGTAGGTCTTAGGTGTAGAACTGATTAATGATCCAGTGTACTTTAGACCATTACGGAGATTAAAATTTAAACAGGATTGAAAAGAAACTGGCATTTTGATATTAAGAACAACTTTGCTCTTCTTTTTACCAATACCTCTGTCCGCAAAAGACGTAAACAACTGTCCCATAAGGATTGTTGTTAGGAATAATATGCGAAGCGTTTTTTTCATTGTTTACTATTAAAGCAAATGTAATATATTTTATAAATATAAGACGAATTATTGTGCCAAATGTTGTGTAATAGTTAAATTATTTTTTTAACAATGCATAAATAAACAAAAATTAACTAAATTACAGTTAAGGAGGAGTACTTTATGAGAAATGATAGGTATAGACAGGACAGGGAAGAGCTAAAAGAATTATTGGCACAATATGACAATTTGCGTGCTGGCAGACCCAACTCCTTTATTGAGCAAGAGGGTTTTGAAAGACTTATAGAATATTTTGATGAAAAAGACAAATTACAAGAGGCCGTTACTGTTTGTGATTATGCCATCAATCAATACCCCAATACACCTCCTTTAATGCTATTAAAAGCAAATTTACTCATTGTTACAAAAAAATATGGTGAGGCTTTGGATTTATTAGACGAAGCGGAGGTTTTAGATAGCTCAGATTCTGATCTTTATATCTTAAAAACAGATGCCTATCTGGCATTGGATATGCAAGCAAAAGCTGCTGAGGTATTAGAAAGTGCTATTGAAACATTTGAAGGAGACGAAAAGTTAGATTTGCTTTTTGAGCTCTCAGATGTATATGATGATTATGAAAATTTTGAGAAAGTTTTCGATTGTTTGGTACTTATTTTAAAGCAGGATCCTGCCAATGAAGAAGCATTGTATAAAATTTGTTTTTGGACAGACTTTACAGGTCGAAATGAAGAGAGTATTATCCTCCACAAAGAAATTATTGAAGAACAACCATTTAATGAGCTCGCTTGGTTTAACCTAGGTGCTGCCTATCAAGGTATAAAATTACACGAGAAAGCAATAGATGCTTATGGATATGTGATTGCCATCAACGAAAAATTTGAAAATGCGCATCGCAATATGGGCGATGCATATTTGAGGTTAAGAAATTATAAAGATGCTATCGAATCTTTGCAAAAGGTATTGGAACTTTCTATACCCGAAGCCTTGGTTTATGAAGCCATTGGTCATTGTTATGATAGGATGGAAAATTATGCACAAGCCAGGTTCTACTACAAAAAAGCAAGTCACATGGATGCAGAAGATAGTCGCATGCATTACAAAATTGCTACTACTTACATGAATGAAGGAGCATGGCAAAGTGCCATAAAATGCCTCAATCTATCGCTTCGTACAAATCGGATGCAGCCAGATTATAACCTTGCCCTTGGGCAATGTTATTTACAAATGAATAATATAGACGAGGCGCTGGCATGTTTTGGAAATGTTGTACGTATTAGGCCCAAAAACATAAGTGGGTGGACCGAGCTTCTTAAATGCTTGTTGCACGCAGAATATGTTACAGAAGGCATTGAGTACGCACAATTTGCCTATGAACAAACAGATAGAAAACCCATTTTTTTATTTTATCAAAGTATTTTTCTTTTTGCTGATGGGCAATTTAAAGAGGCAGCATTGCAGCTAGAAAATGGAATGGCTATAAACCCCAAACTTATTAAGAAATTTATTCAGTTAAATCCATCTATTCTCAAACATAGGCAGGTAGTAGAAATTATTGCTCGGTACAAGAAAAAAAGCAGCCTTTAAGAAAAAAGATTCGCTCCAAATAGCTCAAAAAAGCCAGGAAAATCCCATTTATTTTTCTTTGGGTATATTTGCACGCAAATTTAACTGTCAGTAATAAAAAGAATTACATGAATTTTAATCTTTCTCAGATGCCAGAGCGTACAGCACAACCACGTACGAATGGGCTAACAATGGTAATGGATAAGGGCTTGAGTGTGCAAGAAGCCAAAAATTTTATGAGTGTGGCAGCACCCCATACAGATATAGTAAAATTAGGTTTTGGTACTGCATTTGTAACACCAAACTTAAAAGATAAGTTAGCAGTATACGCCGAGTATAATGTGCCAGTATATTTTGGAGGTACTTTATTTGAAGCGTTTCTTATTCGCAACCAAATGGATGATTATGTGACCATGTGCAAAGAATTTGGTGTAACGACCATGGAAGTGAGTGATGGATCAATAACCATTCCGCATGCCGAAAAATGTGGCTATATTGAAAAGCTGGCAAAGCATTTTAAAATATTTAGTGAAGTGGGCAGTAAAGATGCAGCTCATATTATTCCACCATATAAGTGGATAGAATTGATGCGGGCAGAACTGAGCGCAGGTGCAACTTATGTAATTGCAGAAGCAAGAGAAGCAGGTAATGTAGGCATATACAGAGGTAGTGGCGAAGTGCGTGAAGGCTTGGTACAAGAAATTCTTACCCAAATACCTGCCGAAAAGATATTATGGGAAGCCCCACAAAAAGCACAGCAGTTGTATTTTTTAGAATTGATAGGTTGTAATGTAAACTTAGGCAATATAGCGCCATCTGAAATGATAGCGTTGGAAGCAATGCGTATCGGATTGAGAGGGGATACATTTGAGTTTTATTTGGATAAGAAGTAGTTAGCTTGTTAATTTTATTAAATAGTTGTGTTATCTAACAAATTAATTTTGAAATAAGATAATTTGGGTTGCCAAAAATTCATCCAAATCTATTGGCGTTTGGTTTCGGTAAATCCCCATTATTTTCACAATATAATTCATTGGCATTATTTCAATACATCCAATACCTTAAACATTTTACTAGTCACTTCACTAGATTTGCCATTGTAATTATTTACCAAAAAAGAAAATACATAACTGTTGCCATCTTTAGCATTGTGGTAGCCACAAAATCCCTTTACGTTGCTAATAGTTCCACTCTTCATGGTCATTCCATTGTAGAGTGGAAGTGATTCCAAAAAATATTTATACCAATCTTTTGTTGCTGCATATTTTAAAATTTCTACTTGCGCATGAGTTGTTACCCTGTTAAGTGGAGATAGGCCCGAGCCATCAAAAATATTCAATTCATTTTTATCAATATTTTTTGTAGTCCAAAAAGATTTTACAACTGCCACACCACTATCTGCATTTGCTTTTGCTTTACTGCCCATTGTTTTTAGCAAAGCTTCGCCATACAGATTTATACTTTTTTTATTAAACCAATAAATAATAGAATCTAGTGTGGGAGAATAATGGGTGTATAAATTTATGAACTGCTTTTCATCAATAATTTCAGTATAAGGTTTTGTAAGTTCTGTTTTATAATCTTGCATGCCATTTGTTTTTATACCTTTTTGTTTTATCGAAAAGGATAAATCGGATAGCATCGTTTTTGCAGGCTCATTATCAGCAGCAGCTATTGTAAATTTTTGCTCACCTACAGGTATGCTACCCTTGAGCACCCAAATATTTCCTTGTGTAGGCAAGTAGCAATATGCATTGTCACCACTACCTTTTGGCCCAGCTTTCAATTCGTTTATAAAAGTTTTATTCGTTGGAGAAACGACAGAAACAGCTCCTTCTTTTCCTTCTACTGAATTTAAAACAATATCAAATTGGTTTTCTTTCCAGTTTAAAACATGTGCAGCAGCTCCATAATAATTACCTATGTCTTGCATTATCCAACCATCGGGTATAGCTTGGTAAGGGTAGGTTCTAACGTTAAATGATAGTGGTTTTGTAATTTGTTTTATTCCTTTTTGTTGAACAGCATTTACAAATGCATTTAGCACTTGATAACTTTTAGTATTGCTGTATCTATTGCTACCAAATGTAGGGTCACCATTACCTTTAATGAAAAGGTTTCCCTGCAATACAGTATCTCTAATTTCTCCAACAGCTTGCAAAATGGTTTCGTATCTAAAATCTTTTTTAAGCAATTCAAAAGCGGTAACGCTGGTAATTATTTTTTGTGTAGATGCTGGTGCCAAACCTACTCGAGCATTTTTTTCAAAAACAATATTCCCTGTTTTGGCATCAATAACATAAAGTGAACTGATTGCATTAGCAAGTTGAGGATCTTTTTCAAATTGAGTAAAAGCAATTTGTAATTTTTGGGATATAGTTTGTGCAAAAATAACTGAAGGGAAAAGTATAAAGAGAAATGAAAAAATATGTTTCATTTTTTGGATGGTTTTAGGAACGAAGGTATTTATTTTGGAATTGAATGTACAATCATACATTTACCACATAGAAACATAGGCACATAGATTCACATAGTTAAATTTTTTTTACTTTAAAGACTTTTGGGCAGTTATTTTTTTGCGAAGCAAAAAACAAACCCCGCTTTAAACCTAATAAAACGCCTTCCTATCTAACCGGATAAAAAAAGTAAAAAATAAGATTGGTAAAAATTAGATGCTAATAAAACTCAGAACAGATTATTCTTACATACAAAAGTCATTAATTCAGCAGATGTTTTTGAGCCTGTTTTTTTTCTTAAATTACGCTTGTGTTGTTCTACAGTAAAATTGGAAATAAATAATTCTTTTGCAATCTGGGGGCTATTAAGCCCCCGAGCCATAAGCTGTAAAATTTCTTGCTCTCTCTTTGTTATTTGTGGCAGATCAATAGGTGTTAGTTCTTTTGTTTGTAAGGATACAGAAAAATAGTGGTTTTCATTATTACTTGTATCTATCACCGTCATCATGTGAGCAATATTATTTTTAAAATGACCCAAATCTGTAATCATTACCCAAGTGCTGGCTATTTTATTTTCTGCATTAAAATAGCTGTTGGGAAATTGAATAAGCACCCACCTAAAAATACTTTGTGCATCCAACATTCTGCAATAAATGTTTATGCGTTTTTTATCGCTTTTTTCTCTTGTATCGCTTTCATTTATTTCTGCAGATAAAAGTGCAGCAGCCAATACATAATGCCTGTCATCTGGATGAATATTGCTAGCCCAAAAATTTGCATCTTGTCCTATCCATTCTTCGGGTTTGTATGGTGATAGCTGTCTGGTGTTTTCACTTGCCGCCACAATGGTCATATCTGCTTGGTCGGGTATAAACCAAAAATATGGCCCTACTGCAAAATTTACGGCTTGCTCTATAAATGGTTTGAAATAGGCGGCATAATCTACTTTTTTTGGCTCTTTAGATCGCAGCATTTTGCCAGTAAACTCACTAGGCGATACGGGTTTTAATTGCATTCGGGTTAGTTTTTTACATTTGATTGCTCAGCACAATATACCACATATCTGCTATAGGTACACTATTGGCATACATATATATTTGGCTTATCAAAACACAAATGTTGTAATGGGATGCTTTTGAGTAGTGAGGTGCAAATAAACTAACTCATTTATGGGATTGTATGGTTTATTTGTTTACTTCAACTTTACACATAATTATAGGAATGAAAAAATTCATAATGCAAGATGCGGTATCAATTTTTGGATTCAGTAGTTATTGAAAATGGTACAATAAACTGTGATAATTACCCTATTTATGGGTATAAAAATAATTCCTATAATACATATTTGTAAATACCAACATACTGAAAAAACAATTATTCATATTATTTCTACTATCTCCTTTATTAGGGCTTTGCCAATACACAGGCGGCAGCAATGATGGGTTTGCCAACACCATTTTGCCTAAAACAAATATTACTGATGATACTGCTTTTAGAGGTGGGGTAGATCATGGGTTTGCTAAATTCAATTTACCTAGAACAAGCATTACAGATGATAATGCTTTTAGAGGTGGAGCAGATGATGGGTTTGCTAATACATTTTTAGCGAAAACAAATATTACGGATATAGCAGCTTTTAAAGGAGGCAATGATGATGGCTTTGCCAATATTTTTTTAGCAAAAATAAATATAACGGATACAATAGCATTTAAAGGAGGCAATGATGATGGATTTGCCAATACAATGCTGGCCAAAACAAATATAACCGATGCGACTGCTTTTAAAGGAGGCAATGATGATGGCTTTACCAATACAACGCTAGCCAAAATAAATATTACGGATGCAACGGCATTTAAAGGAGGCAATGATGATGGCTTTGCCAATACAACGCTAGCCAAAACAAATATTACAGATGCAACAGCATTTAAAGGAGGTAATGATGATGGGTTTTCTAGCTCATTATTAGCTAGAGTAAACATAACAGATGTAAACGCATTTAGAGGCGGTATTGGCAGGGGGGAGGCCCAATTTAAATTAGTGCCTGTAACCTGCGATGGCACTACAGTAACATGGAATGGCAGTGTGAGCAATGCATGGGAAAATCCAGATAATTGGAACTGCAGCATAATGCCCAATATAGGTAGTATTGTTATTATACCTTTTGGTGTACCCAACTACCCTAAAGTAAATGCAAACTATGAAATAAAATCACTTTACATAAATGCCAATGCTACCATTATAATACAGCCTGGCGTACAATTTAAATTAAATGGACAATAAAAAATAAACAACATGAAAAAATTACTATTCATCTTTTTTTTAACGGCTGCTTTTACATTTACTAAAGCGAACAACATACAAATAAGCAATGTAAGTGTAGTACCTGCTAACAGCACAATTAAATTTGATGTAAGCTGGGATAATGGTTGGCGTAGCTCAATATTAAATAACTGGGATGCTGCTTGGGTTTTTATTAAGTATAAAGATGAATATAATGAATGGGTTAATTTAACTTTAAATACAACAGGCAATACCATACCAGCTGGCTTTAGTAGCAATGCTCTTTTTAATGGCATATATTTATATAGATCTACCGCAGGAAGTGGCACAACTACAATTTCTAATGTTGAAATTGGCATACCTGCACAACAAGCAACTGGGATATATGATATAAAAGTATTTGCTTTAGAAATGGTATACATACCTCAGGCGTCTTTTTTTGTAGGTGATTATATATCGGGTGCAGGCGTTTTCTCGGGAAATCCAGCTGCATATAATGTTCCTGCTTCTGTATTTACAGAAGGCAATGGAAATGGTATATACGATCCTTTAATTGTTCCATCAGGTGGTTATTTGGCTTTACCCACTAATTTCCCTAAAGGTTATGGCGCATTTTATGTGATGAAATATGAACTATCGCAAGGAGCTTACAGAGATTTTTTAAATACATTAACTTACGATCAACAAGTAAATCATACGATTGCTGTACCCACATCTGCTATTGGTACTGGCGCATTGGTAGCCATACCAGGTACAAACAGAAACTATTTAGAAGTAAAAACTAGTGGTATCATAACTGGATCATTTATTCCTGCTGAATATGGATGCGATGCCAATAATAACAACATGTATGATGAAGCTGGTGATGGGGAATGGGTTGCATGTAATTATTTAAATTGGCCAGATATGGCAGCATACTTGGGCTGGGCAGGCCTGAGACCAATTACGGAATTGGAATATGAAAAAGCGGCAAGAGGGATTCAATTACCTGTAGCTGGTGAATATGCTTGGGGTTCAGCTTTTGCAGGAAGTAGTATTGCCATATTGTCTAACCCAAATCAGAATGCAGAAATCGTAAGCAATGCTGCAGTTTCGGTAGGAAACGCAAATTATAATTTAACATACCCTAATAGCCCATTCAATGGCCCATTGCGTAATGGTATTTATGCAACAACAACTAGTACTCGTGTGAGTAGTGGTAGTGGATTTTATGGTGTAATGGAGTTAAGCGGAAATTTAATTGAGAGAGTAATTTGTACTGCAAATGGCGCTGGCTTCTCTGCTATTACAAACTTATATGGTTTAAATGTGAATGGATATGTAAGTGTAACTCCTGCTGATGGATGGCCTGGTGCTGTAGCTGCTAGTGCTTATTTAGTAAATGGTACACAAAATGCCATTGGGTTAATAGACAGAGGGGGGTCATGGAATAGTACAAATACTTTTTTAAAAACTAGTTATAGAGTTGCTTCTTTGTTAACCAATACACCCGCAGTTGTTAGAGATGCTTTTCATGGATGTAGAGGAGGTAAAACGGCACCCTAAAAATAATATAAATACCTTCACCTAATGCTGAGGGTATTTATTTTAATCATGGTATACATTTGCTCATAAATTTTTGTGCTTGTTAAAAGAAACTTCAAGCCTTCATTTATATTATGATAACCATATAGATAAATAATTGCTTTTTATCTTCATAATTTTACTTGTACAAAACATCGTTTTATATGAAGCAATTTGGTCTTATTGGTTATCCGCTTGGTCATTCTTTTTCCAAAAAATATTTTGACGATAAATTTTCAAAAGAACATTTAGATGATTGCAATTTTGAATTATATCCATTGGCACAAATACAAGCATACGAATCGTTGATAAAAGCAGAACCAAATTTAGCTGGCTTAGCTGTTACCATACCATACAAAGAAAAAGTGATTCCCTTTCTTACAAAAATTACGGATGCAGCAAAAGAAATAGGGGCAGTTAATTGTATCCAATTTGATAATGATGAAACAATAGGGTACAACACGGATGTGATTGGGTTTGAAAAATCATTGTTGCCTTTATTGCAAGCACATCATACAAATGCATTGCTTTTGGGCACAGGTGGCGCCTCTAAAGCGGTGCAGTATGTTTTAAAAAAAATAGGCATAGAATTTTTATTGGTAAGTAGAAACAAAGTAGAGCGTGAGCATATTATTGCTTATAATGAAATAGATGAAGCAAAAATGCAATTGCATGCACTTATTATCAATTGTACACCCCTTGGCATGTCGCCCAATGAAGATGCTATGCCTGCATTGCCTTATCAGTATCTTACAACAAAACATTTGTTGTACGACCTTATTTACAAGCCAGAAAAAACTAAATTTTTACAAGCAGGTGAGCAGCACGGAGCCAAAATAAAAAATGGTTTTGAAATGCTAATTATTCAGGCGGAAGAAAATTGGAAAATATGGAATATGGAAAACATAGATTAGATGGCAAAAATGGAAAAGCAACGGGACACAGATAACACGGATTAAACGGATTTAAGGAAAAGAAATAATATACTGAACTGCAGGCCACTGGCTCCTAGCACTGATGAAAAGGGGTTAATGAGATTTTTTGAGTAACTAAAATTATTTTTTTAATTTACTTTTAAATAACCGTTCGTATTGATCTATCCAATCTTGTACAGTCATTTTTGATGCAAGCTCACCTATTAATTTGTATGGGATGTCTTCCATTTTTTTGAACCGCATGCAACTTTTTCCCATGTCTAATTTTTTAGTAGATTGTTTTGCATATTCTGCCATATACCAATCGAGTAATTTTTTATCGCCATACACGCCCATGTGATATACTGCAATAAAGTTTTTTTGCGAAGCAATATTCATAAATGGTAAAGGAAGCATTGGTGTACAATGATATCCATCTGGATAAATGCTGTGTGGCACTACATAACCTATCATGCCATAGGACATACATTCTTGAAAACCCTTGGGTATGTTTTTCTTTATTTCTTTTCTAAGTTTGGTCATGGCATCTTTCCTATCATCGGGTAGAGATGCTATGTATTCATCTACTGTGTCGGCTTTAGATTGCATGGTTGTAAGATTTGTTTAGGAAAGTTAATATTTTTTAAATTAATTAAAAAAATTAAGGCAATAATATAGGCCCTACAATATACATCCATAAAACAAAACCAATTATACCACCTACAAAGCCGGCGCTTAGAAATATTTTTCTTTGTGCAGAAGGGATAAACTTGAAAACCACCACGCAACAAATAATAATCCCAATTAGTGCAGTAGCAATTGGTAAGGTAAAACTTGGAAGGGCCAAATGTTTAGATAAAACAAATTCATCTCCATAAAATTCATTTTCTTTGGAGATGATAAGAAGGCAAATTGCCATAGACGTATTAAAAACTTCCCGCAACCAAAAAAGTGATAGGAAAACCAACAGCCATTGCCTCATATTGAGCTTTTGTGAGGCAAAAAAGTTTTTACGATAAACCAACAATAAAATAAAACCTACTGTACCTGTAAGCATTGTTTGAATTGGCCCGGCTGCCGTGTGAATAAAATCGTTTTTTCTTTCTAGCTCAATTATCGTATCAAATCTTTTTTTAGCAGGGAAATCTTTTTTTGCATCTATTTCTTTTTGATACAATGCAAGAATTTTATCTAACTCAATTTCATTTTCACTCAGTTCACTATCAACAGATTGAAAATGCAAAGTTGGTTGTAAGCCTACATATTTTGCAGCTGCATAATGCCCAAACTCATGTGTAAGTGTTCCTATAATAGTAAAGCAAATAAATGTAAATGCTAAAAATAAAAAAAGCCTGATGTTCATATTTTTATTATTTTCTCTTTTGCATATTTCGCAATTCTTTTTTTATGTATCCATTCTCAAAGTAGGCAATTAAATATTTTCCTGGGCAAGTAGTTTGTGTAGAAAAATCTTTATGTGTTGCCAGTGAATCTATTGGAATTTTATACTTTGTAGCACAGTACGCTATTGTTTGTATAAGTGCTTTTAGTTGTGCAGGCGGCACAGCGTCTTCATTAAGATTTCCGAGGCAGCAAATAAGTAAATGTTCTGTAGGGCTGTACTCTGTTGAAGTTTCCCCTACAGTAAAAACATTTCGCCCTTCGAATACTTTACCATTAGGAGCTATTAAAAAATGATAGGGAATATCTGCCCAATTTTTTTCTTTTCCCATACCCCATTTTTGTATAGCGTTTATTTTTTTTGCAGCATCTGCATTTATTGGTAGTCTAGTGCCTTCATGGTGTACAGTTATTCTAATGGGAATATGTGTTTTGTATGGTTTGGGTTCTAAAGCATTCCAACTGCTGCGAGGCTCAATATTTTTTGCACTAAATTTTGTAATGGTTTTTGTATTACTGCATCCACAAAGTATAAGTGTAAAAAATAGGTTAAATGAGAAGGAGATTTTTATTTTTTTTATCACTAGCAGCATAGGGTGTTTTCAAAAATGTAAGTTAGCCCATTTTGAAAATAAAAATTATCTAAAAATAAAAAAGGGTTTCTAGCTTTAAAAAAGCCAACAACCCCAATATAATTTTCTTATATCTAAAATCTCCAGTCTAAATAATCATTACTAGATACTCAATACTAATGCGCCCCATGGCATGCCTTGTATTTCTTCCCACTTCCACAAGGGCAAGCATCGTTGCGTCCAATTTTTGGTTCTACACGTATGGGTTCTTGTTTTACGGCTTCTCCACCACTAGGGTCATAGTAATCCTTTTCGTTGGCAGCATAATCTTCGCCGGCTGCATCTATTTGCGCTTTGTTCATATTCATTTTGCGCATATCGGTTTTTTGTTCTCTGCCTTCTTTTATACTACCAGTATTTGTTTGCTCCATTGGTATGCCCGCATGGCTAAGAAAACTCACTATATCTCCATTTACTTTATCATCCATTTGTTTAAAGGCAGCAAATGCTTCAATCTTGTAAATTACCAATGGATCTTTTTGCTCATAACCTGCTGTTTGCACGCTATGGCGAAGATCATCCATGGCACGAAGATGCTCCTTCCATGCATCATCAATGGTAGAAAGTGTAATACTTCTTTCCAGTGCATTGCCTAGTTCCGCTCCGTTTGTAGCAATATACTTATCTAAATTTGCCAATGCTTGAATGCCTTTTTTACCATCGGTAAATGGTACCGCTACATTTTCGATATGATTGCCTTGCTCTTTGCGAATATTGGTTATGATAGGCATGGTTTGTTCAGCTAATGCCGCTTTCTTTTTGCTATAATGCGCTATAGCTTCTTGGTACAACGTTTCTGCAAGTGTTTGTGCTGGCGTTTTTTCAAGGTCTTCTTGTGTTATAGAAGTATCCATACCATAATTTATTATTACGGCCAATTTGAATCCTTCTATATCTGCTATCTCTTTATAAGAATTTACCAATCCTTCTGCTACTGAGTAGAAAGAATTATCTAAATCCAATGCCAATCTTTCTCCAAACAAAGCATGGTTTCTTTTGCCATAAACAACATTACGTTGCTTGTTCATTACATCATCATATTCCAATAACCTTTTACGAGTGCCAAAGTTATTTTCTTCTACTTTTTTCTGTGCACGCTCTATACTTTTTGTAATCATGCTGTGTTGAATTACTTCGCCTTCTTTGTAACCCATTCTATCCATTAACCCCGCTATTCTTTCGGAGCCAAACATGCGCATTAAGTTATCTTCTAACGATACAAAGAAAATAGATGAACCTGGATCACCTTGTCTTCCTGCACGCCCACGCAACTGCCTGTCTACACGACGACTTTCGTGGCGCTCTGTACCTACAATTGCCAAACCACCTGCTTCTTTTACCCCAGGTCCTAGCTTTATATCTGTACCTCTACCTGCCATGTTGGTTGCAATGGTAACGGCACCTGCAAGTCCAGCTTCGGCCACAACCTGCGCTTCCCTGCTATGTTGCTTTGCATTTAATACATTGTGCGGAATGTTTTTTTGTTTCATCATCCTGCTCACCAATTCACTCACATCTACCGATGTAGTACCCACGAGTGTTGGCCTACCCTCAGCTCTATTTTTTTCTACTTCTTCTATTACTGCTTTGTATTTTTCTCTGGTTGTTTTGTACACCAAATCCTCTCCATCTATTCTTATTGCTTTTACATTGGTAGGAATAGATACCACATCCAATTTATAAATGCTCCAAAGCTCTGCTGCTTCAGTTTCGGCAGTACCTGTCATGCCCGCTAGCTTGTGGTACATCCTAAAATAATTTTGTAGCGTAACAGTTGCATAGGTTTGCGTAGAAGCTTCAATCTTTACATTTTCTTTTGCCTCTAATGCCTGGTGCAATCCATCGGAGTATCTACGACCTTCCATGATACGGCCAGTTTGCTCATCTACAATTTTCACTTCTTCTTCTATCACAACATACTCGGTATCTTTTTCAAATAATGTGTATGCTTTTAATAATTGTTGTATAGTATGAATGCGCTCCGATTTCATGGAGTACTCCGTCATTAAATTATCTTTGCGTTGTAGTTTTTCTTCTGGCGTCAAATCGGTTTTTTCTATATCTGCTATTTTGGTAGATATATCCGGTAATACAAAAAACTCTGGGTCTTCACCATTTCTGGTAATAAGGTTTAATCCGTTTTCTGTAAGTTCTACTTGGTTGTTTTTTTCATCTATGCTAAAGTAAAGTTCTTCATCTACCTTAGGCATTTGCTTTTGCTGGTCTGCTAGGTAGTAGTTCTCACTTTTTTGCAATTTTACCCTATTGCCAGGCTCGCTTAAAAATTTAATTAGCGCACCATTTTTTGGTAAACCACGAAAAGCACGCATCAAAGCTAGGCCACCATCTTTGGGGTCGTCATTTCCATCTGCTATTTTTTTCTTGGCTTCAATTAAAAAGCCGTTTACAGCTTTTCTTTGTGTTTCTACTAATTTTTCTATACGAGGTTTAAGGTCGAAAAACAGTTGTGTGTTATCGCTATGGCCTACAGGTCCAGAAATAATCAAAGGGGTACGAGCATCATCTATCAATACACTATCCACCTCATCTACCATTGCATAATGATGTTTACGCTGTACCATTTCATCGGGGCTGTGAACCATATTGTCTCTTAGGTAATCAAAACCAAATTCGTTGTTAGTACCATACGTAATATCTGCATTGTATGCATTTCTACGAGCATCGCCATTTGGTTCGTGTTTGTCTATACAATCTACCCGTAAACCAAGCCATTCAAATATTGGTCCGTTCCATTCGCTGTCTCTTTTGGCGAGGTAATCATTCACCGTTACAATATGTACACCTTCGCCGGCTAATGCATTTAAGTAGGCAGGCAAAGTACTCACAAGGGTTTTACCTTCACCTGTTGCCATTTCGGCAATTCTACCACTGTGCAATACCGAGCCACCTATCAACTGCACATCGTAATGCACCATATTCCATTTTACCAAAGTGCCAGCTGCATTCCAGCTATTGGTATGGATGGCTTTATCGCCTTCTATTGTTACGTTTTTATTTTTTGTTGCAAGTTCTTTGTCTAAATCTGTTGCAGTAGAGGTGAGTGTTTCATTTTCTTTAAAACGACGACTTGTCTCTTTTACCACAGCAAAAGCTTCGGGTAATAATTCTTTTAAAATCTCTTCAATTTTTACATTGCGGTCTTTTTGTAAGGCATCTATTTCTTTGTAAATAGCATCTCTGCCATCAATATCTGCCACACCCAATTGTTCTGCATTGTCTTTTTTTGTTTGAATTTCAGTATCCAAAGGAGCTAAAAATTCTTTTATACGATTTTTGAACTCTATCGTTTTGCTACGCAATTGATCGTGGCTAAGTTTTGCGTATTCTGCAAAAAACTGGTTGGTTTTTTCTACTTCTGGGGCTATTTTTTTTACGTCTTTCTCACTTTTGTTGCCACCAAAAATCTTTGATATAAATCCGAGCATAAATATATTTTAATATGATAATTGTTGTTAATTGGTTTGTTGGTTTTGTCAAATATGATGCTGATGTTGTTTTGTAGCCAAAATGACAGAAATCACCCCTTAAACTGTGGGGCTGCAAATGTACAAATAAGTTTTTTTGGATTGAATAACCGTTTTAAGTCTTTGAGTAAAATAATTAACCCTTTTTTCGTACTTTTGCGCCTTTAAAACGCATATATCTAAAATACAATAGCATGAGTGGTGCATTAAAAGAGGTAAGAACAAGGATTAAAAGTGTACAAAGTACCCAACAAATTACAAAAGCCATGAAAATGGTAAGTGCTGCAAAATTACGTCGTGCGCAGGATGCTATTACACAAATGCGCCCTTACGCCCAAAAGCTGCAAGAAATGCTGGGTAATATCGTAAGCGGTAGTGGTGGAGATATGGCCATATCATTGGCTACCGAAAGAGCGGTAGAAAAAGTAATGATTATTGTAGTAACAAGCGATAGAGGTCTTTGTGGCGGTTATAACAGTAATCTGATAAAGCTTGCAAAGCAGGTTATAAATGAAAAATATGCTACGCAACTTGCAAAAGGAAACGTAACTATATTACCAATTGGAAAGAAAGGCTTTGAATATTTTTCAAAAAATGGATTTAATGTAATAGATACTTATTGGAGTATTTTCACTGGATTGAGTTTTGAAAAAGTACAAGACGCCGCAAAATATGCGATGGACACTTTTGCAAGTGGAAATGTAGATGCAGTTGAACTAATTTTTAGTGAATTTAAAAATGCCGCTACACAACAATTTATTGCGGAGCAATTTTTGCCTATTAAAAAAGCGGCAGAAACCGTATCTAAAGTAAAGGCAGATTTTATTTACGAGCCAAACAAAGAAGTGTTGGTGACAGAAATGATGCCTAAAATATTGAATACTCAATTATACAAAGCCGTATTGGATTCCAACGCAAGTGAGCATGGAGCAAGAATGACGGCAATGGATAAAGCAAGCGATAATGCAAACGAATTATTGAAATCCTTAAAAATAAGTTATAACCGTGCTAGGCAAGCGGCCATTACAACCGAGCTTAGTGAGATTGTGAGTGGAGCAGCGGCGTTGAACGGATAATAATTCAATAAGACAATTTGCAAATGTGCAAAATTGTGAAGATTGCGTTTTATATATTAATAAAAAAATAAAATAAGTAAAATTAAGATAAAGAGATAGTGTTACAAGTTTGCGTGTTTTTACATTTGCATATTTGCCCATTTGCCTTTTTGCCTATTTGTTTTCATGGAAATATCTCAAATCATACCTCACATAGAAGCATTAATTTTTGCTAGCGATAAAGCTTTGTCGGCTACAGAAATTACCGAGCTTATTAATACAGCACTAGGTTTTATAGAAGATAGAGCAGATACCGAGCAAGTGCAAGCAGCTATAGAAGGGATTAAAGAAAAATACGATTCAGAATTTTATGCTTTCGAACTAAAGCAAAGCGGAGGCGGGTGGCAGTTTCTTACAAAACCCGAATACCACAAGACAGTTGCTTTAATAAATGGCGATAAATTTATTAAGAGACTTTCTACCGCCTCGTTGGAAACATTGAGTATTATTGCTTACAAGCAGCCCATTACAAAAAGCGAAATAGAAAGCATACGAGGAGTAAATTGCGATTATGCTGTGCAAAAATTATTAGAAAAAGATTTGGTAATTATAAGTGGTAGAAATGAAGATGCGGTGGGCAAGCCATTGATTTATGCAACCTCAAAATCTTTTATGGATTATTTTGGTATAAACAGTGCAGATGAGTTGCCAAAAATAAGCGAGGTATTTTTAGAAGAAATGGTAAAAGCTACGGAAGTAAACCAGCATCAATTGGAGGAGGAGGAAATACATGTACATGATGTAGTAGGCGAAGCAGGCGAGTTGCATATTGCAGAAGGGGAAGTGCCTACGCATATACATGTAGCGCTAGAAGAAACAGTGGTAGATGAGACAGATGTTGAAGCAGAAGCAACAACTTTTGGCGAAGCAACAACGGTTGTAGAAGAAATGGATGTTGTAGAAGAAACATTGGCAGTAGAAACAATGGAAGAAGAGATAGCTGAAATAAAACAAGATAAACAGGAAGAAGACGCAGAGGAAGCATCTTAAAATATCTTTGTATAATAGATTTTTTTAAAAAGCATTTCTCAAAAGGAAATGCTTTTTTATGGCCCCCTAAATCCCCCGAATGGGGACTTGGAAGACTTTAATACTTTAAACAAACTTTAAAACATTGAAGTGTGTTTTTATAATTTTTGCAATAGACTTTAAATTTAGTAACATAGAATGAATTTATTTTAAACATATTCTTTGTAACGACTTTGTATATTTATAAAAAACAACTATAAACACTTTTATTAACTCTAAAAATTAACGGACTCAAAAGTCCCCCTTCGGGGGATTTAGGGGGCTAATTTACCAATGAACCATCTTTCACACGACACCCTCAGTAACCTTGCAAGCCAATACGGCACGCCTTTGTATGTTTATAATGCCGAAAGTATAAAAACACAATATGAAAAACTTACCCATGCTTTTAGGAACAGCAATGCCAAGTTTTTTTATGCTTGCAAATCGCTTACCAATGTAAATGTATTGCGTTATGTGCGTTCGCTTGGTGGTTCGTTGGATTGTGTAAGCATAAATGAAGTGAAACTTGGTCTTATTGCAGGGTTCCCAAAAGAAGAAATTTTATATACACCAAATTGTGTGGACTTCGATGAAATTCTTGAGGTAAAAGAACTTGGTGTAAATATCAACTTAGATAATATTTCTATCTTGGAGCAATTTGGAAATAAGTTTGGTAATAGCTACCCCATTTGCATTCGCCTAAACCCACACATTTTGGCGGGTGGAAATTATAAAATTTCTACGGGGCATATAGATAGTAAATTTGGAATTTCTATTCATCAAATGCGACACATAGAACGCATTGTAAAAACTACCAACTTGCGTGTAGAAGGCATACATATGCACACAGGAAGTGAGATAAAAGATATCAATGTATTTTTAGAAGGCTTGGAAGTAATGTTTGGCATGGCTACCCATTTCCCCGATTTGAAATATATAGATTTGGGCAGTGGTTTTAAAGTGCCTTACCAACCTGGCGAAAAAGAAACCGATGTAAATTTATTGGGCGAAAAAGTAGCGGAGGCATTTAAACAATTTGAAGCAGAAACGGGAAAAAGTTTGCAAGTATGGTTTGAACCTGGCAAATTTTTGGTGAGCGAGTGTGGTTATTTAATTGTAAAAGCAAATGTGATAAAGCAAACTACTTCGGCAGTTTTTGTAGGTGTGGATAGTGGCTTTAACCACCTCATACGACCAATGATGTACGACTCCTATCACCATATAGAAAACTTATCTAACCACGAAGGTACCCAGCGTATTTACAACGTAGTAGGTAATATTTGTGAAACAGACACATTTGCATGGGATAGAACATTGCCCGAAGTGAAGGAAGGTGATTTTCTTGCCTTTTACAATGCTGGCGCCTATGGGTTTGAAATGAGCAGCAATTTTAACAGCCGCCTAAAGCCCGCAGAAGTGATGGTAGAAAATGGAGAAGCAAGGGTGATAAGAAGGAGAGATGTGTTTGAAGATTTGTTGAGGGGGCAGGTGATATGATGAGGTTTATTATATAGATAAAGACTAAACCTACACGCTTGTACTTAAAAATGCACAAATTTTTAATATAATACTGAGGTTGTTGCTTAAATGCATAGCTTTATAGTATATTCATTTATTTAACTATAGATGAAGCAGCTATTTTAGTTTACGAAGGCTCTAGAGTTCTAATATATGCAAACCAACAGCTTTTGCAGAATCAATACCAAAACCTGACAACTTATGCATCATTCTTTTTTCAAAAAAGCATTTTTAAGTGCGATTATTTTATGTGCATCTCTTTTTTTTAATTCTTCTGTAAATGCCCAAATGAGACAAGTGTATTTGGATAACATTACACCAGGAAATCAAATTAATAAAATTAGTTTTTACAACAATACATCTGGGTTTGTTGCATTTAGAGATTGGATTGGATTTTCTTCTGATTCAGGTAGAACATTTACTCAAAAAAACATTACAAACGGCAACACGAATTTAAATGGTTTTAACGTAAATTTTTTATTCGGCTTTGGTATAAATGGTGTGAAGGCCTTTGACCAAAATAATATTATAGCATACGGCGATTATGGTTTCGTACCTGCAATACTGAAATCAACTGACGGAGGTAATACCTTTACCGTGAGGTATCACTCTCAGTTTAACTCATTAGAGTTAAGAACAGGAATTACAGATATTATTTTTCCACAAAATAACGGCATAGGTTATGCAGTAGATGCAGATAGAGTGTTAAAAACTACTAACCAAGGGCTTAACTGGTCAGTGGTAAAAATTGACCCTGCAAGGTATTTTACTAATCTTGAGGCAGTAGATAATAATGTGGTATTTGCTATAAGTACCAAATTTGAAACCAACAAAGTTTATAGAACTGTAAATGCAGGCATTAGTTGGCAAGATTTACCACTACCTGTAGGAGTAGCTGCAAAAGTAAGGTCTTTATTTTTTTTAGATTTCAGTACTGGTTGGATAAACATGTACGACAATGATAATCATGATTTTGTTTATAAAACAACTGATGCTGGGTTAAATTGGGTATTACAAAACAATGTTTATGCACACTCTGTATCTTTAGGGAAATTTAAGTTTACAGATGCAAATGTTGGATTTGGTTTGTCTTTTCAGAATAAAGTTTTAAAAACATTAAATGGTGGAGGTATTTGGGAAGCTTTACCTCGAGATAATAATTTTACTTACTTAGAATATTCCCACAATGACTTACAATGCAATACCTCTAATCAATTGTGGGCTGGCGGTGGACATGGTTTTTTAGAAATTAGTAATAATGGTGGTGGAACGCCCATACCGCAAGCATATTTTTTGATAGATACTGTAGGCGTTTCAGCTACTAATAATGTAAATCTAACTAACTATTCTCGCACTGGCTATACATATAAGTGGTATAAAAATAATACCTATATTGGCAATACTTTTAATGCAAATTATATTCACAATGTGAATAGCTATTTAGATAGTATAAAGCTCGTTGTTTTTAATGGGGTGAGGAGTGATTCGACTACTAAATACCAATATTTTAATGTTCCTGCTCCTCCCTTGCCAACGATAACTTCATTCAATCCATTGATTGGTAATACAGGAAATACAATCAATATTTACGGTACAAATTTTATAGGTGTATCAGCAGTAAAATTTGGCGGAGTAAATGCAACTTCTTTTACTGTAATATCTCCAACA
>JANNGD010000054.1:0-4883 GCA_031380515.1 Ferruginibacter sp. | reverse complement strand
AACCACCCTATAATAACCTTTTACATAGCAGCTTTGTCGTGCAAATAATCTTTACGTTTCAACTCAAAGTTTTTACCTAAGTATAATCTTCTTACCTGTTCATCTCCCGCCAATTCTTCGGCAGTACCATGTTTAAAAATGCTACCATCTATAAGTAAGTAGGCTCTATCGCAAATAGAAAGCGTTTCATTTACATTATGATCGGTTATAAGAATACCAATATTTTTATATTTAAGTTTTGCAATAATTTCTTGAATATCTTCTACCGCAATTGGATCTACTCCTGCAAACGGTTCATCCAACAAAATAAATTTAGGATCTACAGCAAGCGCACGGGCTATTTCAGTTCTTCTCCTTTCGCCACCACTTAGGGTATCACCATTGTTTTTTCTTACATGCTGCAAGCGAAATTCGTTTAACAAAGATTCTAATTTTTCTTTTTGTCCTGCTTTATTAAGCTTTGTCATCTCTAGTACTGCAATGATGTTATCTTCTACACTTAGTTTGCGAAAAATACTGGCTTCTTGTGGCAAATATCCAATGCCCATTTGAGCTCTTTTGTACATGGGTAGTTTGGTAATATTAATATCATTTAAAAAAACCTCTCCTTCATCTGGCTTTACCAACCCAACTACTTGATAAAATGAAGTAGTTTTACCTGCACCATTGGGGCCAAGTAGCCCCACAATTTCACCTTGATTTACATTAAAGGAAACTTTATTTACTACTGTACGGCTACCGTAAATTTTTACTAGGTCTTTGGTTTGTATGGTTAGGCTCAAGTGGAAATGTATTTTTTACAAATTTAAGAAAGAAATAATTGGAATAAAAGTGAACCTTCATTTTTAACAGCTCGTAAATGTTTTAAATATTTGCCTTTGCTTCAGTAAATTTGCAAGAACTTATGGGAACTAACAGGTAAAACCCGTTACAGAAAAAAGAATATGAAAGTAATAGACCACTTAAGCCAAGCGAAAGATACCGTTATCTCCTTCGAAATATTACCACCCCTTAAAGGTAAAGGTATACAATCTTTGTACAACCATCTAGACCCATTGATGGAATTAAAACCCTCTTTTATTAATGTTACCTATCATCGTAGTGAGCATGTTTTTAAAAAAACAGCCGATGGTAATTTTACAAAAATTGTAGTGCGCAAACGCCCAGGTACTGAATCTATTTGTGCAGCCATAATGAACAAATACAATGTAGATACAGTACCCCACCTTATTTGTGGTGGCTTTAGCATAAACGAAACAGAAGACGCTTTAATAAATTTAAACTACTTGGGTATTGATAATGTACTAGTGCTTCGTGGTGATGCAGCAAAAAATGAATCTAGTTTTGAAGCAGAACCTGGTGGCCATAATTATGCCATTGATTTATTGAAACAAGTACAAAATCTAAATTCGGGCATTTATCAAGAAGAGGAGTTGAGAAATACGGCAAAAACGAAATTTTGCATTGGGGTAGCTGGTTATCCAGAAAAACATTTTGAATCGCCCAATATGGATACCGATTTACAATTTTTAAAACACAAAGTAGATGCTGGAGCAGATTACATTATTACCCAAATGTTTTTTGATAATAAAAAATATTTTTCTTTTGTAGAGGCTTGTAGAGCAATAGGCATTAATGTACCTATCATCCCAGGATTAAAACCGATATACAGCAAGAAACAACTTACTATGTTGCCTAAAGTGTTCTCGATAGAATTACCTACCGATCTTAGTAATGCAGTAATAAGTTGCAAAACGGATGAAGATGTAGAAAAGGTAGGTGCTGCATGGTTGCTTCAACAATCTATTGAATTGAAAAAAGCGGGCGTGCCTGCATTGCATTATTATACTTTGGGAAGGCCGACTTTAATAGCTGATGTAGTTAAACAAATTGTGTGATGGACCGAACCTATTTATAAAAAGGATGCCAAGTTACAATACTTGGCATCCTTTTTTATTCCTTATTTGAGCATTTCCCTAAATGTAGCTTCATTGTATTTAACCGCATATTTTTTTCTCAAATTATCTACCCACAGTTTTTCTAACACATTTTGGTAATCATTTATCACTAGTCCTCTTGCTTCCGAAAATGATCGTTGCATACCTGCTTCGTACAATTTTATATACTTTACAAATGTTGCACTACCATCTGTGTTTAAATTAAAGGGCGAATAGCTACCAATTACTGGTTTACCACTGCTTAAGTTATCTAAAATCTGTGACAATTCATTTCGCCCACTATCAGCCTGTATTTGATTTTTACTTTCCTGCGCAATGGTATTCCAGGAAATTCCTTTTTCGCTATCTTCCAATGCTTTTTTTGCAGTTATTTCATTGGCACAATTAAATACCAATACATCTGCACTTGCACCCCATTTATAATTTTGTTTATTGGCTTCAAAATATTTCCTTAATCCTATAGAATCAGCACCTGCTTTACTCCATACATTTCGCTCCATAATTTCGAAAAGCAAATTACCTTCCTTAAATTCTTGCATTTGGTATTTAAATTCGTTGTTATATTCTTCCAAATGCTTTTTATAATAATCCAGCACCGCTTTTTCAGAAAATTTACCAAACAAGGTTTTATTTTCAACTGAAACTGCTTCTGGATTGGATTTATAATCCCTAACAAATTTTAGCCAATCGCTTCCTTTTAATTGTGTTTCATCTTTAAAAGCCAGTATTGCTTTTTTACTGATGGGAAGCGAAGCTATTTTTGCTTCGGATGGGTCTTTCATTAAAGAATCTGCATTGCTGTAAAGCATTTCGTTGGTTATTGCTGCAACCCTTTTAATTCCAGTTTTAGTAGTAATATCTTTTGCAAATTTTTCTTTTTCCTTATTGATACGAGTATCCTGTGTTACTTTTTGTTTGATAATGAATTGGTATGCCGCATCATTCTTATCTGTAGGAATAGGGGTATTACCTAATCGTTTTACAATATGATAACCAAAGTTTGTCTCAAATGGATTGGTTATATCGTTGTCTTTTTGCAATTCAAAAACATTTTTCTCAAAAACGCTGTTGTATTTTCCTGAGCCAAACTCCGGCAATTCACCCCCACCCATGTTGGTCATCCTATCGTCGCTATATGTTGTAGCAGCTTCGCTAAACATAAGACCCGCTTTTAACAACCCAAAAACAGAATCTGCTTTTTGTTTCACTTTCATTTTTGCATCATAATCTGCATTAGGTGGGTAGGCAAAAAGAAGTTGTGCTACTTTCCATGTACCTACTGCAGGCCTTTGCCCTACAATTTTAAATATTACCCAACCTTTGTTGCTCCTAAAGGGCAAACTTACCTCCCCTACAGCTGTATTATACATCATATTTTCATACTCGTAAGGAAGCGCAAATGCAGTCTGAAAGCCAATATCAGCAAATTTTACCGGAAAAGATTTTGCCGAAATATTGGTTACAATTTCTGCATAGTCTGTTGTTTTATTTTTCTTTAGTGCATTGTATAATTCTATTGCAGCATTGTACGCCTTTAATGTATCGGCTGGTATTGCATTTGCCAGAACAGGTACTGAAAAATAATGCACATGAATATCTTTGGCTGCTCTTTCTATTGCTTCATTTACGAGTATTTGCATTCCCTTTTCGTCGTTCAAATAATTATCAATTACTTGGTCTCTAAAATTCTGAATGTCGTAACGAATTTGCGATATCGTATCTAGCCTCATTTCTTGCGCAGCTTTTACTTTCAATTTAAAATTGGTATACAATTCCAAATACTCCCGCATAGATTTTTCCTTATCTGACGTAGACGGTTTATTTTTATTATAAGCCCTTAAAAATTCTGCTTTACTGGTTTCACTATTCCCAAAAGTAAATAGCTGTTGTGCAGAAGCAGCGCAAAAACTACAAACTGTGAGAAAAATAATGGAAAACTTTTTCATTCTTTTTAATATAATTGTAAGCTGATTTTGAAATGATATTAAGTTAAACAACTGTTGCTAACCAAATGCAAAGCTGTTAAGATTTAATGTCCGTTCCTATTTTAATGTTCATTTTTTATTTTCACTTCCAAAAAATCATTCAATTGTTCAAGCGTAAGTTTCTTTGCAATGATACGCTTTTCTTTATCTAGCAAATAAATGGTAGGTGTAACGGCTATATCATACAACTGCCTGTATGATGGTCTTTGGTCTTTGGTATCTGAATCTACCATTTCTTTTGTTTGGTAAACATTTATCCAATCATCAATTTTATGCTCAACGATGTAATTGGCCCAAGCATCTTTCACTTTATCTGTTTCGGAAAGTACTGCATATATTTTTAATCCTTTCTTTTGCCAGATAGCTCTATAAAATGAATCTATTCTTGGTATTTCTTCTTTGCAATGACCACAATTAGGGTCCCAAAATACAACAAGCGTATAGGCTGCATCTACGTCATACATTGCATTCACTTTCCCTGCACTATTTACAAACTCCATGTTGGCAGCCCTTTCGCCCAACAAATTACTCATAAGCATAAATGCCCTTCTGCTGATAATACTGTCCTGGTATTTATTGAGCCAATTGCTCAACCCTTTGCTATGGTATTGTTGATACAAATGAACAAATACAGCATCTTGCCCCATGTATTTTGGGTTAATATATTCATCCGTAAACCAATTTAGCAAAAATTTGTACATCTCTGGATTTGATCTTGCAAGCAATAATTTGTAGTCTATATCTTTAATAAGGCTATCCGATGATTGAGACATTACTTGCTTATAATACGTTTCCAATTTTGGTTGAAAAAACGGTGTACGAATGATCCTATCATCCATAAAACTTATCCCATCCCAATAATGGTTTTTATAAAAATAATAATTTTCCAAAGAATCATTTAGGGTTAAGGGCACTTTGGTAGGAAAGGCAGGCTCCCTTA
>JANNGD010000039.1:0-4013 GCA_031380515.1 Ferruginibacter sp. | reverse complement strand
ATGATAGTAAGTAACATTTGAGATTAAAGACAATTCAAATCGAAGTGATGGTTTTTGACGTATTTCGTATATGACTAAACTATCATTTAATCAATAAACACAAATTGAAGTAGAAAATGAAAAACTTCCTTCTTTTTTTATGCATTCTTTTCTTTACAAATACGCAAGCGCAAACTAGGTATATCGTAAGATTTAAAGACAAAGGTTCCAACCCTTTTTCAATGGCAAACCCTTCTCAATACTTAGGCCCCCGAGCCATACAACGAAGGGTAAGGTATAATATAGGAATAGACAGTGCCGATTTACCCGTTACCCCAAGGTATATTGATAGTGTAAGGCTAGCTGGAGTGGTAACTATTTTGAATGCATCTAAATGGCTAAATCAAGTAACCATACAAACTACCGACATCAACGCATTAAACAAAATAAACGGTTTTCCATTTGTTATAAGTGCCATTGCTGTAGCAAGCAGAAATAGTGACATACCTACGCCCCGAAATAAAATAATGGATACCATTGTTGATACACCCATTGAAACAGCATCTACTTCAGCAAGAACAACGTCTAATTTTTATAGTTATGGTAGTTCAAATGGGCAAATACGCCTTCACCAAGGGGAATTTTTGCATAACCATGGCTTTAGGGGAGAAGGAATGCAAATAAGTGTTTTGGATGCAGGCTTTTTTAATTATTTAACCCTGCCAACCTTTGATAGCGTTAGAACAAATAACCAAATATTAAATGTGTGGGATTTTGTAGCCAATAATGCAAGCGTAAACGAAGACAATACCCATGGAATGAATTGCTTTAGCAGCATATCAGCCAATATGCCTGGTGTTTTTGTAGGCACAGCCCCAAAAGCTACTTTTTGTTTATACAGGACAGAAGATGTGGCAAGCGAAACAAGAATAGAAGAGCATAATTTAGCTGCAGGGTATGAAAGAGCAGATAGCATTGGGGTAGATGTTTGTACTGTTTCATTGGGTTACAGCACATTTGATATTCCTTCTCAAAATTATACCTACGCAAATATGGATGGTAATACCACTATGAGTGCAAGAGCTACTGATATTGCTGCAAAAAAAGGCATGTTGCCTGTAATTGCTGCTGGTAATGAGGGCAACACTTCTTGGCGCTATTTAATTTCACCCGGGGATGCCGACAGTGCACTCACCGTAGGTGCTGTAGATACGCTTGGTAATGTGGCAGGCTTTAGCAGCTATGGCCCCTCTAGTAACGGAAGAATAAAGCCTAACATGTCTGCTGTTGGTTTACGTGCAGTTGTAGCAAGCCCAAGTACTGGGCAGCCAGTATTTGGCAATGGAACATCTTTTGCAACACCAAACCTTGCTGGGCTCACCACCTGCTTGTGGCAGGCTTTTCCAGAGTATAATAATATGACGATCATAGATGCTATGCAGAAATCCTCTACCAGATTTTCCAATCCCGACGATAGAATGGGTTATGGTATTCCAGATATGAAAAAAGCATTTGTATTGTTATTAAAAAAATCATACACGCAAGCAGCAACGGTTTCAAATTGCATGGCTACCATAAACCTGAATGTAAAACATGATAATACAATGAATATTATTGTTGAAAGAAAAGCAGCAAATCAATCAGCATATGTTCCTTTTAAAACAATTGTAGGTACCGGAAATTTTACAAATAAAAATATAAGCTTTTCAGATGAATTAACTACACTTAGCAGTGGAAGTGTTTCTTACAGGATAAAAATTGATATAGTAACTGACACAAGCTTTTATATGGATTCCCTCATTGTAAATACACCTCTATCATGTGGTACGTCCTTTGACCAAATAAAAATAAATCCAAATCCGGTTATTGATGTTGCCAACATTATGGTTAGCCGTGCGAATGCAACTAAAATTGCAATTGTAATGTTAAATCGATCTGGTCAAAAAGTTTATGAAACTACTTATCAACAGGCTGCAGGAGCTCAAACAAAATCAATAGACATGCGAAGAATGGCAAATGGAATTTACTTTATTTCAATATTTGCTGACGATAAAAAAATATTGACTGAACGTATTTTTAAAAATAATTAAACCGTAAGGACCGCTACAAACATTGTATCGGCTTTTACATCATACCCTTTAAGATATTCCATTTGCAAAACTTGTAAATGGAATTTTTCTTTTAAATAAGCAACTAGGTCTTCATTCTCTTTTTTAAATACAGAACAAGTAATGTAAAAAAACAAACCTCCTTTTTTTAAAAATGGCAATGCGGTAGTAGCTATTTGTTTTTGCATGATTGCAAATTCATTTATACTTTTTGTTTCAAAGAAAGAAAGTTGCTCGGGCGTGCGAGCCCATGTACCACTGCCTGTGCAGGGTGCATCACATACAATGATATCATAGCTTTTTTCGGGTAAAGCAGTTGTAGGCTTTACAAGGTTTGCTAAAAATGCATGGTACTTTTTTATGCCTGCATCTTTAAATCTGTTGCGCAAATTATTGAGGATATTTGCTCTCACATCCGACACATATAAATCTACATGCCCATGCAATAAATCATGTATTAAAATAGATTTTCCTCCGCTTGCAGCACAGCAATCCCATACTGATACATCTTTTGCAAGAAATACTTCTGGCTTTTGAAGGTAATTAAAAACCTGCTGCGAATTCCTATCTTGCACTACTACCTCTTTGTTTAACAACAATAACTCATCTATTTTATAACCCTGTGGCAAGGCTATGCAAGAGGTACTTATTTCTTCGAATGGCACTTTTGCTTCTGTCAATTTTTCAAAAACTTTTACCATACTTTTTGGGCGGCTTCGCACATAAAATGAGGGTTGTTTCAAAAAGGAAAACGCAAATTCGGTTTTAACTATTTCTTCGCTCAATTCGTTTTCTAATGGGAATATATGTTTTGTATTGATACCTAAATGCACGCATTTTTTTTCTAGAGATAGTTTAATTTGTGCATTAAGATCTGGAGCAAGGGCTAGCAGCAAATCATTGCTCTTATCGTTGCATAAAAAGGTAGCGGCCAATATTCTTTCTTCTATTGTTTTGTTTTTTAAAGCATTCCCCATTCTATACAGATTATAACAAAGCGAAGAAATATATTTTCTATCTTTTGATCCAAATTTTTTATCTGTTGCAAAAAACTTTTTTAGATGATGTACCAAAGGTTCTCCTACTTTGGCTGTAGTTAAAATTTTTATTGCAGAAGTTATGTATGAATGATAGCGACTCACGTTTAAATATTTATGGTAAAATTATAGGGTAAGGTTTATTTATCCTCTTTTGAAAGGAATGGGTTTTATAAAATTTTTATCATCCATACAGGGCAAGAGGAGTGGCCTGTATCTCCTATCGGTTTATCCAAATAGGTAAAACCTACTTTTTTGTATAGCTTTTGTGCAGCTTCCATATAAGGCATGGTTTCCAAATAACATTTTTCATACCCATACTCTTTTGCTGCTTGCAGGCAAAGCTCCATTAACCTGCTACCTACACCCAACCCACGAGCCTCTTGCAAAAAATACATTTTTTGTAATTCACAAATATTTTCTGTTGTGTTTTCTAATTGATCTATCCCGCATCCTCCAATAACCTTAGCATCCTTTTCTACTACAAAATAAATGGCTTTTGGTTTATCGTATGTTTCAAACAAAGAAAAAAGGTAGGGGTCTGCGTAAGCAGTTCCTACTTTAGGTGCACCCAATTCCATCAATACCTCTTGTACAATGGTTCCCATGGCTTCGTTATCTCTTTTTTCTATTTTTCTTATTACCATTTTGTATTAAAATTCTTTGCAAAAAATATGGACTTTGCATTATTGTTGATAAAAGAATAAATGCTGAATGGCTGCACTCCTTAGCCGAAAAAGCCTGTCTGCCGACAGCTACCCTGTACACATATCTTTGGCAATGTTAATTCCTTCTATAATCGCATTAAACCTATCGAGTCCTTTTTTCAAACATATAACCCCTGGCGGACCTTGAGAGTCGTATCCTTTCCATCCTCCCAATCGTCCTA
>JANNGD010000246.1:0-80427 GCA_031380515.1 Ferruginibacter sp. | reverse complement strand
GCTCATCTGTTTGGTAAATTGCAGTAAGTAAACAAAGAATATTATATGTACCATCCGATATTAAACTTTTACCAAATGGTTTTTCATATCCTTCTTCAAAAAACTGTATGAATGACTTTTCGCTTAAGTCTTTCTCAATTTTAATATCACTAAAACCAGGCCTTAATAAATTGAGCCATTCTTTTATTTCCAATGCTTTTAATGGTTCTTCTAAAATCCTTCTTAAAACGTTTTCGAGGTTGTCGCAATTAAAATTTAGTTTTTCATCGGAGGAGGAAAGGTTCAGTTTGTTGTATTCTTTGGTAGTAACAAAAATTCGAGTAAAATTTCCAACAAACTGATTGTCAAAAGTTTCATTTATATGAATCTTTTTAACATTGCTGAGATTTTCTGGGGTTCTAGTTAGTTTCAATGAATTTGAAGCATAATTTTCCAATTCAATTTCTAACTTTGTATCTTGATAATTAAAATTTAAAAAATTTTTATACCCTCCAAATAGTTCATCGGTATTGTTGATTTTGTAATAAGAAATAAAATTCAAATACTCCAAAGCCTCAAAAATATTACTCTTTCCCACACCATTTGCCCCTACAAAAACCGAAAATGGGTTCGGCTCAATCAATTCAAAATTGAGCAAGGTTTTAAAATTATCTATTTTGAGGCTTTTAATTTTCACAACGTAAAGTTAACAACATTTATAAAACCTGAGTAATAATTCAATAAATACTTAACCTCTTTCGCTCAGTTCCAGCCACCTCATTTCCTTGTCGTCCAAGGCTGCAATAATTTCATTTACACGCAGGCCAATTTTCTGTATTTCTTCGTAAGTAATATTTTCACTCATTTTCAACTCCAATGTTTCCTTTTCTTTTTGCAAAGAAGGTATTTCTTTATCTAAATTTTCTAATTCGGTTTTTTCTTTAAAAGATAATTTTTTTAGCGTTGTTGCAGAGGCATTATCTACGGGTTGCTTAGCTATCTGCTTTTCTTCAATACTCACCATATTCATTTTTCCATCATCTTTTCTGGTGCCAGCTTCTATTTCTTTTAGATAACTTCTGTACTGTGTATAGTTACCCGGGTAATCTTTTATTACGCCTTCGCCTTCAAATGCAAAAAGATGCTCTACCATCCTGTCCATAAAATAACGATCATGGCTTACAATTAATATGCAGCCAGGGAAATCCATTAAAAATTCCTCCAGTGTACGAAGGGTTTGTAAATCCAAATCGTTGGTAGGCTCATCTAATATCAAAAAATTAGGATTCACAAAAAGTACACTCATTAAATGCAATCGTCTTTTTTCGCCCCCGCTCAATTTGCTCAGTGGGGTAAATTGTTGTTGTGCATTAAAACCAAATTTTTCCATAAACATGCTCGCACTAAGCTTTGTGCCATCTGCCAATGGAAAATATTCTGCCATGTCTTTTACATATTCTATGGCACGTTTGTCTTCTTTGTAGGCCAATCCTTCTTGGTTAAAATTACCAAACACCACCGTATCGCCATGGTTTATTTTGCCACTATCGGGTAGTTCTTGTTGTAAGGCAATTTTAAGAAAAGTAGATTTACCCACACCATTTTTCCCTACAATACCTACTCGTTCCCCTCTTTTAAAAGTATAATCAAACCCTTTCATAATAAGTTTATCGCCGTACGACTTACTCACTTTTTTCATTTCTAAAATCTTGCCCCCAAGCCTGGTCATTTTTACTTGTAAGCTCACTTCAGCATCTTCTTTTTTCACCGATACACGTTCTTCTACATCTTTAAAAGCATCTTGCCTGCTCTTACTTTTTGTGGTTCTGGCTTTTGGTTGCTTGCGCATCCATTCCAATTCCTTTCTAAAAATATTTTTATCCTTTTGAAATTCACTCGCTTCTATTTCCTGCCTCAAACTTTTTTGCTCTAAAAAATAATCGTAATCTCCTTTGTACACAAAAAGTTTTTCCTCATCCATTTCTATTATTTCATTGCACACGGTATCCAAAAAATAACGATCATGCGTTACCAATAATATGGTCATTTTATGGGTAGAAAGAAAATCTTCCAACCATTCAATCATACTTACATCTAAATGGTTGGTCGGTTCATCCAAAATCAACAAACACCTTCCTTCGTGCAACTGGGCCTCTATGAGCGATTGTGCCAATGCAACCCGTTTGCGTTGCCCACCACTAAGGGTATTCATTACTGCCTCTATATCGTGCAAATTCAATTTACCCAAAATTTGTTTTAGCTCGCTCTCGAAACTCCAAGCATTCAATTCTTCCATTTTGCCCATTATCTCGGTAAGCAGATCCATATCTTCTGAGCCCTCGTCTAAATATTTTTCATAAGCACTTACCGTTTTTATGGTTGGGTTATCGAGCCGCAGCACATTTTCCCGAATACTTTTGTCCTCCATGAACGGCGTATCCTGCTGAAGCATAATCACTTTTACATCTTTATGTACCCAAAGTGTGCCTTCATCTGGGCTGTCCAAACCTGCAAATATTTTGAGCAATGTCGATTTTCCTGTGCCATTTCTGGCTACAAAGGCAATTTTATCCCCTTCTTCTACATAAAAAGAGATGTTTTTAAACAAAGTTCTTATACCAAAACTTTTACTAATATTTTCTACTGAAGCGTAATGCATAGCGGCAAAGATAGGTTAGGCATTTTAGTTTATAATTTTAGAATGTAATTTGGCAGGGTTAAATATTTGTAAAAGCAGGATGTTGAAGCTTTTCAAGCAATAAATTATATCTTCGCCGCTAAAACATTATAGCAATGCACCGTATTTTAATAACTGGAGGCGCAGGTTTTATTGGCTCTCATTTAACCAGGTTATTTGTTACAAAATATCCTGATTATGCAATCGTAAATCTTGATGCACTTACATACGCAGGCAACCTCGAAAACCTAACAGATATAGAAAAATATCCTAATTATACTTTTGTAAAAGGCGATATTACGGATCTTAATCTATTGAAAAAATTATTTGAGGAGCACCAATTTACTGCAGTACTGCATTGTGCTGCCGAAAGTCATGTAGATCGTTCCATTACCGACCCGCTTGCATTTGTAACCACCAATGTTATGGGTACAGCATCACTTTTGCAAACCGCTAAAGAAAGTTGGAAAGAAAATATGGATGGGAAGATTTTCTATCATATTTCTACAGACGAAGTATATGGCTCTTTGGGTGATACAGGTTTTTTTACCGAAGAAACAGCTTATGACCCACGTAGCCCTTACTCAGCATCTAAAGCTAGTAGCGATCACATGGTTCGTGCATTTTATCATACATACAAATTGCCTGTAAAAATCAGTAACTGTAGCAATAATTATGGGCCATATCATTTTCCAGAAAAATTGATACCGCTTTGTATAAACAATATCATCAACAATAAACCATTGCCTATTTATGGTAAAGGCGAAAATGTAAGGGATTGGCTTTTTGTAGAAGACCATGCTAGAGCGATAGATGTAATTTTTCATACAGGTAAAGTGGGTGAAACATACAATATAGGTGGGCACAATGAATGGACCAATATAGCACTCGTAAAAGAATTGTGCAAGCAAATGGATGAAAAGCTTGGCAGAGAAAAAGGCGCATCTGAAAAATTGATAACGTATGTAACAGACAGGGCTGGCCACGATTTGCGCTATGCCATAGATGCTACAAAACTAAAAGATGAGTTGGGTTGGTTGCCATCATTACAATTTGAAGAAGGTATTTCTAAGACAATCGATTGGTATTTGGAGAATACGAAATGGTTGGAGGATGTGACGAGCGGGGCATATTTAGGATATTATGAGAGTATGTATAATGGTTGAGGAGGAAGTTGAATATGGTTGAATGTTGTTTGAAGGGTTGAAGGGGTTTCGTTAAGTTAATGATTATGTTTACAAACAAAAGGTATAAATATGTATGTTTTTGGTTTTGAAAAACTAGAAGTTTGGCAAGAAGCAAGAAAATTGACTGTTTTGGTATATGAATTGACAGAAAAATTTCCAGAGAAAGAAAAGTTTGGGTTAACAAATCAAAAGAGAAGATCATCGGTTTCGGTTGGAGCAAATATTGCAGAAGGGAGTTCAAGATTTTCAGCAAAAGAACAAGCACATTTTTATTCTATTTCTTATGGTAGTTTAATGGAACTTATGAGCCATACATTTACTGCGTTAGATTTAAAATATTTAACAGAAGAAGAATTTGAGCATTTAAAAAGTATAATTCAACCATTATCTTTAAAAATAAATAATTTGAGAAATACGCAATTGGTAAAAGCGGAAAAAAAGTGAGGAGAAAGTTGAAGATTGTTGAATGTTGATGAAGATTGTCGAAATGTTTAATAGTAAGTTTAATTTTAATAGACTTATTATGTTTTTTGGTAAAAGCAAAAAAATAATGCTTTTATTTTTATGAAAAGGCTGCAGTAAAATAAACTCCTTCAACTTTTCAAACAATATTCAACAAATTTCAACTTCTCTTTCAACTCTTTAAACAATATTCACCAAATTTCAACTTCTTTTTCAACTCTTTAAACAACATTCAACAACATTCAACAATTCTTATGAAAGGTATCATTCTCGCAGGCGGCTCCGGTACAAGACTCTATCCCATAACAATGGCAATAAGTAAGCAGCTCATGCCCATATATGACAAGCCAATGATTTATTATCCGCTAAGTACATTAATGCTTGCGGGCATAAAAGAGATATTAATTATTACAACGCCAGAAGACCAGAGCCAATTTAAAAGATTGCTAAGCGATGGGAAGCAATGGGGCTGTGATATACAATATGCTGTGCAAGAAGTACCCAATGGACTTGCTCAAGCATTTGTAATAGGCGAAAAATTTATTGGTAACGATAGTGTGGCGCTGGTATTAGGCGATAATATTTTTTATGGTAGTGGATTTAGCAAACTGCTTCAACAGTCAGCAAAGAATGAAGGTGCTACGATATTTGCATATCCTGTAAGCGATCCCGAAAGATATGGTGTAGTAGAATTTGATGATAATTTTAACGCTATTAGTATAGAAGAAAAGCCTGAACATCCAAAGAGCAATTATGCGGTGCCTGGCTTGTATTTTTATGATAATGATGTGGTGCATATTGCAAAAACCATAGAGCCAAGCAAACGAGGCGAGTATGAAATAACTACAGTAAACGATGTGTACCTTCAAAATAAAAAATTGAAAGTGGCTGTTTTGGACAGAGGTTTTGCATGGTTGGATACAGGCACTTTTGATAGCTTAAGTGATGCTACAGAATATGTGAGGGTAATAGAAAAAAGACAGGGGTTAAAAATTGGATGCCCAGAGGAAATTGCATATAGAATGGGATTTATTGATAAAGCGGCATTAGAAAAATTAGCAGATGGATTAAAGAAAAGTGGTTATGGGGATTATTTAAAGCAAATAAAATAGTAAAATGGAAAAAGATTTTTTTGTACATGAATCAGCTTATGTAGACGAAGGCTGTGTAATAGGCAAAGGCACAAAAATTTGGCATTTTAGCCATATCATGTCTAATTGTGTGCTTGGCGAAAATTGTAATATTGGTCAAAACGTAGTTGTTTCTCCTAAAGTAGTATTAGGCAATAATGTACGGGTACAAAATAATGTTAGTATATATGAAGGTGTAATATGTGAGGATGATGTTTTTTTAGGGCCAAGTATGGTACTTACAAACGTAATAAACCCTAGAAGTGCTGTAAGCAGAAAGGAAGAATATAAAACGACCCTCATAAAAAAAGGAGCAAGTGTAGGTGCAAATGCAACCATTGTATGCGGTAATACGTTGGGTTCTTTTTGCTTTATTGGAGCAGGGACAGTTGTTACAAAGGATGTACCTGATTATGCATTAATTGTGGGCAACCCAGGTAGGCAAACAGGCTGGATGAGTGAATTTGGTCAGAAATTAATTTTTGATAATAATGGCATTGCTTTTTGCAAAGAAACGGGTGAAAAATACAAATTGGAAAAAAGCTCCGTTCAAAAAGTAACTGGTTTGGCTTAATCTCTAAAGCCGTAAAAGATTATTTAACGCAAAAAGATGTATCTTTGAGTACTTTTTTTACTCATTCTTTATGATAGAAGCATTAATTTCATCTAAAACAAGAATCAAACTACTGCTTAAACTATTTTTAAACAGTACAAACAAGGCTTATTTACGAGGCCTAGAAACGGAGTTCAATGAAAGTACCAATGCCATTAGATTGGAATTGAACCGTTTTGAAGAGGTTGGAATGATTACTAGCGATATAGAGGGGAATAAAAAATTTTATAAGGCCAACGAAAAGCATCCATTATTTTCTGATTTACAAAGTATCATTAAAAAGCATATCGGTATTGATGCAATCATTGAGAACATAATAAACAAATTGGGCGATATAGAATTTGTTTATTTAACAGGGGATTTTGCAAAAGGCTTGAATGCCGAAATAATTGATTTGGAGTTAATTGGTGTTGTGGATTCCAGCTATTTTTTAGAATTAATTAAAAAAACAGAAGTTTTAATAAAACGCAGGATTAGATATTTGATTTATTCTGTAGAAGAATACAATTTGATGCCTAATAATGGAAATAATAAATTATTAATTTGGAGTAAGTGATTTTATAAATTATTAATTTTTAATGATTTATAAAAAAAATATGTAACTGACGTGGCGAAGCTGTGCCATGTTATAAGCGTTAATTTTTTAAATGAATTTCTATGCCATGGTACGCAGTATATACGAAGCCACGCTGCGAGAAAAAAGTAGTTAAGTTGTTGAATAATATAAATATAGAAAACTATTGCCCTATGCAAACACAAATAAGGCAATGGGCAGATAGAAAAAAGGAAGTAGAAGTACCATTGTTGCCGTCCTATGTGTTTGTAAAAATTCCCAGCGAAGATCAAACTAACGTAAGAATGGTAGATGGAGTGGTAAACTTTGTATATTGGCTTGGTAAAACTGCACTAATAAAGGAGAAAGAAATTGAGCAATTAAAAAATTTCGTTGGCAAATACACAAATATTGTTATTTACGAACTAAAAAACGAAATTGGCGGTGAGATAGTAATTTCAAGTGGCCCATTTGAAGGGAAAAAAGCAACCATAAAAGCTATCAAAAAAAATGCGATAGAATTGTTTCTAGAAAGTTTAGGTATAAGATTAGTGGTTGAGAAAACAAGTTCGAAAGCTATATAGTCTAAGACTTTTTAATTTGTTGAAAGAAGTTAATAGGTTAATAGTGCATTAATAATCGTTTTAGGTAAATATGCTTTTATATTTGCAAATCCATTTTACAAAAGAAAATGATCTGTAATTCAATTCAGAAAATAAATGAAAAGATAAAAGTAGGTTGGTGATATGCATTGAAAAATAAATAGGGTGTCTAATAAAAGTTGAATGAAAAAATAAAAATTGTATAGAGCAAATATTAGTAGAATAAATCGATAATAATTTGAAAAATTTTGTATTAATTGGTGTAGGTGGTTACATAGCGCCCCGGCACATGAAAGCAATAAAAGACACGGGCAACAATTTGCTTGCAGCGCTAGATAAGCACGATTCTGTGGGAGTGATAGATAGTTATTTTCCTGAAGCAGAATTTTTTACTGAATTCGAACGCTTTGATAGGCATGTGGAAAAACTCAAACGACAAGGCATAAAAATTGATTATGTATCTGTTTGTAGTCCAAATTATTTGCACGATGCTCATATAAGATTCGGTATGAGAATAGGCGCCGATGTAATTTGCGAAAAGCCAATCGTATTAAATCCTTGGAATATTGACTCTTTATTGGATATAGAAAAAGAAACTGGAAAGAATGTATATAGTATTCTACAACTTAGAATACACCCGGCAATTGTAGCACTGAAAGCAAAAATAGATGCTGCCCCAAGCGATAAAAAATTCATTGTTGATTTAACCTATTTTACATCTCGTGGGCATTGGTATCATACCAGTTGGAAGGGAGATATTCAAAAAAGCGGGGGTATAGCCACCAATATTGGGGTACATTTTTTTGATATGCTTATGTGGATTTTTGGTGATGTAAAAGAAAGCACCGTATTAGAACATGGGGTTGAAACTGCATCAGGAAAATTGGAACTAGAAAAAGCAACCGTAAATTGGTTGTTGAGTATAGATGCCAATAAACTGCCACAACAAGCGAAAGATGCTGGCAAAAAAACATTTAGAACCCTATCAATAGACGGTAATGAATTTGAGTTTAGCGAAGGATTTACAGAATTGCACACAGAGTCGTATAAACAAATTTTAGCTGGAAATGGATTTCCATTGATAGAAACCAGAAAGTCTATAGAATTGGTAAGCGAAATAAGAAAACACAACAAATAAAAAAGTATGAAATTAGAAAATCAAAAATGCCTTGTAATAGGTGGTGCAGGTTTTATCGGAAGTTTTATTGTAAAAGAGCTATTAAAAGAATCGGTAGCAGAGGTATTAATTTACGACAATTTTGCTAGAGGCAAAATGCACAATATTACAGAATGTTTGAAAGATGAACGCTGTACCTTATTTTCCAATGGAGGCGATATAAGAGAAATAGATGTGTTAAACGCTGCCATGAAAGGAAAAGACATTGTATTTTGTACTGCCGCTTTGTGGCTTTTGCATTGTAAAGATTTTCCACGCACTGCTTTCGATGTAAACATTGCAGGTACATTTAATGTATTAGAAGCTTGCGTAAATAATAACATCAAAAAATTAATATGGAGCTCATCTGCATCGGTGTATGGAGATGCAGTTGAACTTCCAATGACGGAGAACCATCCATTTAACAACAAAAACTTTTATGGTGCAACCAAAATTGCCGGTGAAGCAATGGCAACAGCATTTAATGACAGGTATGGATTGGAAATAATAGGACTAAGGTATATGAATGTGTATGGCCCCGGTCAAGATCAAACAGCGGCATACACTGGAGTAGTACCTATCATGTTAAATAAAATAGAAGCAAATGAGGCACCTATTATTAACGGAGATGGGTCGCAAGCATATGATTTTATTTATGTAGAAGATGTAGCAGCTTGTAATATAGCCGCAGCAAAATCTCCAACTACTTTTGGTTTTTATAATGTAGGTACAGAGGTACAAACATCTATAAAACAATTGTGCGATACAATTTTAGAAATGAAAAATTCGCCCCTGCAAGTAACATACAAGCCATACTCCGAAAACGATGCAAGGGCTATGGTACAAAATAGAATTGGAAGCAAAGTAAAAGCAGAAGAAGAACTTGGATTTTTATACAAATTTAATTTGCAAGAAGGTTTGCAAAAATTAATAGACTGGCGTATAGAAACTGGGGTTGATAAAAAAGCGTAAAAGATAATAAAATATATTATGGAAAAAAGAAACATTCCCATTGGATTGCCAAGTATGGGTTTAGAAGAATGGGAAGCTACCAAAGAATCTATCATGAGCGGATGGATTACACAAGGCCCAAAAGTAAGAGAGTTTGAAAAATTATTTGCAGAAAGGCACAATGTAAAACATGCATTTGCAGTAAGCAATTGCACTACAGCTTTACACCTTGCACTAGTAGCGTGTGGTGTGGGTGTAGGCGATGAGGTTATTGTACCGGCATTTACCTGGGTAAGTACCGCCAATGCTGTAAAATATTGTGGAGCAACACCCATTTTTATTGATATTGATATCAATACCTTTAACATTGACGTAGCTCAAATTAAGGATAAGATAACTTCAAAAACAAAAGCAATTATACCTGTTCACCTTTTTGGATTGTGTGCAGACATTGATTATATAAAAACCAATTTTCCGGATTTGAAAATTGTGGAAGATGGGGCATGTGCAGCGGGTGCTGCATTGCATGGTAATCCTGCTGGGGGCTTGGGAGATATTGGTTGTTTTAGTTTTCACCCACGTAAATCTGTAACTACCGGCGAAGGTGGAATGGTAACAACAAACAATGATGACCTTGCTACACATATGGACAGATTGCGCAACCATGGAGCCTCTATTTCAGAAGAGCAAAGACACCATGGTCCAAAGCCATATATCTTATCGGCTTTTGAAATGGTAGGGTATAATTATAGGATGACAGATATTCAAGGAGCAATAGGCGTAGTACAATTGAAAAAATTAGATATGTTTATAGATGAGAGGCAAGAGTGGGCCGAGTACTATAAAGAAGCGCTTAAAGATATTCCTTGGCTTAAAATGCCAGACGTACCTGCAGGGTATAAACATGGCTGGCAGAGTTTTGTAACTTTTGTGGATGAAAGTATTGCTCCCATGAAGCGAAATGACATGATGGAAATTTTGCAACAAAAAGGAATATCTACAAGGCCGGGTACGCATGCGGTTCACATGTTGGATGTATACGCAAAGATGTATGATATAAAACCATCTGATTATCCAGCAGCTTTTGCAGCCGATCAATATAGCATGAGTATTCCTATGCATAATAAAATGGTAAAAGAAGATTTTGATTATATCATTGCGGCATTAAAAGCTATTTAATTTATGTGCGGTATAACAGGGGTATTTCATTTAAATAATAAGCCGGTAGCCCATCAAACTATCAAGGTAATGACAGATGCTTTAGCGCATCGGGGGCCAGATGGCGAAGGTATTTTTATTGAAGATAATGTAGCATTAGGTCATAGAAGGTTGTCTATTTTAGACGTGAGCTCCAAAGGAGCTCAACCAATGGTATCTCACAATGGCGATTGGATAATAGTTTTCAACGGTTGTATTTATAATTTTAGAGAATTAAAAGTTGATTTGCAAACCAAAGGACACCAATTTTATTCTACAAGTGATACGGAAGTAATTACCGAAGGGCTTGCAGCATATGGCGTATCTTTTTTTGAAAAAATGGATGGTATGTTTGCTATTGGAGCCTACCAAAAATCAACCAAAAATTTATGGCTAAGCAGAGATAGGTATGGTGTAAAGCCACTGTACTATTGGTTTAACGGAGAAACGCTTTTATTTGCCTCCGAAATAAAAGCCATCATAAAATATACTGGCTTCAAAGTAGAAGTAGATCTTCATGCGTTAAACGAATATTTTACTTTTCAAAATGTGTTTTCCTACAATACTTTATTTAAAGGTGTAACCATGTTGCCACCCGCCAATACAGTAGTTATAAACAGCCAAACCAAAGAAGTAATACACAACTCATGGTGGGATTTTGATTTTACAAAACCTGATAATGATATGACGGCTGATGAAGCAAGACTAGAAACGGAAAGGTTATTGGAGAATGCTGTAGCAAAACAGATGGTAGCGGATGTGCCCGTGGGCAGTTATTTAAGTGGTGGTATGGACAGTGGATCATTGAGTGTGCTTGCAAGCAAACATGTAGAGCGACTGTTTACTTTTACCGCTGGGTTTGAAATGAGTGAAGTAGAAGGAAATGAACTAGGGTTTGATGAAAGGATAGACGCAGAACTCACTGCCAACTTTATAAAAAGCGAACATTATGAGCAAGTACTGAATGCGGGCGACATACGCAGAAGTTTGCCAAAGGTAATATGGCATCTAGAAGACTTACGTGTGGGTATGAGTTACCCTAACTATAACATCAGTAGGCTTGCCAGTAAATTTGTAAAAGTATGCCTGCAAGGTACAGGAGGAGATGAATTGTATGGAGGTTACCCTTGGCGTTATTACCGCATATTTCAATCACTAGACCAAAAAGATTTTTTCAATAATTATTATGGTTTTTGGCAACGCTTGGTAAACGATGATGATAAACAAAATTTGTTTCAGGCGGATGTGTTCGGCAAAATGGATATTGATGAGCCAAGAAAAGTTTTTGAAAGGGTTTTTACTTTTAATAAAAACTTAAAATATGCAACACCAGAAGAGCATATTCAAAACAGTTTGTATTTTGAAATTAAAACATTTTTACCTGGCTTGTTATTGGTGGGCGATAAATTAGCAATGGCAAATGGGTTGGAAGAAAGATTTCCATTTTTAGATAATGAGCTAGTAGATTTTGCACAAAAAATTCCTGTAAAGCATAAGCTGGGCAATCTTGAAAATATGAAACGTATTGACGAGAACAGCGCTGGAAATAAGAAAACACAGTTTTTAGCTTATGACGACGGTAAAAATGTGTTGCGAAAAGCCATGGCCGATATTTTACCTGAGCGAATTGTAAACAGAAAAAAACAAGGCTTTAGCGCACCCGATGAAAGCTGGTATAGGGGAGAAAATGCTGCTTATGTAAAAGAATTACTATTAGGCAAAAATATAAGAAGCCATGAATTTATAAACCCGGTTTACATTGAGAAAATTATTTATGAGCATTGCGAATTGCGCATAAATCATAGGCTACTGATATGGAGCTTTATGAGTTTTGAATGGTGGTGCAGGATATTTTTAGATAATGAAAAAATAGACTAAATTGAATAGAGCTATAAAAATAATAGATGAAGTAAGAGACAAACTAAAAGTAGATTTAAGCGGTTATACTGTACTTACTGAAATTGGATCTAATAACTATATTTTCACACCAATCATTGCTTCCTTATGTGGAGCTAAAAAAGTGTACGCTCTTGCAAAAGATAATAGCTATGGTGCAGCCAATGATATTATTTTGAAAGCCCAAGCCTATACTGAGTCACTCGGAATTAACAATATTGAATTTTTTGAAAACACAGTTCCGCTCTCAATTTATGAGTCAATTGATATTCTTACCAATTCTGGCAACCTACGACCAATAAACAAACAAATTATTGATCTACTCAAACCAACTGCAGTAATTCCATTGATGTTTGAAGCCTGGGAGATAAGAGATGAAGATATCAATGTATCATATTGTAAAGAAAGAAATATAAAAGTTGCTGGTACATGGGAGAATCATCCTGATATTAAAGTTTTTGATTATTGTGGAATGCTTGGTGTAAAAATGGCATTAGAAGCAGGGCTAGAAATTACAGGTAATAAAATAATAGTTTGGAGTAATGATCACTTTGGAGAAGTAATTTCTTCTAAATTTTTAAAAGAGCAAGCATCTGTTATACAAACTACATCAGTAAAAGAAGTTTATGACAATTTGAAAGATACAGACTTGGTCTTTATTGCAGACTATGATGAGCAAAAATCATATTTCGGGGAGGACGCTATTTTTGATACGAGAAAAATAAAAGAGTTAAATCCGTCGGTTGTATTTGTACACCTATATGGAGACGTTGATACTGATTTTTGCAAAAAAAATGAAATTAATATCTCACCAAAATTTCAAGGTTATCCAATGCGAATGACGCATACTTTAGGATACGTTGGTCTTCTGCCTATCCTTAAATTACAAGTGGCTGGCTTAAAAGTTGCTCAAGAAATGCTTACTAACACATCCAGCTCTTTAACTCAATTATTATGAACATAGCTATTATTGGAAGAAGTGAAATAATGTATGAAACAATTGAATTATGTCTTGCCCAAGGGTTTCAAATTCCTATTATTATTACAGCAAAAGAAGCACCCGAATACACTAAAACAAGTAATGATTTTGAAAAAATTGCCCTAAAAATTGGAGCAAAATATTTTTGTACATCCAAACTGAGTACAGAAGAAATCATAGAGGCTTTAAATGTTGCAAAAATTGATATTGGCCTCAGTATAAACTTTTCGGGTATCATATCTCAGCAAGTTATTGATACTTGTAGGCTCGGTATACTAAATGCGCATGGGGGGGATTTACCTAGATATAGAGGTAATGCATGTCAAGCTTGGGCAATTATTAACGGAGAGGATAAAATTGGGCTCACTATTTATCAAATGAAAGGAGATTATTTAGATGGAGGAAAAATAATTGAGAAGACTTTTTTATCGCTTACAATTGAATCCACTGTAACTGATTGTTGGAGTTGGTTTGCTGCTCAAATACCAACTAGTTTTGTAAATGCAACAAAAATATTAGCAAATGACCCATCGTATTATATTGAAGACAGTACAAAAAGTACTGTTAAACCAATGCGCTGTTATCCAAGAATACCTGAAGACGGCAAAATAAATTGGGAACAAACAAATACTCAAATTATAAGACTCATTAACGCAAGTTGCGAACCGTATGCTGGTTCTTTTTGTGTTTTTGAAAATAAGAGGTTAATAATTTGGAAAGCTCAAATACTTAATGATAACGAGGATTATTTAGCAATTCCCGGACAAGTTTCGTCCATTAATGCCGATAGCATAGATGTGATTACTGGCTATGGGAAAATTAGAATTACTGAAATAGAAATAGATAATGTTCGGAGTAATCCAACTATTGTAATTAAATCCATTCGGAAAAGGCTGTTATAAATAAACACAGCCGTATTTTACAAATAAGTACGGTTAAAAGGTTTAGATGGATACGTAAATATTTATTGGTATAGAACAAATTTAAGAAATATGAAGAAACCAATCGTATTGAATTTTATAGATAGCATCATAGAAGGAAATATGTATCTCTCAAATAATTAAAGCTAAAGGCGGCATAAGTCTATAAACCTATAATTTTATATTTCCACTTTGTATAGAAAACTTGCATAGGCAGGTTTTTAGCGCAGCGGCAATTAGACAAAATGCTTCGTTTGGTGGGTAATATCAAAAGCGTTAATAAGATAATTAATCAAACTATAGGCAAGCTACAACCCTTGAAAATATTTAACCGCAGTTTCATTATGAAATATTACATATCGTCAAGATCTTTTCCAAAGATTTTTGCTATTTATTTAGTTTTTATTCTTTTTAACAATGGGGCAATGGGGCAGCTTACTTATTCAACAAAAAGCCCAAGTTCAGTGGGTGTTGGTGCTACAGACCCCAGAAATAAATTTGAAATTTGGAGCAATCTTACCCCTAAAGCAAATACAGGCTTGGATTTTGCTTTTGGAAATACGTTTGGTACTTCCTATTTGCATAACGATAAAAAATTTGCTATTTGGCGAACTATTAGTAATCCAATAGTTCTTTCACCAAAAGGCACAAATGCACTATTGGTTCACCCTTTTGGTATTAATATTGGCAGTACAATAATAAATCCTGCATTTAGCATACATGTAATGGGTAATGGATATATCAGCGAAAAACTTTTAATTGGTACTACGGATTTTAATAAAATTACTGGTTATAAATTGGCAGTAAATGGTGCTGCTTTATTTAACAAAGTAATGATAAAAAACTATGCAGTATGGCCAGATTTTGTTTTTGATGAAGGTTATGCTCTCCCAAGTTTAAGCCAGCTAAGTCGTTATTTAAAAAAACATAAACATTTACCCGATATTCCAAGTAGCCGTGAAATTAATAAAAACGATGTTGATGTAGCTCAGCTTCTTGCAATGCAACTTCAAAAAATAGAAGAGTTAACACTATATATAATCGACCTAGAAAAAAGAATTAAAAAACTCGAAAAATAAACGCCAGTTAAATGAGACTTTTTTTTATAGCTGCATCTTTTCTACTTTTTGTATCAGGTTATGCTAATAGCATAAAAAATATTGTTACAGATTTTGGTGCTGATCCGTCTGGCAATACAAGCAGCGATGCTTCATTTAAAAAAGCCGCCATATTTTTTAATAAAAATAAAGGTAATGGTAAACTCATAATTCCCTATGGTATTTATATTGTAGGCAATCAACTAAAGTATCCTTATCCTGAAAATTTCAACTTTTCAATTCAAAGTCATAGAATTGGTGCATACGAAGGTGAAGATGTTTTTACACTAAAAGGTTGTATTAATTTTGAAATCATTGGACTTTTAGGGCCGCAAAACCAAAAGCCCATTATAAAGTTTCAATCTAATATGCATATGGGTGTATTTGATGCTAATCCAACTAGTTCAGAAGCATTAAAAAAATTTAGCAGTCTGGCACAAGTAGGTATTGTGCTTGTTTTTAGAAATTGTGATAATATAAATATAAAAAATATCGAACTAGATGGTAACTATAACGATTTTATAAAAGGAGGAAACTGGCCACCAAAAAGTATTGAAGACAAAACTGGGAGTGTGCAGTTAGAAAATATTCTTTATGGTATTTTTATTTGTGAGTCAAGAGATGTTACCTGTAAAGATTTAAATATACATCATTTTTTAAACGGCATATATTTGGTGGATTTGTGGGAGAATATTGCAAAAGAGAAACAAACAAGTTTAAATTTTAGTAAAAATATCCACATAATTAAATGTAGAATTTCATACAGTATACAAAACAACTTTTGCTTTGCCGGTGGAGACTCCGTTTATTTTAATAACTCTATTTTTGAGTTAGCAGCGAGAGACATAGTGCGTTATAGCCCTGGCGCAGGTGTTGGCATTGAGCCAGAAGGAAATATAAGATCTACTAGTAAAAACGGTTTTTTTAGAAGTTGTATTTTTAGAAATAATGGTGGTTTCGGAATAGGTGCTGGCTCTTACTTGCCACCAGTTGTTACCACAAGTTTTGTTTTTGACTCCTGCGAATTTTTGGGTAGTAAAAATATAGCAGCAAATTGTAGTGCAAATAACATGAAATTCTTAAACTGTAATTTTTATGGCAAAGTGCAGAGTATTGGAAAGTATTGCAGCAAATTAGATGCAAGTGGAAGTTGTATAGAGAAACGCTATGTAAACGATAGCTATAAAAAAGGATTGCAATTTCAGCATTGCAATTTTTCTAATCAATATTTTGGCTTTGACTTAGAAGTAGGTGGCAATACTGGCAGTATAAAGGCATTATTATTAACAGAAGATGCGCCGTTTGTTGAAATCAACAATTGCAGTTTTAAATCTTATAATAATGCTTACGCCTTTTTTGTAAATGGCATTATAGGTGATGATCTCAATTATTTAAAAAGAAATAAAGAAAATAATTTTATAAAATTCACAAACAATAAAGTGTATAATTATGCTCGTTTTTCTCAACCAGGTACTCAATTTCCTATTCCAAATAGATCATACGTTATTGCAAATGCTATTTTAAGTAAAAACGTTTTTTACAATGATCCAAAACTTGTTGGAGAGCAAATACAATGTATAACAGATGCTGATAATGAATTTAGAAATATAAATACTACCCCTAAAGAAAAGCAAACTAAATCTGCTCCTGTTATTGACATTACTACACCGATAGAAGACAATATTGATTTTTTAGGTGAACAATATATTATTGTTGAAACAATCATAGCGCCCAAGACAAAGGCCAAGTTGCTGTCAGAAGAATATATAGAACTGCTACCGGGGTTCGAATCTAAGTTAGCCAGCATCACATCTCAAATAGAGTTATCTATTACAAAAGGAATTAAGAAAAATTAAATATGAAAGTTCACTTATACGGAAATACACTTAATAATTCATACAACTTGGCAATTTTCCTTCGAAAGCAAGGAATAGATGCGCATTTCTTTTTAGATAATTTATCTCCATTTGATCAAGATTTTCCTTGGTGGGAGGATAAAAATTTATCTAAAAATAATTTGCCAGATTGGATTCACTATTTCCCCTCTAAACCATTTTTTTTGTTTCCAGGGAAAACAACCAGAAATTTAATTAAGGAATTTGGTAAGTGCGATATTGCGCTGGTTTGTGGTTTTGGACCTATTGTGGCTATGAAAGCCAAAGTACCTTTTGTTTTTTATAGTATTGGCAGCGACTTAAATTGTATAGATGTAAGAGAAGAATTAATTTCTTTACTTAAAGCTAGAGGCACTTTAAAAGCTAAATTGCTAAGACTTGTAAAAATTATTACTTATACACCACTGCAAAAAAAAGCCATTGTAGAAAAGGCGAATAAAATATTGGTATTAATGGGCTACCAAGTAAATCCATATATAAATAAATTTGGGTTAGCGCATAAAACCAGCGTGGCTAGGCTGGCTTGGGATATAAATAAATATGCAATTACACCAGATGAAGTATTGACAGAAAAGTATAAATCGTTTAATATTGTTTTTTTTATGATAGCTAGGCACCAATTTTCATCGGTGTGGTTGGATGTAAAAGGGAACGATAAATTTTTAGAAGCATTTGCAGCATTTGTAAAGGAGGGTAAAAAAAATGTAAAATTGATACTCATCAATAAAGGTACTGATGTGCATTTGAGCGAAAAGATAATAGAAAAACATCAAATACAAGATTATATTGAGTGGGTAGAAATGATGGACAAAGACGGGATACGTGCATACGAATCCATTCCCAATTGCGTAGTTGTAGATCAGTTTTGGCATGACGATATTGGAAAAAGGTATACTGCCGATAATGGCAACCCAAAGATGGGATTTGGATCGGGATCAGTTGAAGCAATGGCAGCATCTAAACCATTAATTACTGCTTTTACGGACCAAAAATTCTATGGTAATAATACGCCACCAATATTGGCTGCATTTACTGCCAAGGAGATTTTGGTAAGGCTACATGAAGTATACAATATGTCTGCAGAAAGTAGAGCTGAAATGGGGAAGATGGGGCACGACTTTATTATGCAGTGGCATGATTATACAAACACATTGCCATTATATATAAACGCAATGCAGGATGTATTAAAAGAATTGAAAAACAAGGCAAATGTAGTTCCTGAATAAACCATTTTAGGCATGAACGTAAGTATTGTAAATAAATGTAAGCAGATTCTACAAAGCAGTTTATTAAAGGAAGGTGCAATAGTAAGCATAACCGAATATCTGATGTTGGGTTCTTTGTTTGGAATAAATATTATTATCAATAGGGGATTTGGTACAGCGGCATTGGGCGATTTTACATTTGCATATACAATAGCTCAAATAATCATTATGGGTATTGGTGGGGCATTTAGCCCATTGCTGAGACGAGAAATTGTGTTGCAAAATAATGAGCTAGCAAATAATTTTATTATCTCTGTTTTACAATTGCGTATTTATGTAATTACAATTTGTTGCATACTCTGTGTAGTGTTATTTATTTTTATACATCCAGCGCAGTATAAACTCAATACTTTTGTGCTTCTTATGTTTTTAGCTAAGGGATTTGATTCGTTGACCGAAACATTTTATACTACTTATCAATCATTACAGAAGTATATTTCATTTGCTTTCATAAAAAGCTGTAATGCGGCTATAAATATAATTGTGGTATTACTAATTGCGTATTGTAAGCTGCCTATTGAAGCCCTTTATTATAGTTTGGCATTAGTTGCTTTGATTTTTTTGATATGTAACTTTTTCTACGTTTCCAATTTTTTTGAAATAAAAAAAAGGATACTTTTAAATTGGGCATATACCAAAGAAAAAAAATATTTGGTAATAGAAGCTTGGCCTTTGATATTGAATTCTGTCTTTTTTCAAATAAGCTCTAGGGTGAGCGTATTGTTTGTTTATTCTATTTCTGGCAAAATTGTTACGGGTGTATTTTCAGCAGCAATCATGATGATAACAGTCTTTACGGCGTTTGCAAATTCTTTGGGAGTGGTATTTTTCCCGCGGCTTGCACAAATATATGCTCAAAATAAATTGGCCTTATTTGCATATCTGCGAAAAACTGCTTTGTTGGTAGGGCTACTGGGAGCTGTTTTAAGTGTATTTTTTATAGCAACAATTTATTGGCAATTAAAAATTATAGGCAACATGCCTCCATACGCTCATAAGATGTTTATTATTGCAGGTCTAAGTATTCCTTTTGCTGTATTGTCGGGTGTATTTGGAAATGTGTTCGTTATTATGAAAAAGCAGCTTTTGGGAATGTATTTGTCTGCAATTATTTTAGTGTTTAACTGTGCATTGTATTATTTTTTGCCACAAATAGATTCAAAAATAGGCGTATCCTTTGCTTACTTAATATCCAACATGCTAATCATTATTGTATTTGTAATATTTATTTGGAAAGTTTATAAAGAACTTAAAAAAGAAAATGCATTGGAAACAAAGCTTTTTTGAACTTAATATTTAACGTAATTATTCATTTTGTTTAACATTACCATTGGTCCATTAGATTTTATATTGCTACTTGCTTTTATTGCATTGGTATGGATAGCTCATGCTATACCCAGTAAAAATAGCATGAATGAAGAAGAGAGGGCGTTAAAAAGTTTATTTAGAAAAGCATTGTTGTATAAAATTTTCTTCAGTTTCTTATTTTGTGTCATTATCGTTTATCTGTATGGTGGTGTTGGAGATAGTATTAGTTTTTTTGCAGAGTCGCAAGAAGCAAGGCATGAGGTAGCTTCTGGTAATTTAGGGTTTTTAGAATATTTACAATTTGGTGAAGAAGAATTTATTGCACAAGGTTGGTACCAGCACGGCGCACCATCTGGTGCATTTCTAGAAAAGATATCATTTTTATTATCCTATCCCGGTTGTGGAAGTTACTTACTTACGTCTGCATTATTTGCCTATTTTTCCTTTTTTGGGGTTTGGAAGCTTTATACCACTTTTATAAAATTTTTTCCCGATAATAAGCGCTTGTTGCAATTTGGGATCCTGTTTTTTCCGTCAGTTTGCTTTTACAGTTCTGGCATATTCAAGGATACAATAAGTTTTAGTGCTTTGGGTTGGTTTGTTTATGCATTGTATGAAATTTCCTATGGTTCTTCAAAAAAAATTAAGACCTGGGTTGTATTTTTCATATCTGGGTACCTAATTTATAAAGTCCGGTCATTTGTTGTTTATTCTTTAGGCCTGTCCATTTTAATTATGGCATATACCAACCTTTTAAATGTATATGCGGTGGGTAAAACAAAATATATTTTTCACTTCTTATTTTTAAGTGTCTCGTTTGCATTGTTTTTTAATTTTTATGAGTATTTAGAGGAAGAGTTACTAAGTAGCTTTTTGGATGAAATTATTTCTAGTAAAAATTTATATGATTCAATTGGAGGTGGGTCTAATTATAACCTAATAAATGCCGAATCTTTTACACTAGCTGCACTACTTAAAGTATTGCCTTTGGCAATATTTACCACACTGTTTAGACCATTTTTATGGGAAAGTAATTCTATATTAATGCTAATAAGTAGTTTGGAAAATGCCATTTTGTTTTTTTATTTTGTAAATGTTTTAGTTAAAAACGGGTTTAAAAAAATATATTTTAACTTATCGCATAATATTTTATTGATTTTTTGTATCGTTTTTGTGCTTATATTTTCTGGCTTAGTTTCTATTTATACCTCTAATTTTGGCACACTTATAAGATACCGCATATCAGTTATACCCTTATTTGTTTTTATTATTGTATGTGCCAAATCTAAAAGTGTAAATCAAAAAACAACATCTGTATTAACCTAATTGATTCTATGAAAAACGCTTTTATTATATCACTTGATTATGAACTCTATTGGGGAATTAGGGATCACACAAAACTTGAGGTAGCTTATGATAGGATGATTGGTACAAGAAAGGTAATACCCAGAATTTTGGAACTATTTTCTAAGTACGAAATACAATGTACATGGGCTACTGTAGGAATATTGTTTGCAGAAAGTACCGCCGAGTTGAAAAACCATTTACCTACATCACTGCCTAATTATACTATTACTAGTTACAATCCTTATAATGAAATTAATCAAATAAATAGGGAAGAGTCAGATAACCCCTGCCGCTTAGGATTAGAACCATTAAAATTAATTGCAAATACAAAAGGGCAGGAAATAGGAACACATACCTTTTCTCATTACTATTGTTTGGAAGATGGGCAGACATTTGAAAACTTTGAAAGCGATTTAAATGCTTGTGTTGATTTGTATAAACGCCGGTTTAATGATTCTTTGAAAAGCATCGTTTTTCCTCGAAACCAATTTAATGAAAATTACATCCCAATTTTAGAAAAATTGGGTATAAAATATTATCGTGGAAACAGGCATGGAAAACTTTACAAGGAAGAAAATCATGTAAATTCTAAAAAGTATTTAATTAGGATAATGAGGTTTTTAGATAGGTACATTAATTTAAGTGGGTATGGGGCTTTTGATGTAAATAAGATACAGGCCCACAAAAATGTTATTAATTTACCAAGCTCAAGGTTTTTTTCCCCCTTTTCAAAACGGCTTGCTTTTATTGAAAATCTAAAAGTAAAGCGTATTAAAGGCGAATTGACTTTTGCTGCGAAAAATAATTTATCTTACCATTTATGGTGGCATCCAGAAAACTTTGGACTCAATTCTGATGAAAACCTGCATCAATTAGAAACTATTTTAAAACATTATAAACATTTACAATCCATTTACAAAATGCCAAATTTGACAATGGGTTCATTTTAAAATTCTTTAAAATTGGAAAAAGAAAACAATTATTCAATCATTTCATGTAAAGACAAAAATGGTTTAAAAGACTATCAAGGGTCTTTTATAAAGAATGAATTGCCAAAAGAACTAGAGTTATTAGAGTGGTTTCATTTAAAAAATCCTGTGAAAGAGATGTTTATCGATTTTGCAGTGCCTATAAATAATGATGCGGAAATAGCTGCCATCTACGCAGTTTTTCCCATTTACTTTACCATTATGGGTAAAAAAGTAAAAGCTACGCAAAGCATTGATACATTAACTGACTTGCAACATAGAGGGAAAGGCTTATTTAACCAACTTGCAAAGAGTGTTTACCAAAAATCAATCAACGAAAATTATTCTTTGGTGTATGGATTTCCTAATGATCAATCTGCAGGCGGGTTTTTTAAAAAGTTGGAATGGAAATCCCTGGGCACAGCCCCTTTTTTAATTAAGCCACTTCGTACAAAATATTTTATTAAACAAAAGGTAAAATCTTTGTTTATTCAAAAACTACTGCCAAATATTCCACTAAGTATAAGCAAAAAAGTAAAATTTTTAAAAGGAAATACCATTGTAAATATCGAAAAATTTGATGAACCATTTACGGCTCTCTGGCAATCTTTTGCTCAAGGTAAAATTATAGGAATCACACGTGATGCAGATTACTTGAATTGGCGGTTTAAAGAAAAGCCATTTGAAGAATATATATGCAAAGGGTTTTATGCAGAAAATGAACTTAAAGGATTTGTAGTTTATTGCGTAAAAGAAAAGCATGAAGGCAAAATTGGCTATATAATGGAATTGATTTATGATTTGAATTCCCCCTTGGTTGGAAAAGATTTATTGCAATTTGCATGTAATGAAATTACAAAGAAAGGAGCAGATGTGATACTTGCATGGAATTTAAATCATTCTACCAATCACCCTGTTTTTAAAAAACTACATTTTTGGGGGTTGCCCGAAAAATTAAGACCAATTAAATTGTTTTTTGGCGTTAGAAGTTATGACGTTTCAATGGATGTAGATTTGTATAATTCGAAAAATTGGTATTTAAGTTATTGTGACTCTGATACTGTATAAATATTAATTATGTGTGGAATAGCTGGATCTGTAAATTTTTTACCAAACGAAGGTTTAATAAATAAGGTAATGGGGCATCGAGGGCCAGATGAAAGGAGTACCTACACATATAATGATGTGTATTTACATCATCTTCGGCTTTCAATATTGGATAGTTTTGGTGGCAAACAACCTATGCATCTTCATGATAGATATACCATTATTTTTAATGGTGAAATATACAATCATTTAGATTTGCGAAAAAAATTCAATATAGATTGTGAAACAAACTCCGATACAGAAACCATCTTAAAGCTTTATGAAAAAGTAGGTACCAGTTTCTTAAACGACATTGATGGCATGTATGCGTTTGCGATTTTAGACAAAAAAAACAACAACATTTTTTTGGCTAGAGATAGGGCAGGTAAAAAGCCATTGTATTATTACAAATCGGGTAAGGTTTTTTTGTTTGCAAGCGAATTAAATGCAATACGTGAATTTATTGAGCCGCAAATAAACCATACAGAAATTGCTAATTTTCTACATACGGGTGTTTTTTACAAGGAATCTACTCCTTATAAAGACGTATTTGAATTTCCAGCGGGTAGTTATGCCACTATATCATTGTCTTCTTTAAATTTGGAAATAACAAATTGGTGGAAAATTAGTAAGTTTTATGCCATGCCAAGCAACGATACATTTGATGAGGCTTTGCAGCATGTAGATGAGCTATTGCATAAAGCAATAAAATCACGAATTGATTCTTCTGATTTAGAAGTAGGTACATTTTTAAGTGGAGGAATAGACAGCGGTTTGGTTACAGCAATTGCCACAAAATACAACTCAGACATAAAAACATTTACGGTATCATTTCCAGATAGTTTTGATGAAGCCCCATTGGCAAAATTGGTAGCCAACAAATATCACACTAAGCACACCGAAATTCATATTGGATTTGACAATCTTTTATTTGATGTTGAAAAAATATTGGCCAATTATGGCGAACCGTTTTGCGATAGCAGTGCCATTCCAAGCTATTATGTAAGCCAAGAAGCGAAAAAATATTTAACGGTTATTTTAAATGGCGATGGTGCAGATGAAATTTTTGCTGGATATAGGAGATATGTTCCATTTTCAAAATACAATTTTTTTAAAAACAATCTTGCAGTCAATAGCATTGCATCTTTGGTAAAGCCAATTATACCATTACCAAAAGATAAGAAATCAAAATTAAATTATTTACATAGGCTTGTTTCCATTGCATCTGTAAAAGGTATAAATACTTATTTATCTTCTACTGCGGATATTTTTGAAGGGCTGGAAGATAAATTTATAACACCCATATCTGTCAATAAAAACTTATTGGCCGACTTCAACGAAATTAACAGCACGAAGGGCTCTGGCTTGCAAATGCTGATGAATATGGATTTTGATACCATTCTATTCAGCAACCTACTTGTTAAGATGGATATTGCCACCATGGCAAATTCCTTGGAAGGAAGAAGCCCTTTTTTATGCAAAGATTTACTGGAGTATGTACCCACTATTAATGATAAATATAAAATAAATAATAATCAAACTAAATATCTTTTACGAGTACTAGCAAAAAAATATTTGCCTGACGAATTAATCAACCAGCCAAAAAGAGGTTTTGAAATACCTTTGCAAAATTGGGTGGATGGTATTTTAAAAGATATGATAAACGCCTATCTTTTAGACGAAAATTCTATAGCCAGGCTATACATTTCTTTTTCGTTTATTAAAGATTTGGTAGAAAATAGGGTTACTATCAGTCAAGAAAAAAGGGCAAAAATAATTTGGACTATTTTTACTTTGGAAGTTTGGTATAAAAAAGTATTTCTAAAAAATTGAGTTCAAATATTATTAAATCGTTTCCTATTATTCATCTTTGCCACTTACGTTTACAAATCATTTTTAATGCCTACATTAGTTAGAATTACAACCCAGCCTTTGAGCTTAAAGAACTTATTAGCTGGACAAATGCGGTTTATGTCTCAAAATGGATTTGACGTAACAATGGTAAGTTCGGATGGTGTTCTCAAGCAAGAATTGATTCTCCAAGAAAATTGTACGCATATTGTAGTCCCAATGACTCGGACTATATCTCCAATTGCTGACCTAGTTAGCCTATTTAGGTTAATAATACTGCTTAAAAAATTGCGCCCAGATATTGTGCACACACATACCCCCAAGGCTGGATTATTAGGGATGTTGGCTTCTAAAATTTGTAGGGTTCCACACAGGATTCATACATTGGCTGGCTTGCCACTTATGACAGCTACGGGGTTGAAAAAGAAATTACTCATCATAACAGAAAAGATAACTTACTGGGCAGCGCATGAAGTATGGCCTAATAGTTTATCGTTAAAGAAATATGTAGTTGAAAATAAATTGTGTAAAAGTGATAAGCTAGATGTAATAAAAAAAGGATCAAGTAATGGAATTAATTTAGAAAAGTATAATTTTAAAAACATAACACAAGAGGAGATTTTAAAAATACAAAATGATTTGGGTGTTTCTACAGATAGCTATTGGCTGCTTTTTGTTGGAAGAATTGTTAAAGATAAAGGGATAATTGAGTTGATTGAAATCTTTGATGAGTTAAAGCTCCAAAAAGCAAATGTAAGATTAATGCTGGTAGGTTCATTTGAAGAAGCATTAGACCCATTACCTGCAGAAATATTAGAAAAAATAAAATTTGACCCCGATATTGTGATAACAGAATGGGTATCGAATGTTGTACCCTATTATCATTTTGCCGATTTGGTCGTTTTCCCATCGCATCGTGAGGGCTTTCCAAATGCATTGTTGCAAGCGGGAGCATTCAATAAACCTGTAGTATGTTCCGATATATCTGGAAATATAGATTTAATAAATGCTGAAACAGGCTTTCTTTATAAAGTAGGAGAGAAACAAGATTTATTAGATAAAATATTGTTCGTATTTCAAAATACGGAGGAAGCAAAGAGAAGGAGTAATAACTTGTATAAAGAAGTGGTTACTAATTATGACAACAAAATAATAATGCAAGAAATTCTAAGTAGATACAATAAAATGATGGCACGATAATTTTTATTTTGCACCTTAATACAATAGCAACATTTTTATTTTAACCTTTTAAGAAAGTATGAAACTACTAACGATAAGCGACATACATGGCAACCTTCCAGCTTTGGAATTGTTGCTTAAAAATGAAAAGAATAATTTTGATCAAATTTTGTCATTAGGCGATGTTGTAAATTATGCGCCTTGGAGTAACGAATGTGTGCAATTATTAGGGCAGTTTACTAGCGCCATTACATTAATCGGTAATCACGAAGAATATTTTATTAATGGAGCTTATTCAAACCCCGGTAAAGTATCTGAACTTTTTTTTGTAGAAACATATAAAGATTTTAACCAGCACCATGTAATTAAAAACTATCAAACTGATCTAATAATCAATGATTTTTATTTCATTCATACAATAGATGATCAGTATATTTTTAAAGACACGGTAGTAGCGGTAGATAAAAAGTATTGTATAGGGCACTCTCACCAACAATACTGTAATGAATTAAATGATTTTACTATAATAAACCCTGGTAGCGTAGGTCAAAATAGGGCTACCATAAATCTAATTTCTTATGCACTATACGATACGCAAAAAAATACTTTTGTATTTAAAGAAATAAAATATGATGTAGATATTGTTATCAATGAAATGATTTCTAGAAAATATCCGTTGGAATGTATTAACTATTATAAAATGAAAAACAAATGCTAAATATTGGAGTAACGGGTACAGGAAGCCTGGTGGGTCAGGCTATTATTAAATGTATTAAAGAATCAAATTATTTTAAGGATTCTGTAATTATTGGTTTTGATTATGTAACAGAAACCATAGGTAGTTATTGGGTAGATGAAACTTATATTCTACCAGATATTACCAAAGACAATATTACTTATAAGCAAGCTGTTGATGAAGTAATCAAACATTTAAATGAGAAGAAAATCGACATCTTGTTTATTGGGATAGATTTTGATTTACCTATGTATGCACAATACAAATCGGAAATTGAATCAAAAACAAGTGCTATTGTAATGGTGCACAACGAAAATTTAATAAGTATTGCCGATGATAAGCACAAAACATATTCCTTCTTAAAGGAAAATAATTTTAATTATCCTGAAACGTATTTCCCAAATGAGCTACCGACTGATTTTTTATTTCCAGCAATTTTAAAGCCATGTACCGGTGCAAGTAGTATTGGCGTAAGTATAGTTCAAAATGTAGAAGAAGTTATTAAAAATGCGCCAAAATTGAACAGCCCAATAGTACAAGAACTTATTGGCAATGGCGAAAATGAATATACTTGTGGCGTAGTATTTTTAAATGGAGAAATTATTGATTCCATCGTTTTGAAAAGAAAATTAAAGAAAGGAGACACAATAAAAGCCATTCACCAAAATGATTTTCCGCAAAGTATTTATGACTACATACATGCAATAGCAAAAGTATTAAAGCCAAATGGCGTTTGTAATTTTCAGTTGCGAGTAGATAAAGATGGCTTACCCAAATTATTTGAAATAAATGCCCGCCATTCTGGAACAACACATTTTAGATGCTTGTTTAATTATAATGAAATAGAAATGATTCTTCATCACTATTTCCCACAACCAGATTATAAAAAGCCAGTAAAGACTTACGGAATGGTTTTGCGGTATTTTGAAGAAAAACTAGTAGAAACTTATTAATATGAATACAATCATTACAGGCGTAAGCGGTTTTATTGGAGGTGATTTGATGAAACTACTTTCGTCAGATAATCATTTTATGCCTTTAGGCTTAGGAAGGAATATTCTGAATAAGACGGATAATTTGTTTAATGTAGAGTTAACAAACGAAGCTTCTGTCAGGAGCTTCATAGATACAATTATAAACAAGAAAATAGAAGTGCATGCATTTGTACATTGTGCTTCTATACTTGCAGACAGCAACAACCATAAGGATATAAATCTTTTTAATCAGAACAATCTAATAACCGAACATGTTATTTTAATTATTAAAGAATTAAAAATAAAAATACTCATAAACCTTTCAACTATTGGGGTGTATCCTAATATTGATGGTGAATACTTTGAACATTCGGTTGTAAAGCCATCAAAAAATTTCGAATGTTTATATTCTCTTTCTAAATTTTGCTCAGAAGAATTGTTTGACTTTTATTTGACTGAGCCCGCTTGTACTGTAATCAATTTAAGGCTCTCTCAAGTATTTGGGGACAGGATGCGGCAGGATAGAATATTTAAGATAATGGAAAATGAGATGAAGCAAACAAATAAAATAAGCGTTTGGACAAATGGCGAAAGGATAAGTAATTTTGTTCCTATAAGTAAAGTACTTGACGTAATAACTTTTTTTATTAACAATCCCATTGCCGGTACTTACAATGTTTGTGGTAAAAATATGAGCTATAAAGAACTGGCAGAAAAAATAATACAGATAAATGAATACAAAAATGTAGAAATTTGTTTGATAGACAAAGGCTTGCCATCTAAAGTGCTAATCAATGGCGATAAATTAAAAAAGTTATTAAACAATCATCCGATGTAATATAGCCTGTATGGCAGTTTTACAAGACTTTTGTAAACAACAAAAAAACATTTCTTTTACAAAAAGTTGCACAACAAAATACTTTTATGAATATTTTTAACATAGAAAAATTTATATCTAACAACATCACAAAAAGGCCAATTTCTTTTTTTGAAAACGATATAAAAAGCAATCGTATACAATTACAACAAGAAATAGAAGGTAAATCAGTACTGGTAATCGGTGGGGCTGGTACTATTGGTAGCAGTTATATTATGGCCATACTGGATTTTAATCCGGCAGAAGTTTATGTAGTAGATATAAATGAAAATGGGCTCACAGAACTTGTTAGAGATATACGCAGCAATGCAAACTTTACGAACCAAGTGAATATCATTACATACCCAATTGATTTTGATAGCCCCGTCTTTTACAAAATGTTTGCAAACCATAAAGGATTTGATATTATTGCAAATTTTGCGGCACACAAGCACGTGAGAAGTGAAAAAGATGCCTACAGTATTGAAGCCATGATAGAAAACAATGTGCTAAAGGCAAAAAGATTTCTAGACCTATTGGTATCGATACCACCAAAACATTTTTTTTGTGTAAGTACAGATAAGGCTGCCAACCCCGTGAATCTGATGGGGGTTACAAAAAAATTGATGGAAGAGGTAATAATGGCTTATGCAAATGATTTTAAGATAACAACAGCTCGTTTTGCCAATGTGGCTTTTAGCAATGGTAGTTTGTTATTTGGCTTTATAGAACGTATGGCAAAGCAACAGCCATTAAGCGCTCCATCAGATATTAAAAGGTATTTTGTTTCACCAAAAGAGAGTGGGCAGCTTTGTATGCTTGCTTGTATATTGGGTAAATCGGCAGAAATATTTTTTCCGAAATTGCAGGAAGGAGATATGCAAACTTTTTCTAGTATTGCCGAAGATTTCTTACTGGCATTTGGTTTTAAACCCGTGTATTGCAAAACAGAATTAGAAGCCAAAAAAATGGCTACAGAAATAGTAGACAATGCTACAAATTATCCGGTTTATTTTTTCAATTCAGATACAGATGGAGAAAAATCTTTTGAAGAATTTTTTACTGAACATGAATTGTTGGACAATAATAGATTTGAAAACCTTGGTGTAGTAGTTAATTATCCAAAGAAATCTAAACAAGAATTAGGAATTATTATTGGCGAAATAGAAAGTCTATTTAAAACAAACGATACTACAAAAACAGATATTATTGAACTGATTAAAACAATTATACCCAATTTTAATCATATTAATACGGGCAAAAGCCTTGACAATAGAATGTAACAATAAAAAGACAACTATGTTATTATTAAGTGGACCCAATATGGGTGGAAATGAATTAAAATATGTTACCGATTGCATAGAAACCGGTTGGGTAAGCAGTGTTGGCGCCTATGTAGATGAATTCGAAAAAATGAGTGCAGCATTTGCAGGTACAAAATATGCCGTAGCTACGAGCAGCGGTACTACTGCGTTGCACATATGTCTTATACTGGCCGGTGTACAGCAAAACGATATTGTTATAGTACCTAATATTACTTTTATTGCCACGCTCAATTCCATAAAATATACAGGGGCTACACCAGTTTTGATAGATACCGATATTGCCAATTGGCAAATGGATTTAAACTTATTGGAAAGTTTTTTGCAGGAGGAAACTGAACAAAGAGACAATATTTGTTTTCATAAAAAGACAGGCAAACGCATTCCGGTAATAATGCCAGTGCATGTACTGGGTAATATGTGCGATATGGATATGTTACTTGAACTATCAAAACAATATAATTTAGTAGTGATAGAAGACAGTACCGAAGCACTTGGGAGTTATTATAAAGGTAAACATGCTGGGGGCTTTGGTTTAATGGGAACCTTTAGCTATAATGGCAATAAAATAATTACAACTGGCGGCGGCGGTATGATTGTTACCAATGATGAAGCGCTTGCTAAAAAAGCAAAGCACTTAACAACACAAGCAAAATGTGATCCTTTTGAATATAAGCATGATGCTATTGGATACAACTATCGTCTTGTAAACACAGCTGCCGCAATGGGTGTAGCACAAATGGAGCAATTACCAAAATTTCTTTTACGTAAAAAAGAAATTATTGCTTTTTATAAATCAGCATTGCAAGGCGTAGGCGATATTAAATTTCAAGAAGTAAGCGATGATGTAAACCCCAACTGGTGGTTGCCTACTATTTTTACCGAAAAACAAAAAGAAGTTTTAAAGACTTTGAATGATAGCAAAATGCAAAGCCGACCTTTTTGGGTGCCGATGAATCAATTGCCAATGTTTAACAGTGACATTTTTGTGAATAAAACGGACGTATCTGATTTTGTATATAAACATTGCTTAAGCATACCTTGTAGTACTAATATTTCTGATACGGAGTTACAAGCTGTAGCAGATAAAATAAAGAAAGTATTTGATTAATAAACATGGGTTATGAAAACTAACCGCACTTTTTGATGAATTAGCAACTAAGATTGGATACTACAAAAAATTAATTCTATCGTTTTTTCAGTTTCTGTTGGTTGGTATATAGCGTATACAACCTTAGCAGGTGTGCAAATTGTTGAGCAATTAGAAAATGTAGAACCTGCCAATAAAAATGGAAACTTAATGCAGCAAGCTTTTTTGTTTTTTTACTGAACAAAATACCAATAGGAAAGGGTAAAACTCCAGAATCCGTTCATGTTGAAGACGGCTTTACAAAAGAAAGTTTAAACAATTACATAGCTATTGTTCAGCAGAAAACAAAGTGCTCAATGAAATGGATAAAAAAAAAGCTATATGCATCCATTTTTTTGAATGCTTAAACTATAAGAAATTATAAAAAACTTGGTAATCCCTGCAAATCTCCATATAAAAATTATCTACTATATAACAAAATGAGCCATATAAAGGGATAAGCTCTTCGAAAATAGTTTCTATAATTAATTTTCTTTAGTGTTATTTTGCGGATATTCAAATTTTGGCTTTCTTAACATGTATAAAATTTTCAAACGCATTATAGACATTTTAATTGCAGGTATCGCTCTGATATTATTGGCGCCAATACTCATACCAGTAATGATTATTCTTGCATTTACCGGGGAGCACGAAATCTTTTATTTTCAAAAAAGAGTGGGGTATAAAAAACAATTATTTGATATTTGGAAATTTGCAACCATGCAAAAAGATAGCCCCAATATAGGAACAGGTGAAATTACACTACAAAATGATCCTCGTGTAATGCCATTTGGCACTTTTCTTCGCAAAACAAAAATTAATGAACTTCCCCAAATATTTAATGTTTTAAAAGGTGAAATGAGCATAGTGGGCCCGAGGCCATTGATGCCAGTAAGTTTTGCCAAATATAAAGAAGAGGTTCAGAATAAAATTTGCATTGTAAAGCCGGGCATTACTGGTATCGGTTCTATCATTTTTAGAGACGAAGAAAGTTTAGTTTCCAATCAAAAAGATGATCCGATGAAATATTATGAAGATTTTATTTTTCCTTATAAAGGAGAATTGGAACTTTGGTATTTGCAAAATGGATCTATCATGACAGATTTTAAAATAATTTTTCTAACTGCGTGGTCTATTGTTTTTTCTAAAAACACATTGGCAACTACATTTTTTAAAAATTTGCCTAAACGTAGTTTTTAAATTTTATTTCATAGAATATAGTGGGCCATCAGGATGCAATGGATTGTATATTAATTTATTTTGGGTAGGAACAATTACCAAATCTATTAACTCCATTGGCAATGCTCCAATCAATGGCTCTTCATTATCTGGCCATACAAATGCATCAGTAATACAATCTCTATCTTTAAATTTAAGTCTAATAGGTCCTGCAACATCTATTGTTCTCCTTGAGCCATCTGCAAGCAAAATATTTAGTTGCTGCCGTACCCTTTATCCTAATTCGTTTTTTATTTTTTCATTTATAGCCAATCGAATAACTCCAAAATCTGCCATTGCTGTAATATCAACTTTTCTTATTTTATCGGCAGTTATGTACACATCTTCACATAAAGTCTCATCAGCGTAATTAAACAATTCAATACCTGCATAGGTTAAGCCGATAAGTAATAATTTATCAGTTAAATTTACTATTTATCATTCAAATTGTAATTACTTAATTTTACATCTCACCATCAACTTCATACGTATTTACATTCAATGAAAAAAGCAATCGTAATTGGTAGCGGCTTTGCAGGCTTGTCCGCCGCAAGTTTTATGGCCAAAGCAGGATGGGATGTTACTTTACTCGAAAAGCACCAACAACCTGGTGGGCGTGCACAAAAATTCGAAGCCGAAGGATTTACTTTTGATATGGGGCCAAGTTGGTATTGGATGCCCGATGTGTTTGAAAGGTATTTTAATTGTTTTGGGAAAAAGGTATCCGATTATTATTCCCTAAAAAGACTCGATCCATCTTACACTGTTTATTATCCAGAAAAGAAAATAGACGTACCTGCTGATTATGATGCATTGAAAAATCTTTTTGAATCCATTGAAATTGGTGCTGCTGACAAATTAGATAAATTCATAACTGAAGCAGCTTACAAATATGAAGTGGGGGTAAAAAAATTAGTGTTTAAACCCAGCCTTTCTGTGTTGGAATTTGCCGATATTGAACTGGCAAAAGGTATTTTGAAACTGGATGTTTTTACCAGTATGAAAAAACATGTTGGCAAATATTTTAAACACCCACACCTCGTAGAGCTGATGGAGTTTCCTGTACTTTTTTTGGGAGCACTGGCACAAAATATTCCGGCTTTATACAGCTTGATGAATTATGCAGATATTAAATTGGGTACATGGTACCCCGATGGGGGCTTAAACACCGTAGCTACTTCTATGTACAAATTGGCAGTAGAGCTTGGTGTAAAATGTCTGTTTGGGCAAAATGCCACAAGTATTAATATTGAAAATGGGATAGCAACATCTGTAACTACCGTTTCATCAAAAGGAGAAGAGCTGTTTTTTGCAGATGCCATCATCTCTGCAGCAGATTATCATTTTACAGAAACCAAACTATTACCAGAAAAAAGCCGAACTTACACAAAATCATATTGGGATAAAAGAGTAATGGCACCATCTTCCCTTTTATATTATGTGGGGCTAAATAAGAAATTGAAAAATATAAGTCACCATTCGCTGTTTTTTGATGTAGATTTTAATAAGCACGGCAAAGAAATTTATGATACACCCATGTGGCCCACAGAGCCTTTGTTTTATTTGTGTGCTTCATCGGTAACAGATACATCAGTGGCACCAGAAGGCGGTGAAAACCTTTTCTTCTTAATACCCGTGGCTGCTGGCCTTACCGGGGATGATGAAACCCTGAGAGACGATTATTTTTATAAAATTGTAAAAAGATTTGAAGCAAAAACCGGTGAAAAAATTGTAGATTCCATAATCTATAAGCGATCTTATTCCGTAACTGACTTCATAAATGACCACAACGCATTTAAAGGGAACGCTTATGGGCTTGCAAATACGCTAATGCAAACTGCTATTTTAAAGCCCTCTATGAAAAGTAAAAAAGTAAGTAACTTGTTTTATGCCGGGCAATTAACCATACCAGGGCCAGGGGTTCCACCGTCGTTAATAAGTGGCGAAGTGGTTGCAAACCAAGTAGTAAAACAATTTAAAACTGCTAAATAAAGCATGATAGAATTATTTCATAATACGAGCCATCAATGTAGTAAGCTCACCACGGAGTTATACAGCACTTCTTTTAGCAGTGCTATTCGTATGCTGCATACAGACCTCCGAGGCCCTATTTATGACATTTATGGGTTTGTACGCTTTGCCGATGAAATTGTAGATACCTTTCATGGGTTTGACAAAGAAAAATTATTAGCTGAATTTAAAAAGGAAACATACCAATCAATAGAAAGGGGTATCAGTTTAAATCCAATTTTGCACAGTTTTCAGCTTACTGTAAATAAATATAATATAGATAAAGCGCTCATAGAAGCCTTTTTTAATAGCATGGAAATGGATTTGAGTGAGCGAAAATATGATGAAGCAGATTACTCAAATTATATTTATGGCAGTGCAGAGGTAGTAGGCTTAATGTGTTTGTATATTTTTTGCGAAGGAAATGTATTGGAATGTGAAAAATTGAAGCCTTCAGCACAATCTTTGGGAGCTGCATTTCAAAAAATAAATTTTTTGAGAGATTTAAAAGCAGACAATGAGCAGTTGAATAGAACCTATTTCCCCGGTGTAAATTTTAAAAATTTTACAGAAGAAGATAAACGTATAATTGAGGCTGATATTTCAGATGATTTAAAAAAAGCCTATGAAGGCATTATAATGCTTCCTCAAAAAGCAAGGTTTGGCGTATACGTAGCCTATAAATATTATCTTACGCTTTTCAAAAAGATAAAAAGTGCAGAACCTGCATTATTATTGCAAAGCAGGGTACGCATCAGCAATACCTTTAAAGCAGTAATTTTGCTTAAAGCAGGTTTGCGTAGTTCCTTCAATTCTTTATAATTTTTATGGAGCATAAAAAAGCAGTTATCATTGGTAGCGGCGTGGCAGGTTTGGCTACCGCCATTAGGCTTGCAGTACAAGGGTATGCTGTATCTGTTTACGAAAAAAACAGTTACCCCGGCGGCAAGCTATCCGCATTTACAAAAGAGGGGTATCATTTTGATGCAGGGCCATCATTATTTACACAGCCACAAAATATAGAAGAACTTTTTGAACTAGCTGGTGAGCCCATTGAAAATCATTTTGCCTACAGCAAATTAGCTATTGCCTGTAAATATTTTTATGAAAATGGCAAAATTGTAAACGCTTATACAAACGAAGCCTCTTTTGCAAAAGAGCTGGAAGAGAAATTACAAGAGCCACAAGAGAATATAAAAAATTATTTAAATAGGTCAGAAAAATTATACGATAGCTTAGCACATATTTTCTTAAATTATTCTATACATAAACGAAGTACTTGGTTTCATCCAAGAATTATCAAGTCATTGAGTGCAATAAGATTTCCTTATTTATTTCAATCATTGAGTAATTATAATAAACGTTTTGCTGCAAAAGAAACGCAACAAATGTTTAATAGGTTTGCAACTTATAATGGCAGCAACCCATACAAAGCTCCCGCCATGCTAAGTTTGATACCGCACTTGGAGCAAACAGAAGGGGCATTTTACCCCCAAGGCGGCATGATAAATATTACCAACAGTTTGTACAATCTTGCCCTGCTAAAAGGAGTACAATTTTATTTTAATCAAGCAGTAGAAAAAATTATTTGTCCAGATAACATTGCTAAGGGAGTAGTTGTAAACGGAGAAAATATTAAAGCAGATGTGGTAGTAAGTAACAGTGATGTATATTTTACCTATAAGCATTTATTAAGCAACGAAAGCAAAGCTAAAAGAGTGCTAAAGCAAGAACGTAGTAGCAGTGCTTTGGTATTTTACTGGGGTATCAATAAAACTTTTCCACAACTAGAACTGCACAATATACTGTTCTCAAATGATTATGCTTTGGAGTTTACAAATATTTTTAAGTATAAAAAATTATATGAAGACCCTACGATTTATATAAATATTACTAGTAAGCAAGAAGCTACATTGGCGCCTGCCAATTGCGAAAATTGGTTTGTAATGATAAATGTACCTGCCAATACAAGCTATGAATTGGCAGAATTAAAAGAAGCTGCAAAAAAACATATTGTTGCAAAACTAAATCGTTTACTTGCTACCGATATTGAAAAACATATTGTAACAGAAGAAGTATTGCACCCACAAAGTATAGAAACCAACACAGGCTCTTACCTTGGTTCCTTGTATGGTACCAGCAGTAACAGCAAGCGGGCAGCATTTTTGCGCCATCCAAATTTTACCAGCCATATAAAAAACTTGTATTGTTGTGGAGGCAGTGTTCATCCTGGAGGTGGCATACCACTTTGCTTAAAGAGTGCCAAAATTGTAAGCGATTTGATAAAGCATGATTTTAAAAACAAGAGACAAGTACATGCTTAAAACCAAAACGCAAATAGCTACAGCCCTTGCTATATTTTTTCATACCATTGGTTTTGTAGGTATGTTTTTTAATAAAGATTTTTTTGTAGCAGCTACACCCATAAACTTGTTGCTTATGTTTGGGTTATTGCTGTACACCCAACAAAAAATAAATTTCCAGTTTATACTATTTGCTATCGTATGTTTTGTAGTGGGTATTTGGGTAGAAATAATAGGGACATCTACCGGTATTCTTTTTGGAAAATATGCTTATGGAACAACATTGGGCCTTTCATTTAAGGATGTACCACTGGTTATTGGTATAAATTGGTTTATTATTATGTATTGCTGTGGCGTTACTGTTCATAAAGTATTGGAGCGGCTTTCTGCCAAATTAGAAACGATGACGGGAGCTCCATCTCCGGCTGTAAAATTTTTTTCTGTAGTAACCGATGGGGCTATGTTAGCCGTTTTTTTCGATTGGATAATGGAGCCTGCAGCTATAAAACTCGGTTATTGGCAGTGGATGGGCGATGAAGGTATACCTATGTATAATTATATTTGCTGGTTTGTAATAAGCATGGCGCTGCTGGCGGTTTTCAGTTTATTAAAGTTTAACAAACAAAATAATTTCGCTGTAAATTTGCTAATGATAATGACAATGTTTTTTATGCTAATAAGAACTTTTTTATGAACTGGATCATTTCTATACCAATAGCTTTGGTGACCTTTTTTTTAATGGAAGGTATTACATGGGCTACACATAAATATGTGATGCATGGATTTTTATGGTATTTACACGAAGACCATCACCAGCCAAATAAATCTTTTTTCGAAAAAAATGATGCATTCTTTTTAATTTTTGCCATACCAAGTTGGCTTTGCATTATGCTGGGTATGCAAAACGGAAATTATATTTCTACAGGCATTGGATTTGGGATTGCTATGTATGGATTGGCTTATTTTTTAGTACATGATGTTATCATTCACCAACGTTTTAAGTGGTTTACCCGTAGCAACAATGTATATGTACGCACCATACGCTGGGCACATAAAATGCACCACAAGCACATGGATAAATACGAAGGCGAAAGTTTTGGTATGCTGTATGTAGCCAAAAAATATTGGGAAAAAGTAAAGGCAGATAAAGCAAGAAACGTATTTTAATTGAATCCACACTACACATATTTTCTCATCTTAGCTTGCTCGCTAGCAGGCCCACTAGCACTTAGTTTCGATAAAAAAGTAGCTTTCAATAAAAAATGGAAGTCAGCATTTATTGCCATGTTATTACCTGCCCTTTTTTATTGTGTTTGGGATGGTATTTTTGCCGATATGGGTATCTGGTTCTTCAACGAAAAATATATAATTGGGGTCTATATTTTCAATTTACCCATAGAAGAGGTATTGTTCTTTTTTGTAGTGCCCTATTGCTGCATTTTTGTGTATGAATGTGTGCGAACTTATTTTCCTGAGTTGAAAACTACAAAATTGTCTATAACAATATTATGGAGTATAGGTTTTGTATTATTTATGAGCGCACTTATTTTTAGCAAAAAATACTATACATCTTATACGAGTTATTTCTCCTGTATTTTTTTCTTTTTTGTTCTTGCGTTTAGAAAATATTTTTCATCGTTTAATATTGCTGCTTTTTTAGTAGCATATGCCATTATTCTAATCCCTTTTTTGGTTGTAAATGGTTTTTTAACAGCAATACCAGTAATAACTTACAACGATACCGAAAATCTTGCTACCAGAATTTATACCATACCTGTAGAAGATATTTTTTATGGAATGTTATTGGTAATGATGAATGTGGTGGGGTATGAGAAGTTGTTGAAGAGGAATGCGTAGCTAAAGTAAAGAAATCTTATTCCATATTTTGTAGAACAGCTTGGTTCCCTATCAATCGTTGTAACAACACGATTTGATTTTGGGCCCGTACATGATTTTGTGTTGGATATGCAGCACCATAATACAAATCATCGTTTATATAATCTGTTAAAAAACGAATGGCCTGCATGTATATCATAAAACAACCGGCAAAGAAGAAATTGTTTTTTTCTACATCGGTAAGCTCATCTTTCATTTCGGAGTAGTACCCTTTTACAATGGCTTCATAAAAGCTTTTTCTTATTTGTATCTTGGAAAAATCAGCTTCTTCTTCATTTACAGGCGAAAGGTAAGTACGCATCATATCGCCTACATCGCTTATAAAATGCCCTGGCATTACGGTATCAAGATCTATTACACAAATACCTTTATCATTTTTATCAAATAGTACATTGCTTATTTTTGTGTCGTGGTGGGTCACCCTACATTTAAAAGTAGGATGTAGCATCAGCTGCTCATATTGTTTTACTATAGAGGAAAAGCTTTTTAGCAATTCGATAGATGCGACAGCCTCTTTAATTCGTAGCTGGTTTCCATTTTCTAAAGCCGCAAGAAATTGTGTAAACCGTAAAGAAAGATTGTGAAAATTTGGTAAAGTGACCTGTAATTTATTAATATCAAAACCACCAAGCAATTTTGTAAACATCCCAAATTGTTTTGCTGCTTCGTATGCTTGTTCGGGTGTTTCCAATACATTTTTTGTAAAGGAATTTTTTACAAATGGAAACATCCTATAATAGCCATCATTTTCTACCTGTAGTAATGTTTTTCCTTCTGTAGAAATGATAGGAGCAACAAATAAATAGTTTGGAAAATGGGTTTTTAAATAAGAGCCAATATGGCTAATGTTGGAATCAATTGCATCGGGGGTTTTAAAAACAGCCGTGTTTATTTTTTGTAAAATAAATTCATTGGATGCAGAAGTTATTTTCCAGGTATTATTTATCAATCCATTGCCAAAGGTTTCTATGGATACATCATCAAATCCAAATTTTCTTAATACTTCTTCCAACATATTTGCTACCTGTTTTAAAAATCATCGTTTAAAGAAAAAATGGGTTTACGATACATCCATTGCCCACCGGTAAAATCTGGAAACTCCACTGTTTCATTTCCAAGCTCTATCGAATTTTCGCTTAAGGGACTGATGGCACTCCAAGTGGCCGCATCATATACATCCAGTGTCGTAGCAATTTTTCTTTTGGCCGATTCTACAAACGAATTAACAACAAAAAAATCCATGCCGCCATGCCCAGCACCTTCTGCATCTTTGCTATATTTTATCCATAGCGGGTGGTCATATTTATCAAACCATTCTTTTGCAGCATCCCATCTATGTGGTTTGGCAGATTTCCCTTCTATGTAAATGCCATTGTTTACATCCATCCACAGGCCCTCAGTGCCTTGCACCCTAAAGCCCAATGAGTATGGCCTTGGTAAACTCGTGTCATGCTCCAATAAAATCGTTTCTCCATTGGCACATTTTATATGCGTGGTAACCACATCGCCTAGCTTAAAATTAATTTTTGCATTCGGGTGGTTTTCGCCACCGCCTTTTACAATATGATTGTGTAAGCCTCTGCTTTTAGATGAAAATGAGTTTAAACTTATAAATCGGTTGCCCCTGTTTATGTTTATATAATTTGCAATAGGGCCTATGCCGTGCGTAGGATACAAATCTCCGTTGCGATGTATGGAATGTTCTGTTCTCCATTTTGCTTCCGAAAAACCTTTTTCGCCAAACTCCACACCGTGCCCATAAGGCTCTATGCCATTGTTAAATTTCACTTCACGTAAATCGTGCTGGTAGCCGCCTTGTAAGTGTACCAGCTCACCAAACAAACCTTGGCGTACCATATTTAGTACCGCCATTACATCTCTGCGATAGCAAACATTTTCTAGCATCATTACATGTGCATTGTATTTTTCGGCAGCCTTTACCACATCCCAGTGATCCTGTAAACTAATACCTAAAATTACTTCGGTGCCTACATATTTTATACCCGCTTCTATTGCCCCCACAACCATCGGCTTATGCCATTCCCATGGAGTAGCAATAATTACCGCATCTATTTTTTCTTTTTCGAATAATTTCTTCCAAGCAAAATTATCGCCGGTATATACTTGGGGCATTTTCTTTCCCATTTTTGTAATAGTGGCGGTAGCATCTTTTAACATGCGTGCATCTACATCACAAATGGCCACTACTTCTACATCATCTCTCCTTAGTAGCAGTTCCAAATGGTCTTGCCCACGCAGCCCCACGCCTATAATGGCCATGCGAAGTTTTGGATCTAAGGAGGAAGCAAATAAACTGCCACTAGGTAATATGGCAAAAGATGCGGCGGCCATACTGCTGTTTTTTATAAATTCTTTTCTATTCATAAAAATATTTTTTGGGTAAGCGTATTATAAGAAGAAAGGTATAAAATTTTTTAGGTTTATTGGGATTTGCAGTAGATTAAATTCAATGCTGTTTTTTTTGAGGTTCGCATATTGCACTAAATAGTTGCCCGTGTTTATTGCTGTTCTTATGGTAAATTATTTTTATTGGGCTTTAATATCAGCCTACCTTAAAATCCAACTTGCATTCATCCAATGCGGCATGTAATTTTCCGGTTGTAAGCTTATTTGTAAGCCTTATCAGCCTCAGTTTGTAAAGTGCATAATCCTTTCCATAAGCTGCTTGTAAATTTTCTGATTCTGCATTGGATAATCTTCCATCAAAAGCTGCAGATACGGTAAACAGGTCCAACAAGAAATTTCTTTCCTGCTCCGACACGCTGTTTAATGTTTCTATAAATATATTCCAGTCATCGTATTTATCTGGTTCACTAATTTTTAATATTTGTTGAAAGCGAATCAACAGAATTATCATGTTTGGATGATAGTTTTGTGCCATTACCACCGCATTGCCTATTGCCCGCAAGCAACCGCTGCGACCCATAGGGGATAAATGTTCCAATCTTTTTTCATCAATTACATTTTTGCCAATTTCGTTTGCAAGCGCAAAACCAAATAGGCGTAACCTAGCTTCTAATACAACTTTTCTAATAACTACACTGTTCCAAAAACACTCTACAATAATAGCAGCATACAAAATAGAAATACCAAAAATTGCTTTGCCTACCAAAAATAACAATCCATATTTTACAACAAGATTGGTTACAAATATTTTTGCTTTGTACAACAAGCCAAGTATTAATAAATTCTTTTTAGAAATACGTTTAAAAGGGTCTATACCCATAATTTCCAATTCAGGGTCTGGCAGTTCGAGCGCAGTGCGTGCCAGAATATTTTTTACACTAAACAACCCATCTTGCATCAATTCTTTTTCGCTTGAGTGTAGGTTCACCAATTCGCTTACTTCATACACAGCCCTTAGCGCTATCAAAAAAAGTATGTACAATTCTATGGCGATACTGATGGTCGTAACACCCGCTACCCACCCGTAATGCACGAGTGCACTGCGTTCTGCAAAATATACATCTACCCACACCGTAGGAAAAACACATACAATACCAATGAGCGATGAAAGTATAATACCCTTTAATGTAATGCTTCGTACACGTTTTGTAAGCTCATCATCCGACAAATTAAAAACGCTGTGGTCGCTATCTATTCTTTTAAAAAAACTGAGGTAGTACAAACCAAACCGCTCTAGCAGGCTTGGCTTTGTTTCTTTTAGTTGGTAAAAATTGTCTGATGGCAACGGGAAATATTTATGCAATATTAAGGAGAAAATGGGTAGGGGCTGTAGGCAGGGAACAATAATCAGCATTTGACCCCGCTATCCGTTACAATCTTTTGTTCGTGCCTCACAAAAGGATTTTCACTGCTATCGGGCAGCTCATCGGCTATGGTTTTTCAATCTGGCAATACAACGAAAGTTTATTAGGATTCATTGGGGTTACAAGTATATATATCTGTTTATTATAAGCCAACGGATACAGAAACGCTGTAGAAAATCTAATTATTACCCGCCTTCCCTCCAATCATCCCCAAAAATTCCTTCTTATAAGTATCCGATATTGGTATTTCCACATCCTTGATCTTTATCAAATTCTTTACTACAGATTCAATTTTTGCAATAGAAACCATATAAGATTTATGAACCCTGCATATGATATTGGTTGGCACTTCTGCCTCAAAACTGGCAAAAGTTTGTAGTGTCATGATTGGTTTGTGGGTAGTATGAATTTTTCTATAATCCCGCATGCCCTCAATGTATATAATATCATTGAACAAAACTTTCTCTAATCTTAACGCTGTTTTTACAAATAGGAAGTCATTTATGATATTGTTGTGCTTGTTTTTAAAACTTTGCTGCACCCTTTCCACTGCTTGGTAAAACCGCTCAAATACAAATGGCTTGCACAAGTAGTCCGTTACTTTTAGTTCGAAACCTTTAAGTGCAAATTCTTCGTATGCTGTTATTACAATTACATCGCAAGTGGGTTTTGCAGCCTCTAGTAATTGTATGCCCGACATTTCGCCGAGGTTAATATCCAAAAAAATTAAATCTATTTCGTTGTTTTGTAAAAACAACAGAGCGTCTATTGCGTTGTCAAAACTTTGAAGGACAACCAAAAAAGGTAGTTTTTGCGCAAAAGATTTTATGCGCTCAACTGCAAGTGGTTCATCCTCTACTATGATGCATTTAATGGCCATTGTACAAAATTAGTATTACGCTGTATGATTCGAAGGTTTTGGTTATTTGCAAATCGTGCTTCTGTGGGTATAAAAGATCTAATCTTTTTTGAATCAATTCATTTCCCAAACCGCCTTGTACATTTTCAGTGTTATTTGGTTGGTATTTATTACTGCAAGAAAAAATAATCTTATTTTGTTCTATCAATATCTTTACTACAATGGCATTGTCCAATCTTTTGTTTTCGGCATATTTAAAAGCATTCTCCAAAAAAGGAATAAAAATCATGGGTGCTATAAAAATATTATCTGCTTTGCCCTCCAATGTATAATTGATATAATTTTCGTTGCTCGTTCTTATTTTTTGTAGGGCTATGTATTTTTCCACATAAGCCAACTCTTTTGCTAGTGGTACTGTTTCTGTTTTTGTTTCGTATAGCATAAAGCGCATCATTTCCGATAGTTTGTTTAAATACAGTGAAGCTTTGGTAGCATCTATTTCTATCAATACATCAATATTGTTGATTGTATTAAATAAAAAATGTGGGTTCAACTGCGATTTTACCAATGCAAGCTCCATTTCATAATTCTTTTTGTTGAGCGCCTCTTTTATTTTAATATCGGCATACCAATTTATAAAACCTTTTAAAACAATCGCAATGATAACATGCACCAAGCAAAGAAGCGAAATAAAAAGAAGCATGGCCAACTTATCTGCCCAAGGTATTTTTGCTGTAGAGGGATTGCTAAAAAAGAGTTGAGAAACAAACAACGAAGATTCGCCAATTCCTACGCACAAAGCCAAGCCAAGAACAACCAGTGCGAATATTTTTTTGCGTTGTAAAAATTCTGTAAACAAAACAGTATAAGAAATATAAAAGGACAAAACGCATGGCAATAAAAACAGCAATGTCAAAGGAGAGAAAAACAACATGCGGCTAAGCCTGGCAAAGGAACGCCCCTCCATGGCTTGAGGCAATATCAAAACAAAAGTGGATATCAATAGCAGATACAAAAACCAATACCCAATATGTAATAGTAATACGGTTGATTTTTTCATCTGATAAACATTAACCCTTTTCTTTTTTAGTAATATACAGCAAATAGCCCACAACTGTAATTATTGCAAAATAGCCGAAAGCCAGCATATGAATATTTACCGGCAATAATGCAATCCGGCTGCCTTGCCGTGTTTTTAAAAAATTGAGCATCGTGTATATGTAAGGAATCGTATAGCCAAATTTCCAAGATAATGCGGATATGGAGGCTATCCATAAACCAAAGCCAATGCCAATGGGCACAATAAAATTCCTTACCTGTAAGCTTATCATATACTGCAACGCAACGATGGGCAAACAATCAATAAAAAAATAACAATTTTCTCTTAGTATTGCAGCAAAAGGAATGGAGGCCGATGGATAGGGAACATCGCTTATCAGCAGATAAGGTACAAGTGCAGTAAGATAAATACCCAAATTGAATAAAATAAAAAACTGCAATACCATAACTAGCAATATGGCAAGTTTCGAAAAGAAAATGGTAGTTAGCCGCTGCGGAGAAGTATGCAATTGTTTCCAAGTATTGTTTTTATATTCCAGTTGTGTTATTAAACTGGTAGCAAGTACAACACCTACCGGCAATAAAAAAAGTGCCATCGTTTCCCAAGAGTTTTGCCAAAGCTCCACCCAAAAATTAGGTTTGGTATAGGTTGTAGCTAAATTTTTGTAATGCACCAGTTTGTAAATGATTATGATTACAGGTATAAAAAATGCGCCTATAATTACCAGCCAAGAAGATAAACTGCGTTTCTTTTTTAGCCATTCACTTTGAAAACTGTGCACAAATGATAAGATCATAATATTAGTTTTTAATAAGGTCCATAAATATATTTTCCAAGTCATTTTTTATGATGGATATACCATACACTTCCACATTCCTATTCACCAAAGCCTTGTTCAATAATGCAATGGTATCTTTGGGCAATGCGGGTAAGATTATCTGTTCATCTTTTAAAACATACCTCAACCCATGCTCCGAAATTATTTTGCAAGCGAGGTTAGTATCATTTGTTTCCAATATTACAGATAATGATTGTTGCTGTTTTTCTTTTAGCTCATTCATGGTACCTTGAAACATCATTTTTCCCTTGTTGATGATGCCCACATGGGTAACCAACTTTTCTATTTCGGATAATAGATGGCTTGAAAGGATAATGGTGATACCTTCCTCTTTGTTTAAGCGTATGAGCAATTCCCTCATTTCTACTATGCCATTTGGATCTAAGCCATTGCTAGGTTCGTCCAATATAAGTAAAGATGGACCGTGTAATAAGGCAATGGCAATGCTTAGCCGCTGTTTCATACCTAAGGAAAATTTACCGGCCTTTTTATTCCCGGTATTTTGCAAACCTACTAATTGCAATACGGTTGCTATTCTCTCCATTGGGCATTGATAAATTTTTTGCAAAACCGCCAAATTTTCAGTGGCAGTAAGATGCCCATACAAAGAAGGACTTTCAATAAGAGAGCCTATTTTTTGTAATACCCTTACACGGTTTTCTTTAAATGGGTTGCCAAAAATGGAAATTTGCCCCTCTTGTTTTTTTAACAAGCCCAATACCAACCTAAGGGTGGTAGTTTTGCCGGCACCGTTTGGGCCAAGAAAGCCATAAATGGCACCAGTAGGTACCTGAAGGTTTATATTGGTTAAAATATTTTCTTTGAGTGAATATTTATAGGAGAGATTGATTGTTTCGAGTGTGTTTACTTGCATTGCAATATTTTAATAAAATAAAAATAGCCAAACAGAATGCTATAAGCAATTCAATTCTGCAAGTGGGTTGTTTTGTTCTGCAAAAAGGAATTTTCAAGAAGCAGAGTTGATAGATTAATGTTGTAAATTGAAAACAAAAAATAATTTATGGGATTAGATTCAGTTGAGCTATTGGTAACATTAGAGAGAAAATTTGATATTATAATTGGAGATAATGAAGCGGAAAAATTAACTACAGTCTTTAGTTTGTATGATATTGTAAAAAAGAAAAAAAATGATTACATCCCTCATGAAATAGAACAGACCATTAATCAAATATTAGTAGACTTAGTTGGGGTAAAAATGAAAGACATTAGCCCAGATAAAAGCTTGACGAGTGATTTGGGGATTGATTAAGTGAGTAACATGCCGGATTGTTAAGCAATTCTAATCTGTAATTAATAACAAAATTATCTTAGACTAATTTGTTATAATATACGTAATTTACTATTGTTTTAGATATTGCAATATAGGACATTAAATGTGCGGAGCACAAAAATTTATGCTTTTCAAAATTTTAAAGATATCATTATTGGTTTTTATATTTTATTCCTGCAAAAGTGATAAGTCAGAAAAAATAAGTACAAATGAAAAGGAAGAAGTAAAAATTCCTATAATAGAGAATTATTTAGATGTAAAAATTAATTACAATGATACAGTTAGTTTCCCAAGAAATACAGAAGATGATTCGGGTTATTTTAAAGGTTACATTCCAGAAAAAATTGATAGCCTTGAAACTGTATCCCGTAAGACTCACTTAATTGACTTTATTAAAAATAATATTAGTAAAAAAGATATCTCTTTATTAAATAGAGAAACACTTTCACATTCAGTAAATATTAATCAAAAAACCAAGGTGAGAATTGATACCTATAAAAACCAAGACCTACATATTATTTCAGTGTATTATTTTGGAGATCACGAGTCGCAGAAAATTACTTTTAATGGAAAAGTTGTTAAGAATTATAAGTGGAATGGTATAGATGAATCACAAGAAGATATCTTAATTTTTAATGAAAGATCATTTAGATATTTCTCGTTTAATGGAAATAAATATTATTATCTTGATGCAAAATTACCTCACACTGGAGGGTCAGTTGACAATATTTATTACCAATGTATGTACAGCTTCAAAAGCAAAAAACTTAATACTTTTAGTTCTTGTCGGTTTGGCCATATTTTTCTTTTTGGAGATATTGATGGTGATAAGCATTTAGATTTTTTAAATTTTAATAATGGCGACTTTTGTACGCTGGTACCTGGCAGTACTAGAGCAACTTTTAATCTATATTCTTATGATGAGGAAGGAATACTTGCATTGCAAAAAGATAAAAGAGATAAAATTTATTTTATTGATTTTAATTCAGGAGAAAGTTTAGCCCAAGATTCTTGTATTATTCAAAATTACTACTGGCCTGTAAAATTAAAGTAACCATGCCCTTCATCCACTCATTCTCCATAAACACCGAAAAGCAAAATCCTTTTCCTTTTAATATTCCTGCTGTACAATTTGCAAAAGATATAGTGCTCAATAATAAAGTAACCATTTTTGTAGGCGATAATGGTAGCGGCAAATCTACCCTGCTCGAAAGCATTGCATACAAACTTAATTTTCCATTGATTGGAGGCGGCATAAAATTTCATAGTCGGGAAGGTTTTGATGCGGCGGAAAGCATAGAACCTTTTTTGGAAATAGATTGGAAAAGAGAAACACACAAAGGGTTCTTTTTTAGGGCAGAGGATTTTAGTGATTTTGTAAACTCTGTAGAGAATGAAAATAAAAAACTAGCAGGTCAATTAAGCGAACTAAAGGGTAAAGTTGATGATAGCATTATTGATAAAATGAAGCAAAGCGCCAATTTTAGTTTGCACAACATGCGTAAAAATTATGGAGAAAACATGCAAGCTTTTTCGCATGGTGAAGCGTTTTTAAAAATACTGCAAACCCGCATAGGTGATAAAGGCATTTTTTTATTAGATGAGCCCGAGGCGGCACTATCGCCGCTAAAACAATTGTCGCTTATGTCTTTAATATTAGAAATTGTAAAAGGGAAAAATGCCCAGTTTATCATAGCCACCCACTCGCCCATACTCATGGGAATACCAGGCGCAAGTATATACGAAATACAAGAAGACTCGATGAAACCAGTGGAATATACAGAAACCGATCATTATCGAATTACCAAAACATTTTTAGATAATCCGGATTATTATTTGAGGCATTTGTAAATCTTAATAGTATTCAGCCAAATAGGGGTACCAACTTTTAAAGATTGGCAACTTTTTTGGTTACTTCTCATGCTCCGCTTCTATAAAAGTTGAAAAATGGTATGCCGATGAAATGTGCGACCCCTACGCAAGCATAGGGGCAAGCTGCAACAATGTAGCCTATAGCTATTTCCCTAGCAGGGTACATAAAAAAAGCAGAGCTTTTTTTATGTACCCAAAATCTATCTTTATATTTGCAGCTATGGCAAATGAAGCAAACAATTTCGCAGAGATAATTTCTCATTGTAAAGAGTACGGTTATATTTTTCAAAGCAGTGAGCTATACGATGGGCTCGCGGCGGTGTATGATTATGGGCAAATGGGTGCTCAACTCAAAAAAAACTTACGGGATGCTTGGTGGAAAAGCATGACACAGCTAAACGAGAACAATATCGTAGGCATTGATGCGGCTATTTTTATGCACCCTACCGTATGGAAAGCGAGCGGGCATGTGGATAGTTTTAGCGACCCTATGATAGATAACAAGGACAGCAACAAAAGATACAGGGTAGATCATTTGATAGAAGGACATGCAGAACAGTTGGCAGAAAGCAATGAGCAGTTAGCAAAAGAACTTTTGGAGAAAATGGATGCTTTTATTGCTGCTAATGATTATGATGGATTAAAGAATTTGATTGTAGACAATAACATAAAATGTTCCATTAGCAAAACCTGTAATTGGACAGATATTAGGGAATTCAACCTGATGTTTAATACAAAAATTGGTGCATTGGCAGATGAGGCAGATACTATTTACCTGCGCCCCGAAACAGCTCAAGGTATTTTTGTAAACTTTCTAAATGTGCAAAAAAGTGGCCGTATGAAAATTCCCTTTGGTATTGCACAAACGGGTAAGGCATTTAGAAATGAAATTGTAGCTCGCCAGTTTATATTTAGGATGCGGGAATTTGAACAAATGGAAATGCAATTTTTTATACGCCCCGGCTCACAAATGGAGTGGTACAATTATTGGAAAGACGAGCGCAAAAAATGGCACGAAAGCATTGGTATCCCTGCAGAAAAATTGCGTTTTCACGATCACGTGAAGTTGGCATTTTATGCTGATATGGCTTTGGATATTGAATTTGAATTTCCATTTGGTTGGAAAGAATTAGAAGGTATACACAGCCGTACAGATTATGATTTAACACAGCATGCAACTTTTAGCAAAAAGAAAATTCAATATTTTGACAATGATTTAGACGAAGAAGGTAAAGCTTATGGAAACTACACACCTTATGTGGTAGAAACTTCTGTAGGATTGGATCGTTTGTTTTTGACCGTACTTAGCCTTGCATACCAAGACGAAAAATGGACAAAAGAAGATGGTACCGAAGATAGCCGTGTGGTTTTAAAAATACCTGCAAAACTTGCTCCTACCAAGTTGGCTATATTGCCATTGGTAAAAAAAGATGGCTTGCCCGAAATTGCAAAAGAGCTGATGAACGAGTGCAGACAAAGTTTTCATTGTTTTTATGAAGATAAAGATACCATAGGTAGGCGTTATAGAAGAATGGATGCAATTGGTACGCCTTTTTGTGTAACTATTGATCATCAAACCAAAGAAGACAATACGGTTACGATACGATATAGAGATGATATGCGGCAGGAAAGAATAGCATTAAGTGAAGTGAAGGAATTGGTGGAAAAGTTGATTGGGTAAATGGCTGTAATAATTATTTCAAATTAATATTGTGAAAAGCAATGCTGACATAGTTGAATTATTGGATAAATTCATTCGTTGAATTTATGGGCTGTGTTGGATTTTGAAAAGTTTTATCAGTATGCTATTACACATCACTCTTAACCATCGAAGGAAGTACGCTAACCGAAGTAGAAACAAGGCTTTTACTTGATGAAGGCATAACACCTGCTGGAAAACCGCTCCTGCACAGCCTTATGGTGCAAGATCATTTTAAAGCATTGCAATTTATTATCAGTGCTGCAAAAAGTAAAGCAACATTTTCACCTCAATTTATTTGTGAAGTAAATGCCAGCGCTTTAAATAATACAGGCAATGTTTACCAAACCATTTTTGGTGAAATTGATGCCAGTAAAGGAATGTATAGGAAAGGTAATGTGAGTGCTGGTAATAGTTATTTTGTAAATTTTGATAAAGTAGAAAGACTGGTAAAAGAGCTTTCCGAAAAAGTAAATGAAAAGCTTAAAGACGCTCAAACTATTGAAGCCAAATTAAATTTATCTTTTGATGTACATTTTGAATTGGTAACCATACATCCTTTTTACGATGGCAATGGCAGAACGAGTAGATTATTGATGAATTATATACAACTCATTTTTAGTTTGCCAATGGCTATTGTTTTTAAAGAACATAAAGCTTTATATTTTGAAGCCTTGCAAGAAACAAGGCAAAAAGAGGATATTAGTATTTTTAGAAAATTTATGTATGTACAATATGAAAAATATTTGCAAACAGAAATAGATAAATTTGAAAATGAATTAGGTTCTGGTAAAGCCAGAGCGTATGGTTTTTTGATGTAGCCAATATTTGATATCATGTTAATCTGATTGGAAAAATAGTAACAAAAATTATATTTCTTCTACTTCTGATAAACCATTGCCCTCATTAAAAAACGATGCATATCACTCATCGATTTTATATCTTCTACTACCAAAATGCCGTTTTTGCCTACTTGTTTTAGTTTGGCTTTGTTGGTGCAGTTTTGTAAAAACAGCAATACTTTATTAAATGTCTCGCTTTGGAAGTATGGAGAATCAGGGTTGGCAGCCCTTTTAATAAACCTCTACTGCTGTTTTTGGATTGAAGTAGTTCATGGGTTTTATTTTATTTACAATCAACTTCTACTAATTTCATTGAGCTATTAAACTTCAACGAGTCAACATTTGTTAAATCTCCATATCCTTCAACAAATGAATTCCCATCTTTTTTAAAAGCCACTTTTCTAGTAGATTGTATTCCTTCAGACATAAATGTATAATCTGCTGTCAACATATCGCCACTCATGTTTCCTAGTAAAGTGCCTTTATTTTTGTCTTTTTCTTTTAAACTGTATACCAAAGTGCCCGTAATTGAATTTCCAATGTGAATGAGCTTTAACGTAACTGTATCGGAAGGGCTGGCGTAGCTATAGCAATTAATTGGAGAAGAAGTTTTCGTTTCTGCTTCTGTTGGGTTAGTCTTTTCAGAAGCTGTTTGCTTAGTATTACAGGAAGCCATTAGGCTTGCGATAATGATAAATTTTATGATTTTCATGCTATAACTTTCTTTTAATATGCTGCAATACCTAAATATATTCATTTAAAACAAGGTTTTTTATATAGTTACCTTAAAGTATGTAGTGATGTTATTTAATCTTAATTGATTTTGTGCCAGATTGTTTACTTAAAATTGAGTTTATTGCAAAGCCCTCATTAAAAAGATAGAAATTAATTAAATTATAATTTTTCTACTTCTGATAAACCATTGCCTTCGTTAAAAAACGATGTATATCACTCATCGATTTTATATCTTCTACTACCAAAATACCGTTTTTGCCTACTTGTTTTAGTTTTGCTTTGTTGGTGCCGTTTTGTAAAAACAACAATACCTTATTGAATGTTTCGCTTTGGAAGTATGGAGAATCGGGATTGGAAACAAAGAAACATTTGAGCCCATCATTCTTAAGGAACATGCGCTCAAAGCCAAGTTCCACTGCCAGTTTGCGACAACGCACTGTTGTAAATAAATCTTCCACGGGTGCAGCTATGGGCCCAAAACGATCTTGCATTTCTGCATGAAAAGCTACTAGGTCTTCTTCGGTATCACAATTGTCCAGTCGGCTATAAAGCGATAATCTTTCTGTAATACTTTCTACATAACTATCGGGTATCAGAATTTCCAAATCGGTATCTATAGAACAATCCTTTACAAAATCATCTTGTTGTTGTATCTCTTCTTTAAACAAATCCCTAAACTCATTTCGCTTAAGTTCTTTTACCGCTTCGTCCAATATTTTTTGATACATTTCAAAACCAATTTCTGCAATAAAACCACTTTGCTCGCCACCGAGCATATTGCCAGCCCCACGTATATCAAGGTCACGCATGGCAATCTGGAAACCGCTGCCTAGGTCACTGTACTGTTCGAGTGTGCTCAATCTTTTCCTGCTGTCTGTGGGTAGGGTGCTCATAGGTGGAGCAAGTAAATAACAGAATGCTTTTTTATTGCTACGGCCCACACGCCCACGCAACTGGTGCAAATCGCTTAAGCCAAACTGGTGTGCATTGTTTACAATGATCGTGTTCACGTTTGGAATATCAACACCACTTTCTACAATGTTTGTACAAACCAATACATCGTATTTCTTATCCATAAAATCCAAAATGGTATCTTCCAACTTATCGCCTTCCATTTGTCCATGTGCAAATGCGATGCTAATGTCGGGGCACAAACCTTGTATCAAACTTTTCATTTGTGCCAAGTCTTTTACTCGGTTGTGTATGAAAAAAACCTGCCCGCCTCTTTCTACTTCATAATAAATAATGTCTCTTATATTGTCTTCATTAAAAACGGCCACTTCTGTTTGTATGGGTTGCCTGTTTGGTGGAGGCGTATTGATGATGCTTAAATCTCTTGCACCCATCAAACTAAATTGTAAAGTTCTCGGAATAGGTGTTGCTGTCAATGTCAGTGAATCCACCGTAGTTCTTAATGTCTTTAATTTTTCTTTTGCTGCTACGCCAAATTTTTGCTCTTCATCAATGATCATGATGCCGAGGTTCTTAAAATTTACATCTTTGCCCAACAAACCATGGGTACCAATAATGATGTCAATTTTTCCTTCTTTTAATTTTGCAAATGTTTCCTTTTTTTGTTTGGCAGTTTTAAAACGATTAATAAAATCCACTGTTACTGGAAAATCTTTTAATCGATCACTAATCGTTTTGTAATGCTGATAAGCCAATATGGTCGTAGGCACTAGTATGGCAGCTTGCTTACCATCACATACTGTTTTAAAAGCAGCACGTATGGCAATTTCTGTCTTACCAAAACCCACATCGCCACACACCAACCTGTCCATGGGTTGTGGTTTTTCCATATCTCGTTTTACATCTTCACTTGCCTTGGCTTGGTCAGGCGTATCTTCATAAATAAAACTGGCTTCCAATTCTGTTTGCATATAATTATCGGGGCTATGTGCAAATCCTTCTAAACTTTTTCGTTGTGCATATAATTTTATAAGGTCGGTAGCAATATCTTTTACCTGTTTTTTTGTTTTGTCTTTTAGTTTTGCCCACACATCGCTGCCCAGTTTATTCATTTTGGGTATGCTGCCTTCTTTGCCGCTGTACTTGCTTATTTTGTGCAGCGACGAAATATTTACATACAACAAATCGCCGTCTTTGTATTGTATGCGCACGGCTTCCTGCATTTTGCCATTGGCATCTATCTTTTGTAATCCACTGTACACGCCTACTCCATGGTCTATATGGCTTACATAGTCGCCGGGTTGTAGTTCCCGCAAGGTTTTTAATGTAAGTGCTTTGTTTTTACTAAAAGCTTGTTTTACTTTATACTTATGGTAGCGTTGAAAAATCTGGTGATCGGTATAACAAACAATTTTTAAATCATTGTCTATAAAACCCTCGTGTATAGAAAACGGAATGGGCGTTACCTGTATCTCAGCCTTTAAGTCGGTAAAAATGCTGTGAAGCCTTTCCAATTGTTTGGCATTATCAGCAAAAATGAAAATATTGTAATCTTGTTTTTCGTAAGCCTGTAAGTCTTTAATTAATAAATCAAATTGACGATTGAAGGAGGGTTGGGGTTTAGTACTGAAGATTGTTTGTTGTTTATTGTTTGTGGTTTTCTGTTTGTTGTTTTCTGTTTGTTGTTCGTTTTTCGATATTCGTTTGTCGTTTCTCGTTTGGGGTGCTGTGTTGTCCGTTGTCAGTTGTCTGTCGTCCTTTTTACCATTTCCAAAATAACTGTACTTTCCTATTTCAATTATGTGCCGTTGCTTTATTTCTTGCTCCAATGTTTCGATGCTTACAAAATCATCGGCATTTTTTTCTTTTATGTACAGCGTATCTGTATTAGTTTCTTCTATTTCTTTAAAAGTAAAAATAGCAACGCCCTCTGCTTCATCTTCTATTTTTTCTTTAATGAATTCCCAATCTTCCATCCAAACAACAGTATTCTCCGGCAGAAACTCCAGCAACGAAACTTTTTGGCCTGTTTCAAATTGGGTTTCTACATTCGGAATAATATTTACCTGTAATAATTTTCGCTCGCTTAATTGGGTTTCAGGATCAAATATTCGAATACTGTCCACTTCATTTCCAAACAACTCTATGCGGTATGGTTTTTCATTGCCAAAAGAATAAATGTCCAAGATACCACCACGGATGGCAAATTGCCCAGGTTCATATACAAAATCTGTTTTAGTAAAACCATGCTCAATAAATCGTTGTAGCATCGAGTTTACATCCAATACCTCGGCTTGTTTTATGCTAATGATATTTTCCGAAAGTGTTTTGGAAAGAACTACTTTTTCAAACAGCGCTTCTGGATAGGTAACGATTATTTTCTTCGCTTGCGAAAGCGTTTTTGCTTGGGTCAACTTTGTTAAAGCCTCGGTACGAAGCATTACATGGCTGCTATTGAGTAATTGGTAGTTTTTTTTATTTTTAAAAGAAGACGGAAAATAAAATATATCCAATGCATTGGTAATATTCTCCAAAGTATTGTGAAAATAAGCGGCTTCTTCGGCATCTCTTAAAATAACGAGCTGATTGGTTTGCGAGGTGGCAGGGTGCGCAAGTACCGACGCTACAACAAACTGTGATATACTACCATTTAGGCCGGTTAAGTGAAATTGCTGCGGTTTGGACAATGAGATTCCATCCGCAATTTTAAAAATGCGGGGGTCATTTTTGTACATACTCATCAACACATCGGCATTCATTCTAGTGCAAATATAGCAATCAATTATTTGTAGAAGAACATAAATTCTATTTGAAATATATTAATACAACTCTAATTAATGACTATTTTAGCGTAAGATTTTTTATGCTTAAACAAATTTTATGGCACTTACACCCTGGCGTATAGGAAAGGTTATTAATATAGAAGACCAAACGAGCAATACAAAACGATTTTTTATACAGATACCCGAATTAGAAAAATTTGATTTTAAGCCGGGGCAATTCGTTACGCTCGACCTCCCGATAAACGAAAAGCCAAACAAGCGTTGGCGCAGTTATTCCATAGCGAGCATGCCAGATGGTACAAACGTATTTGAACTTTGTATTGTGTTATTGGATGAAGGCGCTGGTACCAATTATTTATTTAATGAAGTAAAAGTTGGTGCTGAAATTACTTTCCGTGGTGCTGTGGGGGTTTTTACCTTGCCAGAAAAAATGGAGAATGATCTTTTCTTAATTTGTACGGGAACGGGTATTGCACCATTTAGAAGCATGGTAAATCATATTATTCATAACAATATTCCACACCAAAAAATTCATTTAATCTTTGGCTGCCGCAAATTTGGCGATGCATTGTATGCAAATGAAATGAAGGATTTGATGCGAAAAGACGCTGACTTTCACTTTTATACAGCCTACTCAAGGGAGGAGCCAGGTAATTATGATCACTTGGTAAGAATAGGGTATGTGCACCAAGTATATGAAGATATTTGTAGAGATAATATGATGGTAGATGAAGATAACCCCGAACATAAAATAGTGAAGCCAGCTAATTTCTATTTGTGTGGGTGGCGAGGCATGGTAGATGAAGCCAAAAAGAGAATCATGGATTTAGGGTATGATAAAAAAGCTGTTCATACAGAAATATATGGGTAGTTTTTAATTTTGCTTCTTCAAGTAAAATATGATTAATCTCATTTTTATGAATGATATATAGTTTTTACATTTAGCTTTCGTTGTAAACATTTATTTATTATCTTGTAGCTTTAATATTTCAGTTATTCATAAATAAGTTTTCTATGGGCGCATCTTCCATGATTGTTTTGATAATTGCAGCATTATCTTTTTCCACTATAGCAATCCTAATTTCTAAGCTGGTAACAAAATCTACTAAAAACCCCCAGAAAGGGGAACCTTATGAATGCGGTATACCTACTACCGGTAAAACGTGGATTCAATTAAATGTAGGCTACTATTTATTTGCTTTGATATTTTTAATTTTTGATGTGGAATTAATTTTCCTTTTTCCATGGGCCGTTGTAGCCAAGAGCGCTGGTTGGATGGCGCTGGTAGAAATTGTAATTTTCTTTTTTATTTTATTTATAGGATTTTTATATGCACACAAAAAAGGTGCGTTGAAATGGATGTAAGGCCTCCTCTATCTCCTCCACAGGAGGAGGAAATGTAGAAGATGAAAGCGATAAATCATACATAAAAAATGACTTTAACGATATGAGCGACTTTATAAAAGATATACATACTTCTAAAAGTACTCCCATTACGAGTAGTTTAGAAAGCTCTTTTCCTGGTGAGGTACACCCGACTGCAGGTGGAGGTATCATGCTAAGTAAATTGGATGATGTAATAAACTGGGCAAGGTCTAATTCTTTGTGGCCGCTCACTTTTGCTACAAGCTGTTGTGGAATAGAATATATGTCGGTAGCAGGTGCAAAATATGATTTTTCTAGATTTGGTTTTGAAGTGGCACGTGCTTCGCCTAGGCAAGCAGATGTGATTATTATTGCTGGAACTATTGTAAATAAAATGGCGCCAGTTTTAAAAAGATTATACGACCAAATGGCTGACCCCAAATATGTAATTGCCATGGGAGCCTGTGCCATTAGCGGAGGTCCATTTTTTTACAACACTTATTCTGTAGTAAAAGGAGCAGATCATGTAATACCAGTAGATGTATATGTAGCAGGCTGCCCACCAAGGCCAGAGGCTTTGATACATGCATTGCTAAGCTTACAACAAAAAATAAAAGCCGGACTTACAAGGGAACAAATAAAGGAAGGATAATTTTTGTATTTTATTAGAATTATGGAAACAGAAGAATTGGAAACCAAGATAACTGCGTTGTTGCCTGCTGCCACTTTTGAAGAAGGAGGCGAGTGGCTCAATATTGTAATTGATCCTAATGACTGGCTTTCTTTTGCTACACAACTTCGGCAAGATGAATCGTTGTTTTTCGATTATTTATTTTGTCTTACTTGCATAGATTGGAAAACCCATCTTACCATGGTTTACCACCTTAGTTCTACAAAGTACCGCCACAATATTGTAGTAAAATCAAATTTGGATATTCAAGTTCCTGAAATAGAAACAGTAAGTCATATCTGGCAAACAGCTAATTTTCATGAAAGAGAAGTATATGAAATGTTCGGTGTAAATTTTTTGAATCACCCAGATCTTCGTTTGTTGATTTTGCCCGATGGTTGGGAAGGTAAGAATCCTTTGAGGAAAGATTTTGAAGATCCTATAAATATGATAAAACTATAAAGCCCCACCTATCCTTCCGCCAAGCGGCGGAAAGGGAAAAGGAGAAAGCCCCATCCTATCCTTCCCCAAAGGGGAAGGGAAAAGGAGAAGATCAGTAGGAAGATTGAAAAAACTAAGTAAAAATTGAACAAGTAAAAAAGTTAATGATAAGAGAAGATGAAATATTAAATGAAAGTTCGCAAATCCCCCCTTCGGGGGGTGGGGGGGCTGGTGATTTAATAATCAATGTAGGACCACAACATCCTGCAACGCATGGCGTGTTGCATTTGGTAATTACCTTAAATGGCGAAACAATTAAAAAAGTAGAACCACACCTCGGGTATATTCATAGATCTATCGAAAAAATGTGTGAGAGTTTAACTTACAGGCAATTTAGTTATGTAACCAGTAGGATGGATTATCTTTCTTCGCACATCAATAACCATGCTTGTGCACTGGTGGTAGAAAAAGGATTGCAAGTAGAGGTGCCTCCTAGAGCAGAATATGTGAGGGTTCTACTAGATGAGCTTACAAGAATTGCTTCACACGAATTGTGGTGGGGCGCTATGGCAATGGATTTGGGTGCATTCACACCATTCTTTCATGCTTTTAGAGAAAGAGAATCTATAAATGATATTATGGAAGAAACTTGCGGTGCAAGACTTACCATGAATTACATTGTACCAGGTGGCTTGATGCAAGATATACATCCCAATTTTCAAAAAAGAGTAAGGGACTTTATAAGTTTATACAAATCTAAAATAGATGAATATGACCAAATGGTTACCGGAAATATTATTTTTCAAAATAGAATGAAAGGGGTAGGCTACATTTCTGCAGAAGATGCTATTTCTTATGGCATGAGTGGCCCAGCTGCAAGGGGAAGCGGCGTAAATTGTGATATTAGAAAATTGTATCCTTATGGTATTTATGACCAAGTACAATTTGAACAAGTATTGGAAACAGCGGGTGATTCATTTGCAAGATATATGGTTCGCATAAGGGAGATGAAGCAATCTGTAAGCATCATCGAACAATTGATAGATAATATTCCCGAGGGAGAATTTTTGGCCAAAACAAAAGTGGTTTTAAAATTGCCTAAAGGAGAATTTTACACAAGGGTAGAAACAGCTCGGGGCGAATTGGGCGTGTATATTGTGAGTGAAGGTGGAACTACACCTTATAGAATAAAGTTTCGCTCGCCAGGGTTTTCCAATCTTTCGGCATTGGATAAAATGGCAAGAGGAAGCAAGTTGGGTGATTTGGTCGCAATGATGGGAACACTGGATTTGGTTATACCGGATATTGATAGGTAAAATGATGAATGAGGGATGATGAATGAGGAATGATGAATTTGTAGTAAGGAATTTAGAATTTGTAATGACGATTGTGGAATGCAGTTCGTTAACAATTCCTAACTCCTAACTCATAATTCTCACCTACGAATAATAAAAAAACGATTAATAATAAATGTGGAGTTTATCAAACATATCAACTGCAATTCATCAATGGTTGACTGAATCATTTAGTCCAACCTGGGTAATGATTATAGAAATGGTAATTGCAGGGGTATGTGTAATCGGTTTGTTTGCAGCACTTGGTTTGGTGCTTGTACTCATGGAAAGAAGAGTAGCGGCATGGATGCAAATTAGACTTGGCCCCAATCGGGTGGGTCCAAAAGGATTGCTTCAATCAATGGCCGACACCTTAAAATTATTGGTTAAAGAGGGACTAACACCAAATGGTGCGGATAAATTTTTATTCAATTTTGCTCCTTTTATTGCCATGATGGTAGCCATGTTGCTGATGGCGCCAATTGCTTTCGCCAAAGACTTTCAATTGTGGGATTTAAACATAGGTGTATTATATATTTCTGCTGTGTCTTCTATTATGGTCATTAGTATTTTAATGGCTGGCTGGGCTAGCAACAATAAATATTCCTTAATGGGAGCCATGCGAAGCGGTGCACAAATTGTGAGCTATGAATTGTCTGCAGGATTTGCAATTCTTACCATTGTAGTTTTTACAGGCAGTCTAAACCTTACTGATATTATTCATTCGCAAGCAAACGGCTGGTGGATTTTTAAAGGGCATATTCCAGCAATTATTTCATTTGTAATTTTTATTATAGCAGTAACAGCAGAAACAAATAGGGCTCCATTCGATTTGGCAGAAGCAGAATCTGAATTAACAGCAGGCTTTCATACAGAATATTCGGGGATGAAATTTGCATTGTTCTTTTTGGCAGAATATATAAATGTATTTATTGTATGTGCCATTGGTGCTACCTTGTTTTTAGGAGGATGGATGCCATTTCATATTGGTAGCTGGCAATCGTTTAATCATGTAATGGATTATATACCCTCCAGCATATGGTTTTTTGGAAAAACATTTTTCCTTATATTTTTAATCATGTGGTTTAGGTGGACTTTCCCAAGATTGAGAATAGACCAATTGTTAAATTTAGAATGGAAATATTTATTGCCTATTAGTATGTTTAATTTATTATTGGCAACAGCAATGGCTATTTTGGGTTGGCATTTTTAAGGCTGAACACGGATAATATATATTAGTAGGATGCGGACAGATTTATAAATATATTGTAAAATAAAAATTAGAAAACCAACGATAAGGATTAGAAAGATAAACACAGGTAAATAAATATGTTTATAGTAAAATACATAAAAGAAGTCTATAGTGGTATCAAATCTTTGTTGGTAGGTATGAGGCGTACCGGCTATTATTTTACGCACCACAAAGAAATCATTACACAAGAGTATCCGGACAATAGACATACGATGGTTTTACCAGATCGTTTTAAGGGGGAAGTGGTAATGCCGCATGATGAGAAAAATGAACATCGATGTACAGGTTGTACCGCTTGCGAACTTGCTTGCCCAAATGGTACCATAAAAGTGGTTACAAAATTTGATATTACACCAGAAGGTAAAAAGAAAAAAGCGATTGATAAATTGGTGTATCATTTAGAATTGTGCACCATGTGTAATTTATGTATCATTGCTTGCCCTTCGGATGCAATTGTAATGGCACAAACATTTGAACACAGTGTTTTTGATAGGAGTAAATTGACAAAAGTTTTAAATAACCCCGATTCTAAAATTATGGAGGGTATTGAGTAAAAGCCCCTTTACGTATTCGAAAAGGGATTAGCCCATCATTCCTCCAAAAGTGTAACGGAAAGCTGATTATTTATAAAAAGAATAAAAAATTAAAATTGATAAAAAGAATTAACAATATTAAGAAACTAAAAATCCCCCCTGTGGGGGGTGGGGGGGCCTTATGAACGGATCTACCATCATATTTTATTTGCTTGCTGCATTTACTTTGGTAAGTGCAGTACTTGCTGTAACTACTAGGCAAATATTTCGGGCAGCTATATTTTTACTATTTACTTTAATAGGAGTAGCAGGATTGTATTTTTGGATGCAATATGATTTTATAGCAGCAGTACAAATTGTGGTGTATGTTGGGGGCATAACGGTACTAATCATTTTCTCCATTTTTCTTACCCAGCAAGCGGGAGATTTATTGCCCAAGCAAAAAATGGGTAGACAATTATTTGCCGCATTGGCAGCCTTTTGTGGCTTTGCATTGGTAATGCTGCAAGTATATCAACACACATTTATTGGTAATACAATGCAGGCTTTGCAACCAACAGTTGCAAATATTGGAAATAAAATGCTAGGAGTAGATGATGATGGTTATGCATTGCCTTTTGAAGTAGTGAGTATACTATTATTAGCAGCATTGGTAGGCTGTATTGTAATAGCCTTGCGTAGCAAACCAGAAGAGAATATTATTAAACAATAATTTTGAACCACAAAGGCACAAAGAAGACACATGTTGCACTAAGAATTTTTATACTTTGTATCGTTGTAATCTTTGTATCGCTGTGTGAAAAAAAATATTGCAATCATTGCGTCGTTGCGTGAAACAAAAATTATGCTAGAACCAGGATTATATCATTTGTTATTTATCAGTGCGGCTTTATTCTTCATTGGTATGTTTGGGTTTTTCACCAGACGAAATTTGGTAACCATGCTTATGAGCATAGAGCTTATTTTAAACAGTGTAAATATCAATTTTATTGCTTTCAATAAATATCTATGGCCAAATAAAATGGATGGTTTATTCTTTGTGATTTTTGTAATAGCCATTGCAGCTGCAGAGGCCGCCGTAGCCATCGCCATTATAATAAATTTATATCGTAGCCATGGGTCAATAGATGTGGAGAAAGCAGAGGAATTGAAATATTAGGCTCCCTCTATCTCTCCACATTAGATGGAAGAAAATGGAGAAGATTGGCTTGAAGAAAATAGTGTATAAATGAAAAATTTTAATTTTAAAGTAATATGCCAAATGTAATTTCTATAGCACTTATTCCATTGCTACCACTGGTAGGGTTCATTCTATTGGGGTTATTTGGTAGAAAATATTTTAATAAATCTGCAGGTATTATTGGTACTGTTTTATTATTGGTTTCTACAGCAATAGCTTTGTATACAGCTTACGGTTATTTTTTCGACTTTGGAAAAGTAAATGGCATTTTCCAAAAACTTTTTCCTTTTAAATTTACTTGGCTCGAATTTTCAAAAGGCGTTTCAATAGATATGGGTATCATGCTGGATCCTATTTCTGTAATGATGCTTGTGCTGGTTACATTAGTTTCGTTGATGGTGCATATTTATAGCCTCGCATACATGAAGGGCGAAGAAAGATTTGCAACTTACTATGCATTCCTAGGTTTATTTACTTTTTCAATGTTGGGTTTGGTTATCTCTTCCAATATTTTTCAGATGTATATTTTTTGGGAATTGGTGGGCGTATCTTCCTTCTTATTAATTGGTTATTATTACGACAAACCTAGTGCTGTAGCTGCCTGTAAAAAAGCTTTTATTGTAACCCGATTTGCGGACCTTGGGTTTTTAATCGGCATTTTGGTATTGTCATTCTATGGGCACACACTCGATTTTAATACCTTAATAGAAAGGCTTACTTCACCAGAATCTGCTGAATTTAAAACAGCAGTGGGCGCATCTTTTATAGGTATAACCGCTTTAACTTGGGGCTTGGTATTAATATTTATTGGCGGTGCAGGCAAGAGCGCCATGTTGCCTTTGCATATTTGGTTGCCCGATGCTATGGAAGGTCCTACTCCTGTATCGGCATTGATACATGCTGCAACCATGGTAGTAGCAGGCGTATTTTTAGTAGCAAGATTATTCCCCGTATTTAGCATGAGTGCAGCTGCATTGTATGTAGTTACTGTTGTTGGTGTTGGTTCTGCCTTGTTTGCAGCCATCATCGCTTGCACACAAACAGATATTAAAAGAGTATTGGCATATTCCACTATGTCGCAAATCGGTTTTATGATGTTTGCCTTGGGTATTTCTGGTTTGGGTGGCGAGAATGGATTAGGATACACAGCTTCTATGTTTCACTTGTTTACGCATGCTATGTTTAAAGCATTGTTGTTCCTTGGGGCAGGTGCCGTTATACATTATATCCATAGCAACGAAATGAAAGAGATGGGTGGTTTGCGAAAATATTTACCCATTACGCATATTAGTTTTTTAATTGCTTGCTTGGCCATTTCTGGTGTTCCACCATTCGCAGGTTTCTTTAGCAAAGAAGAAATTTTGTTGGCAGCATACAATCACAATCGGGCAGTTTATTGGATAGCACTTTTTACGTCTGGGCTTACCGCTTTTTATATGTTCCGTTTATACTTTAGCATTTTTTGGGGCAAAGCTCCCTTTCTTTTGGATAGGGCGGGGGGTGAGGTTCACCACCATGGCGAAGGTGGATTTGCCATGATGTTTCCATTGGTACTTTTAGCAGGAGGTGCTTTGCTTGCAGGCTTTATTCCTTTTGGTCATTTTGTAAGTTCCGATGGAGCTGTATTGGATAGCCATTTTCATTGGCAGTTTTCTATAGCACCTGTGCTTATAGGGTTGCTTGGTATTTTTGTGGCCATGTGGTTGTACAAAAAAGAAAATGATAAGCCGGCTAAAATGGCCGCTTCCTTAAACGGTGTTTACAAAGCTATTTACCATAAATTTTATTTTGATGAATTGTATATTTTCATCACCCAAAAAATCCTGTTTAATTTAATTGGAAAACCTGCAGCTTGGTTCGATAAAAATGTAGTAGATGGAATGATAAACCTTACAGGCAATACAACACAATTGATTTCGGAAAAAATAAAAGGATACCAGTCTGGTAAAGTACAATATTATGCGCTTTACTTTTTATTAGGAATAATTGGCCTAGCTGCTTTATTTATTTATGTGTGGAAATAATTTTTTGAATTAACTATAATATGAATCTAACATTATTGCTCATATTGCCATTACTTACTGCTATAGCAATTTTGCTCGTACGAAATGCAGCGCAAGTAAAATGGGTTGCTTTGGCTGGTGCTACAGTACAGTTTGTATTGTCACTCGTTTTATTATTCGCATTTAACAAAGAAAGAGCAGGCGGTAATATTTCCCAAATGTTATTTGAGTTGCAGTATCAATGGTTTCCTTCTTGGAATATCAGTTTTCATATTGGCATAGATGGAATATCTGTAGCCATGATTTTACTCACTGCTTTTGTGGTGGTAGCCGGCGTATTGGTTTCTTGGAATATTACCAATAAAACCAAAGAGTACTATTTTTTACTCATTTTATTAAGCCTTGGTGCTTATGGTTTTTTTATTTCCTTGGATTTATTTATACTTTTCTTTTTTTTAGAAATAGCCGTAATACCAAAATATTTATTGATTGGTATTTGGGGAAGCGGCAAAAAAGAATACGCTGCCAATAAACTTGCCTTGATGCTTATGGGTGGCTCTGCATTGGTATTGGTTGGTATGTTGGGCGTTTATTTTTCTAGCCCCGAAAAAAGTTTTGATTTAATGGTTTTATCAAAATTGCACATACCAACAGAAGTGCAAAAAATTTGTTTTCCATTGTTGTTTGTAGGCTTTGGTGTATTTGGTGCTTTGTTTCCATTTCATACTTGGGTGCCCGATGGGCATTCATCTGCACCCACAGCGGGGTCTATGTTTCTGGCGGGTATTTCTATGAAACTAGGTTCTTATGGTTGCCTTCGTATAGCTACGAGTCTCTTGCCAGAGGGTGCTATCGAATATGCGAATATCATTATCATACTTTCTTCCATTGCCATTTTGTATGGGGCTTTTGCCACTATGATGCAGAAGGATTTAAAATATATAAACGCCTATTCTTCGGTGAGTCATTGTGGTTTAATTTTTTTGGGTATTGGTATGCTTACTAAAACAGCCATAACGGGTGCTGTAATGCAAATGGTATCGCATGGCTTAATGACGGCCCTTTTCTTTGCTGTAATTGGAATGATTTATGAACGAACGCATACAAAGCAAGTAAACGAAATGGGCGGCTTACTTAAAGTGATGCCGTTTATTACTACGGTTTTGTTTATTGCGGGATTCTGTTCTTTGGGTTTACCAGGCCTTAGTGGTTTTGTTTCTGAAATGACCATTTTTGTAGGCTCTTGGGAACATACAGACAGCTTCCATCGTATAGCTACTATTGCAGCCTGTATGTCTATTGTAGTAACAGCGGTTTATATTTTACGTGCTATTGGAAAGACAGCCATGGGACCATTAAAAGCTGGATATGAGAACCTGCAAGATGCCACTTGGAACGAAAAGTTAGCAGCAATTATTTTGTTATTTGGAATAATTGCTATTGGCTTTGCACCATTTTGGTTAACGAATTTAATAAACCCTGCAGCAGAATTGATCATGCAAAAAATATCAATCATAAAATAAAAGCCTTTGAATGAATGATTTTTTTACTTTAATGAAATCGGAAATGTTGGTTACTGCCATCATATTTATCCTCTTGTTTATAAAAATAGGCAAAGGGATGAGTAATGAAAAGTTGCTAACCATCATTCAGGTTTTATTATTAGCTAATTTGGTTATCGGATTTTTCTTAAATGAAGCGGGAAGTATGTTTGGGGGTATGTTTTACAGCAATCCACTAATTGTATTTCAAAAAAATATACTGAGCCTAGGTGTTTTTCTTATATCCTTATTGTTTGCAGATTGGTTTAAAAAGAGCGAACACATGCCTGAGTTCTTTATGCTGATGTTGTCTGCATTGCTTGGCATGTTTTTGATGATATCTAGCGGAAACTTTCTATTGTTTTATCTTTCGTTGGAATTGGCAACCATTCCCGTTGCCGCCATGGTAAATTTCGATTTGGAAAAAAGAGCATCATCCGAAGCTGCCATGAAAATGATTTTATCATCGGCTTTTTCATCGGGTATTTTATTGTTTGGTATTTCTTTAGTTTATGGGGTAACCGGCACCATCAGTTTTACAGAAATGCCCGCATTGCTTCAGCAAAGCCCACTAATGATTGTTGTATTTGTATTTTTATTTGCAGCTTTTGCTTTTAAATTATCTATTGTTCCATTTCATTTATGGACGGCGGATGTATATGAAGGTGCGCCATTTGCAGCTGCATCTTTTTTATCGGTTATATCCAAAGGCTCGGTAGCATTTATTTTTATGGCAACGTTGTATAAAGTCTTTCAACCAATGGAAGGGTTGTGGTACAACATGATCATGCTATTATCTATTGCTACCATGATAATTGGAAATCTTTTTGCATTGCGCCAGCAAAACATAAAAAGATTTCTTGCTTTTTCTTCTATAGCACAAGTAGGTTTTATTATGGTAGGTATGAGTAGCAATGGGGCAGCAGGAACTACATCTGTTGTATATTTTATTTTAATTTATACTTTCTCCAATCTAGCTGCTTTTGGTGTAGCAGCAGCAATAGCCTCTCAAACTGGTAAAGAAAAGATTGATGATTACAAAGGACTTTATCAAACAAATCCATTGTTGAGTTGGGTAATGGCCTTGTCTTTATTTTCGCTTGCTGGTATACCGCCAACGGCTGGTTTCTTTGGTAAATTGTTTTTGATAACTGCTGGTGCTTCCAATGCAAGTTATATGTTCATTACCATTGCAGCACTAAACATGATTGTTTCCTTGTACTATTATCTAAAAGTAGTAAGGGCAATTTTTATGGATAAAAATGAACAGCCGATTGAAAAAATAAATGTACAACCTGCAACCAGATTTGCATTATTGATATGTGCAGCGGGCATAATTTTTGTAGGTTTGTTTAGTTGGATATACGATTACATTCAATCCCTTGCATAGTCAACATACAACCTAATACTTACAACTTTTAACTCCTAACCAAATGGCCATAAATAAAAATCACGAATTTGAAGAACTAGATGGAGTGAAGTGCGGCATAGTAGAAAAAAATGTTTCGGCTAATAGGGTTGCTTTCTTAAAAAAATTATTAGAGCACAATAAATTTGCGGTGGTAGTTGTTGCTTCTCCTCCACCCAAGGGAGCGCCAGTGGCGGTCGTAACTTCAGAAGATGGAGTAACCAATGACCCAACCCCAGCAATACCCCAAGCTCCCGAAACATTTACGGTAGGTGTTACAGATTATACATTTAACAGTATCAATGCAATTTTTGGCAGATTGTTGCGCACAACAGATGGGCATATTGTTACACTCGCATACTGGCAGCAGAAAGAAAATAGTGCTCATGATGAGATTCCTTACTATGAAATTAGGAATAGGTAGATACCAACTCCTGTCTTCCTCATATCGGCACCCTAATTTCCAAAGTTAAAAATTTTGGCTATTATTTTTTGTTCTTCGTTGAGTAGTAGTGTTCTTTTAATAATCTCATTTGAGTGCGGTGTTTTAATTTCTAATTGAAAGATACTTTCGGCAATTGCTATGACTTTTGAAGCCTTGAAAGGAGCGTTTAATAATTCTAATTGCCTTTCTAATTCTTTATATACTTTATATGCTACAAAGGTTAAGCAAATATGCGCTTCTATACGTTTTGGTAAGCGATGGTAAATTGGGCGTACTTTTAAATCCGTTTTAGCTATCCTAAATGCTTTTTCAATTTGCCACAATTGATTATAATTTTCAAGTATTTCGTTTGTTTTTAATGTACTATTGGTAACATATCCTTTTAACCCATCCCATTTAGCATCGGCTTTATATTTTTCATAATCTATGCTTATGTCTAATGTACCACTTAGTTTTAAATATTTATTGTAGCCCTTATTGTTGATGTTGTTCTTGGTTAAACGACCTTTTCCTAATTGTTTTTCTAGTCGGCTTAGCCCTCTTTCTCTGTTAATTGCATCTTTGGTAGCCCTTTTTGTTGAATACGATACAAGCAGCTTTAAATTATCAGATCTATAGAATAATTTTGTATCTCCATTTTTAAATGTTGTTGCAAGTATTTCATTTTGTAATTTTTTGGCTTCGTTTTTTATTCTACCTCCAATAATAAATTCATATTGTTGCTCTATAAGTAATCTGATGTTTTCGTTAGATAATAAGCCTGCGTCAGCCACTACAGTCAGTTTTTCAAGTTGATACTTTTTTTTAAAAAAATCAATCACAGGCAACAGTGTATGGCCTTCAAATTGTTTACCTTCAAAAATATTATAGGCTAATGGATAGCCATTTTTACTCACTAAAAGGCCCAACACAATTTGAGGATTTTGATGTTTACCATCTTTACTAAAGCCAGGCCGTCTTAACTCATCTTCCTGCTCTACTTCAAAATAAATAGTAGTAACATCATAAAACACTATTTGTGGATGCGATTCCAATAAATTACAGGTATGGTTGTAACTAATTTGTTGTACCAATTCTTTTTGGCTGTTATAGAGCTTGCCTAAATATCTGTAAATTTTATTTTCATCCCAATATATTTGATGATATCGATATAAATATTCTGTTGTTTTTAGCTTACTACTTGGATAAACCAAACGATACAAAACCAGTTGCTTAAAAATAGGATCTGCAATTTGGTTAAAACCAATATCATCAAATATTTTACCTAAAACTAATTCAATACCTTGTCGTTTTAACGATTGAATACTGTTAACAAATAATTCAACAAGTTTGTCTTCTTCCCCAAAATCAAAATCCTTCACACCCGTTTTCTGTTTCACCCATAAATTGGCTTCACGTATTTTCTTTTCTTGCTCAGTGATTGTTTTAGCAACTCCAAAATTTTGTAATACTCGGTAGGAACCTGAGCTCTTATCTACAACTTGAATGGTAATAGAACCATTAGGATTATTTTTCCTACGGATAAACATCCCATAAAGATAATTTAACCAACATCGGCACCCAAAAATTTAAAAAAATCAGCCCAAACCCGCATGAATACTGAATCGGCTTTTTTTAAAGTAAAAGTGAGGAAAACGGGAAATAGTGCTCATGATGAGATTCCTTACTATGAAAATAGGAATAGGTAGATACCAACTTTGATAATGTTATTGTTTATATTTTATTGTTGCTCAGATGAAAATCCTATCAGTAGTTCATACAAATACTATTATAAATATTAGATATTACGACAAATGCTCCCAATAATTCTCTTTGTGTATTACAGAAAAATCATCGTTAGGATAATTGCCACTAAAGGTTTTGCTTAACCTTGCTTTAGCCTTTGGGTTCCACTTTATTTCGTAGGTATGTAGTGTTCCATTTTTATCAATAATCAAATCAACTTCTTGCTGGTCTGCCGTACGCCAAAAATAAAATGTACCATAGGTATTGTCGTAACTATTTTTTTTCCAAAGTTCGCTAATGATATAGTTTTCCCAGAGTGCACCCACATCTTGCCTAAGGGCTACAGGTCTATAATCGCCTATGAGTGCATTGCGTATACCATTATCAAAAAAGTATATTTTTTTCCCTTTTGTTAATTCTTTTTTTAAGTTGGTACTGTAGCTTGGTAATCTAAAGATTACAAAAGTTAACTCCAAAATTGCGATGTATTTTTCAATAGTGTCATTGCTTAGTTGTAATTGCTTACCTAGTTCATTGTAATTTACTTCACTGCCGATTTGCAACGCTAAAACTTTTAATAATTGAATTATTTTTTCAGGCTTTTTTAAGCCCTGCCACATCAATACATCTTTATATAAATAACTATCGGTTAAGGTTTTTAATCTTTCTTTTTCATCATTAATATTTACAACAACTTCTGGATAATTTCCAAATAATAGTCTTGTTTCTAGTTGTTGTATGGTTTGTGGTGTGTTGGTATTATTGGCAAGTTCAGCAAAGCTAAATGGATATAAATGGTATTCCCATTTTCTGCCAGTAAGAGGCTCGTTGGTTTTATTTCTTAGCTCAAATGCAGATGATCCAGTTACAATAATTTGAAATGGCAAATTTGCGTCATACAACTGTTTTAGCTTCATTCCAATTTCTAGTAACTGTTGCGCCTCATCTATTACTACCAATTTTGTATTACCTACAAAAGCAGTAAACCCTGCTACCGAAAAATTTTCAAATAATGTTTTTATTATTGCATCATCGGCATTTAGCCATACGGTATTTTCCTTTTGTGCTACCATATTTTTGAGCAAACTTGTTTTACCTACTTGCCTTGCACCAAGCAAAATAATAATTTTGTTATCGCCTAACCTTTGTTCTATTGCATTGCTAATAATTCTAAAAAACATATAATTCTCAATTGTAATAGCAAATTTACCGATAATATTTCTATTTTATTGGAATATTAACCTTTTTTAGACATTTACTTTCCAAATTACTTTTTTAATTGAGTGGATGTTTTTGTAGGTTACGCCATTATTTTGCTGTAAATTTTTTATTGAATTGAATTTTAGGGAGTATTTTAGGATAAAGAGCATAGGGGAAAATAATATCTGAAAAGAGTGAAATTATTGTTACTAGCCGTTTATGTTTTTTGGGAAATTGACAGACTTGTGGGTTTGAAATGTATAAAAATGTAATACTTTTTTCTAACCTACATGGCTTAATTTAGAGAATCAAACCAATAAAAAAATGATTTCTATTGCTGCCCGCTTAATATTTTAATATAATTTGCCCGCTCATAGGAAGTAGGATCAGAAATGTTTTGTTGGCTCATCACGCCTTTAAAAGATTGTATACTTTCAAAACCTTGCGAATGCATCCAAGCTTCTAGTTCTTTATTCATGGTTTTTAAATAACCAATGCCATTTTTATAAAGAGCCGATGCTGTCATAGCCACATCTGCCCCAGCCAAAATATATTTTATTACTTCTATTGAGCTTTGTACACCTGTAGTTGCTGCAAGCGATACGGGTACTTGTCCATACAACAATGCTATCCAAAGTAAAGGTAGCCTTATCTCATTTGATTCGCTGTATTGCAAATTGTGTAAAAGCGAAAGTTTATTGATATCAAAATCTGGCTGATAAAATCGGTTGAATAATACCAATGCATCCGCTCCATATTTTTGTAAACGTTGTGCCATATTGCCCATGGCGCTAAAATATGGGTTTAGTTTTACGGCTATTGGAATTTTTATCGTGTTTTTTATTTCATCTACAATATTCAAATACCGATGTTCTACTGCCGAACTAGAAAGTTCTATATCTCCTGGAATAGAAAAAATGTTTATCTCCAATGCATCTGCACCTGCCTCTTCCATTTGCCTTGCATTATCTATCCATCCTTCTTTTGTAATACCATTCAAACTTGCAATGATGGGAATATCTACTTGTTCTTTTGCTTTGCGAATAATATCTAAATATTGATCAGAGCCTCTATGGTATTCATCTAAATTTGGGAAAAAATCACTGGCTTCCGCAAAAAGATTACTCGTACTGCTTACAATAGATTCATATTGCGCTGCTTCTTTTTTTAGCTGCTCTTCAAACAAAGAAAATAATACTACCGCACCCGCACCGGCTTCTTCCATTTGCATTATGTTACTTATTTCTTCAGATAAGGTACATGCCGAAACCACAATGGGTGATTTTAGTTGTAGCCCCATATAATTTGTACTGATGTTCATAAAAAATAATTTAAATTCTTAAATAGATTGCTGTTCTAATTACTTTTCTGTTTGTTAATATTGCCACGAATGCACGAATATTTATTCTATGATTATCTCAAATTTTTTTTAATACAGTATATTTATTATAAGCGCATTTGTGGGAAAATAGCGACTATTATTTTAAGCAACAGGCACAAAGTCGCTCGCCTTTTTTATAGCCTGCTCTTCATAATTTTTCCAACGCTGGTTTACCATTTGCTGTGCCAATACCATTAATTCTTCTGCTTCTACTGGGTTAGTTTGTGTAAGTACTTTATACCGCAATTCTTTGTAAGCAAATTCTTTTAAAGGTATAGTTGGTCTGGTGGAATCCAAAATAAATGGGTTTTGTTTTTTCATTCTTAAAATAGGATTATACCGCATCAATGGCCAATAACCGCTGGCTACCGCATTGTTTTGTTGTGTAAGTCCATCTTTTAAATCGTAGCCATGAGCAATACAATGGCTATACGCCAATATCAATGACGGCCCATCATAAGCTTCGGCTTCTCGCATGGCAAGCATTGTTTGTTGCGGATTTGCGCCAAATGCAATTCTGGCCACATACACATTACCATAAGATACTGCTTGCATAGCAAGGTCTTTTTTGCCACCACGTTTTCCTGCCGATGCAAATTTTGCAGAAGCCCCAGTAGGTGTTGATTTAGAACTTTGCCCTCCAGTATTGCTATATACCTCCGTATCTAATACAAGCACATTTATATTTTTTCCACTGGCCAATGCGTGGTCTAATCCACCATAACCAATATCATATGCCCATCCGTCGCCCCCTACTAGCCACACACATCGGTGTACGAGCTGTTCGCAAACAGATAATAAATGTTTGGCATTAGCATCTGGAATCTGCTCTAATTTTTCTTTTAATATTTCAATTCTTTTTCTTTGTGCTGCAATTTCAGATTCTTGTAATTGTGGCGCACTTATTATTTCATTTACAAATTCACTACCAAGTTGTGGAGCAAGTTCTTTAAGCAATCTGTCTGCCATGGCTAGCTGGTGATCTGCCGTCATACGCATACCCAAACCAAATTCTGCATTGTCTTCAAACAATGAATTGGACCACGCCGGCCCCTGCCCAAGTTTATTGGTTGTCCAAGGAGTGGTTGGTAGGTTACCTCCATAAATAGAGGAACAACCTGTAGCATTTGCAATCAATAACCGATCTCCAAATAATTGTGATAGTAATTTTAAATAAGGGGTTTCACCACAACCAGCACAAGCTCCAGAAAATTCAAACAGTGGCTCCATAAACTGTGCGCCATGTACAGTGGAAAAATTAATCTCCGAACGATTGTTCCATGGCAGGTCTTCAAAGAAGCGAATGTGTTCTTTTGCTTTTTGTAGCACTGGTTCTTTCTCTGCCATGTTGATGGCTTTTAAATTCCTGTTAAGTGGGTCAGTAGCAGAACAAACTTCTACACATAAGTTACAACCTGTGCAATCTTCTGAATATACTTGTAAGGTATATTTCGTTTCTGGAAAACCCCTGGAATTTATAGGGGCAGACTGAAAACCATCAGGCGCTTTTTTCAAATAATCTTCATGATAAAATTTAGCCCTTATCACACTATGCGGACATACATACGCACAGTTACCACATTGTATACAGGTATCAGGTTCCCATATGGGTACCAGATCTGAAATATTTCGTTTCTCCCATTTGGTTGTTCCGCTTGGATAAGTACCATCTACCGACATTTTGCTTACAGGTATTTTATCACCTTGGCCAGCCATCATCATAGCCGTAACATCCCTCACGAAACCAGGCGCATCGCTGGCAACTACAGATAGCATTTCTGATGTTGATGTAGCCAATGAGGGAACCGTTACTTCAAATAAATTGGCAAGCGTAGCATCTACCGCTTCAAAATTTTGTGCTACAATTGCTTTGCCTTTTTTTGAATATGTTTTTTCGATGGCGTGTTTTATTTGTTGAATAGCTTCCTCTTTTGGTAATACACCACTTAACGCAAAGAAACATGTTTGCATAATGGTATTTATCCTTCCATTCATACCAGTGTCTTTTGCAACAGTGCTTGCATCAATAATATAAAACAATAGTTTTTTGTCAATTATTTCTTGCTGTACATTGCCTGGCAATTGGTTCCAAACATGCTCTTTTGAGAAAGGACTGTTTAATAAAAAAGTTCCACACGGTTTAATAAACTGAAGCATCTCCACTTTTTCGGTAAAATTAAATTGGTGGCATGCTATAAAATCCGCTCTTGTAATGAGGTAAGGCGCTCTTATTGGATGTGGACCGAAACGCAAATGTGACACTGTTCTTGCGCCAGATTTTTTTGAGTCGTACACAAAATATCCTTGGGCAAAAAGGTCTGTGTTTTCACCAATTATTTTTATGCTATTTTTATTTGCACCTACCGTACCATCGGCACCTAATCCGAAAAACAATGCTTGCCTCCATTCAGACTCGTCCAACGAATAGAATTCGTCGTATTCTAAACTGGTATGTGTTACATCATCATTGATACCAATGGTGAAATGGTTTTTTGCTTTGGTGCCTTTTAGCATTTCATCATAAATACCTTTTACCATTGCTGGCGTAAACTCTTTGGATGAAAGCCCATAACGACCGCCAATTATAACGGGCAATTTGGATAATTTACCTTGTTGTAAACCTTCTACCAAAGCAGATAGCACATCCTGATAAAGTGGCTCTCCCGTAGCACCAGCTTCTTTTGTGCGGTCTAGTACTGCAATGGTTTCTACTGATTTTGGTAAGGCATTTAGAAAATGTATTACAGAAAATGGACGATACAATTTTACTACCACAACGCCCGTTTTTTCTCCATTTTTATTTAATGCTGCTACAGTTTCAGCAACTGTTTCTGCACCAGATCCCATAATAATAGTTACCTGTTTTGCATCTGTTGCTCCGTTGTATTCAAAGAGTTCATATTTTCTACCAGTCATTTGTTCAAATGTTTTCATTGTATCTTCTACAATGCCTGGTGTTTTATCATAAAAACTATTTACGGTCTCTCTACCCTGAAAATAGACATCTGGGTTTTGTGCCGTCCCTCTAATAAATGGATGATCTGGATTTAATGCTCTTTTTCTATGTGCAAAAACATACGCATCTGGTATCATTTTTTTTATTTGAACATCGGTGAGTAATTGTAATTTGTTTACTTCATGTGAAGTGCGAAAGCCATCAAAAAAATGCATAAAGGGAATCCTGGATTTAAGGGTTGCCGCTTGTGCAATTAATGCAAAGTCGTGTGCTTCTTGCACACTTGCCGAGCCTAGAATGGCAAAGCCAGTTGTTCTGGCAGCCATTACATCCTGGTGATCGCCAAAGATTGATAATCCTTGAGCTGCTAAAGAACGAGCGGCTATATGAAAAACGGTAGCTGTTAGTTCGCCGGCAATTTTATACATATTTGGCAGCATAAGCATAAGGCCTTGCGATGCGGTAAAAGTTGTGGTCATAGCACCTGTTTGTAAGGCGCCATGCACTGTACCAGCAGCGCCACCTTCGCTTTGCATTTCTATTACATCTGGTACGCTTCCCCAAATATTTTTTATTCCTTTGGCGCTCCATTCATCTGCCAGCTCTGCCATGGTGGACGATGGTGTAATAGGATAGATAGCGCATACTTCATTTACACGATACGCTACATAAGCGGCTGCTTCGTTTCCATCTATTGTTGCTATTAATTTATTTTTAGCTGACATTGTTCATTTCATTTACTGGTTCTTTAATCATGTCTATCGCATGGCAGGGGCATTGCTCGTAACACACGCCACATCCAGTGCAAGCATCATACTCAAAATGGTAGCGATTACCAGGCCCTAGTTTTATAATGGCATCTTCGGGACAAGCTGCAAAACAGCCATCACATTCAAAACAATTTCCACAGCTTAGGCAACGCTGTGCTTCGTAGCGTACTTCTTTTTCTGCTAAGCCTCCAATCACCTCATCAAAACTTTTTATAGCTATTTGAGGTTCAAGCTTTTCTTGTTCTTTTTGTGGCGCATCTGTTTTATACCACATGTGTAATTTCCTATAACCTGCTGTTGGATGTTTTTCTGGTCTTTCAAATATTTGTTTGCGCAAATAAGCATCCATATATTTTGCAGCTTTTTTTCCATGACCAATTGCAATGGTGGCACTTCTTTCTCCAAAAATAATATCACCGCCTCCAAAAATCCCGTCATAACCCGTCATACGCTCAGCATTTAAAATCAAAGTGCCATCTTCTTTCAAACCAATATCAGAAACACTTCTTAGAAAAGCGGTATCTCCTTCTTGTCCTAGTGCTAGCAATAAAAAATCTGTTTCTATTGTTTCATACACACCTGTTCCAATGAGTGTTTTGTTTTTTTCTACCAGCATTATTTCGGTTGTGCAAATATTATTTTCAATGCTTTTTATGCTTTTCAAAAAATGAATATCTACACCCTCAGCAATGGCATCATCGGCTTCAAAATCGTATGCGGGCATTAATTTTCTGTCGCCGTTATATAGTATGGTAGGCTCTGAGCCCATTCTTTTTACAACCCTTGCTAGGTACATGGCTAGTTTACCACCGCCATAAATAATTACTTTTTTGCCAAGTGCAGGAGCGGTGTTGTTGTTTACCTCTCTCAAAAAACTAAATGCGTCTAGTACAGGAAAAGTTTTATCAATAGCAATGGGCGCATTTTTTCCAATTTGCGCACCTATACCAAGAAACACTGCATCAAAATTTCCCGCTTCTTTTTCTGCCAATACATCTTCTACCTTGTGGTTAAGTTTAATGGTAACACCGAGTGCTTCTATTCTTTTTATTTCGGCATCTAAAATATTGCGTGGAAGCCGATAAGAAGGAATACCAAAATCCAATAAACCTCCAGCAGTTTTTCCAGCATCAAAAATTTCTACCGTGTGTCCCATTTTAGCCAAATGCCATGCGGCAGATAAGCCCGCAGGGCCAGCCCCTATAACCAATGCACGTTTACCTGTGGGAGTAATATTAAATGATGGTTGCCAATTTTCTTCAATAGCCCTATCACCAATATACCGTTCTACTGCATGAATGTTTATAGTTGTATCAATGTGATTTCTGTTGCAACCAGTTTCACAGGGGCTCACACATATTCTGCCCATGATGGCAGGAAAAGGGTTGTCTTGTATTATTTGCTGAAATGCCTCGTAATACTTTCCTGCCTGTGCATACGATAGCCATGCTTGAATATTTTCGCCTGCTGGGCAAGCACTATTGCAAGGAGGCATAAAATCAATATAAACGGGACGGCGATTTCTTATCGGACCGGTACCTTCTGGATGGCTACTTAGATCCGCTGGCTTTGTAATGTCACTCATTATTATAAATTAGTGTATAATAAATCAAACAACTAAAGTATAATAATATCTGGTTTGAGGAGTTGATGAATTTCAGTAAAAAAACTGACCTTTATCATGGTTAATTTGAGAGAAACTATGATCCCTGCTTCAAACTAACAAAATGGATTTGTGGTATTGGATTATTCGATAAAAGTAATAGGCAGCTATATTCGGTTTAGCATACTGAGCAAAATAAAGAAGGAAAACGAAAACAAAGCAATTATTATTTAATGTTCTTTAAACAACCTGTTAATATTACTCTTCCTGCCTTCCAATCATTTTTCCGCTATTGCTCCATTTATTATTAAGTTCTTCAAATTCTTTTGCATCTGCTTCCGAAAATTTTTGTTTGGCCAACGCTCTTAAATCTGGCTGCCCAGCATTTACCCAAGCCGTATACCAAAACGATGCAATACTTTGAATGGATAGTCGCATCCTTCTTTCTATCATGCCATCTAGCTTCTTATTGAAAGCAATGGTAAATGCAGAAGAGTATTGCCTGATTGTTTTACCACTTCTTTCTTCAAAAGAATATTTTTGATCTTCAGAAAATTGTTTGGTAAGCTCTTTTTCTATAGATAAAACACTGTCACTGGCTAAGGCACTTTCTAACACACGATCCCAAATATATTTATTAGGGTCTTTTATGTAAAATGCCTTGCCTATCATAAAATCCCATTGTTTTTCTGCCAACAATTCTGGCGCCCTGCTTTCCCAAAATCCATGAATGCCTTTTTGATTGGTAAACTGCCCATTGTGGTTGCTATTGGCATGCAGCGGTACATGAGAATCTGCAATATAATGCCCAATTTCTGTGCTGTTTTTCATAATCTTGCTAAAATTCTTTTCTTTAAAAGCAGCAGTAAGTCTTTTTAGCATAACCTCAATATGCCAAGGCACAATGCCTTGCGATTGCAATGTATCTTCCGAAAATTTTGCAACGGCATCGCTCCATTTATGTGGTAAAGCTTCAAAAGGATACTTGCCATAATAATCAATATCAATATAATGTCGAGGGCCTTCGTCTTTTACTGCATAGCGCCGTTTATCGGGATCTACAGCATGTTCTGTAATAAAATTAATATTGGGCTTGTATAATACCATCATTTCTGGCGGTAGTAAAAAACAGGCATAATAATTTATTTTTTGATGCGCATAAAATCCCCAGCAAAACGATGGCAAATACATCATCATTAAAAAGAGCAAGATCAATGATGACTTCAATATTTTTTTCATAAAATTATTTATGTATTACAGCTGTATTAAAAACGTCAAGTTATAAAAAATTAGTACATCAGCACATTATCAAATTAGCACATTAGCACATTAGCAAATTATCAAATTAGCACATTAGCAAATTATTCCTCCGTAATATCAGTAACCCCTCCACTTACGGCAAATTTCATTGTTTGGGCGCTGGTAATATTTGTAATTGGTTTTACCCTGCTTCTTGGAATAATATAAACATTGCCTGCTACAGAATATGCCATGGGAATGTAAACCGCCACAAATTCTTCCAACCCAAAATCGCTCATATCATCTTTGGTTACAAAACCCATACGCCACACATCATTGTCATCTACATTGGCCAGTACATTTTGGGTAAATTTTTTCTTATCACCCGTAAAAGCTTCAAAAAAATCTTTTGTTGTACCATATATATGTTTTAAACCGGGCGTTTTTTCTAAAACCCTATCTAAAAAGCTAACAATTTTACCAGTTATGAAAAAGGAACTCACATAACCTATGGTAACTACCGCTGCAATAATAATGACAAAACCAAGCCCATAGTTTTGTACACGAGTAACGCCCAACTCATCTTTATAGCGAAAAATGGGTAACCATGCATCAATCGTAGATACAACAAAAAACAACGAATAAATCGTTATTGCTACGGGTGCTAGTATTAAAAGCCCTTGAAAAAAGTATTGTAACAGTTTACGGTATTGAAATCCACGTTCCATTTTAGTAATATTTTATCGAAGATAATTTATTATTTACACAGGCAAGCCTATCACATGGGGAAAAAATGTGATGAGTGGTAACAAAAAAGCTGATGGAAACTTTGGTTACATTAAAAGTTTCCATAGTTTTGCAAACCAATTATGATTGAAATAAACGATACCGGAGAAAGAATTAAGCAAAAGGCGCATAATCTCTTTATGCAATTTGGCCTACGCAGTGTAAGTATGGATGATATAGCCAATGCACTTGGTATATCCAAAAAAACCATCTATCAGTTTTATAATGATAAAGATGCGTTGGTAGACGATGTAATGACATCTGTTTTTGAGCATGATGAAGTATGCTGCGAAAGGGATAGGAAATCGTCTGAAAATGCCATTCACGAAGTATTTTTGGCAGTAGATTTTATGGTAGAAATGTTTAAGACCATGAACACTTCCGTGTTATTTGACTTGCAAAAATATTATCCTACCTCTTATAAGCGCTTTCTAAAACACAAAGACAATTATTTGCATGGCATTATTGTAAGTAATTTGATAAGAGGCATTAAAGAAGAATTGTATAGAGAAGACTTAAAAGTAGATCTATTGGCAAGGTTTAGAGTAGAAAGCATGATGTTGCCTTTTAATCCTGAATTTCAGCATAAAATAAAAGAAAGCCTTGCAACCATTGAAGAAGAAATAACCATTCATTTCCTGTTTGGTTTGGTTACACCCAAAGGATATAAAATGGCCTTGAAATATCAACAAAACAGACAAAAAAAGTAGTATGGATAAGAAAAAAATAACGATAAACGCTGGCATATTCTTATGTATGATGTTTGGTTTATCGATAAATAGTTTTGCACAACAAAAAAATGAATTCACTGTAAAGCAAGCAGTGGATTATGGTATCAAAAATTCAGTAGCTGTAAAAAATGCATTGATAGATATTCAGATTCAAAAACAAACAAACAGAGAGTTTACTGCAGCAGCTTTACCACAAGTGAGTGGTAGCGGTACTTTTAATGACTTTATAAAAATACCCGTAAGCATTATACCTGGAGAGTTTTTTGGCCAGCCTGGCCAAAAAGTTCCTGTGCAATTTGGTACAAAATACAATGCAACAGGAAGTTTGGATGCCTCTCAATTATTATTTGATGGTCAAGTTTTTATTGGCTTACAGGCTCGCAGTGCAGCTATGCAACTTGCCACTAAAACATCGGAAGTAACGGCTGAGCAAATAAAGG
>JANNGD010000213.1:0-1857 GCA_031380515.1 Ferruginibacter sp. | reverse complement strand
TAGTGCAACAGCACCAATACCTTCTACACTTACTGCTGGAACAACCACTTATTATGTATCGCAAACAACAGGGATTTGTGAAGGGCCAAGAGCTTCTTTGGATGTTACCATTACGGCAACACCGGTAGCACCAACGGTTATAAGCCCTATAAATTATTGTCCAAATGACCCTACTGTTCAATTGACAGCAATAGGTACAAATCTACTTTGGTACACATCTGCAACGGGAGGAGTGGGTAGTTCTTCGGCGCCTACACCATCATCGGCGGCTCCAGGGGTTTTAAATTACTATGTAAGTCAATCAACTTCTGTAGCTACAGGTGGTTGCGAAGGGCCTAGAGCACAAATTATAGTGAACATAAATAACAACAATTTGACCGTAAATATTGGAGTAGATTCTACTATTTGTGAGGGAGAATCTGTGAAGTTTACACCTTTGGTTAGTCCTACACCTCCAAATATTGTTTATCAATGGAGAGCAATTGGGGTACCTTTGAATACAATAGATTCACTAAGAATAAAGGATGCAACAGTAAAACCTGTGGACAATGCCACTTACATCCTTAGCGCTACAATTGGCGGTTGTGCTACAGAAGATACGGTGGATGTAACTGTACGTTGGAAGCCAATTTTAGATGCAGGCTTAAATAGGGCTATTTGTTTAAATGATGTTACTTTATTGCAAGGGGTAGTATCACATTTTACCAGTAATTTAATGAGCTTTACTTGGTCTCCAATTGATAGCCTTGCCACGCCAGGATCTATACAAACAATTGCAAATCCTACTAGAAATACCTGGTACAAGTTAACAGATAGTACTACAAAAGCTGGTTATGGATGCGATTTTGTAGTGACAGATTCTGTAAAAGTAATTGTACAACCAATTGTAAAAGCATTTGCAGGCAATGATACTATAGCAGTAAAAGGAGTTCCTCATCAGTTATTCGGAGGAGGTGGCGCAAATTATACGTGGAGTTCGCCTACTCCTTCGGCCATTATCAGTAACCCTTTTAGCCAAAAAGCTTTTGCTACTTTGACTGAAGATGCGAATTTCTACCTAAAAGTAACTGATGCGGTGGGATGTGCTGGTTATGATTCTATTTTTGTAAAAGTATACAACGGACCTACATATTATGTTCCTAATTCGTTTACACCAAATGGAGACGGACTCAATGATATCTTTAGGGCAATACCAGTTGGAATATCCAATACTACTTACTTTAGGGTATTTAATCGTTTTGGTGAATTAATGTTTGAAACAAACCAATGGCTTAAAGGATGGGATGGAACATTTAAAGGAAAACCTCAACCTAATGGTGCCTATGTATGGATAGTTAGTGGTACAGATAAGGATTATAAAAAAGTAGAAATGAAAGGTACCGTAATGATAATAAGATAAATTAATTAAAAAAAAATGCAAAGCCTCCTGTTATTAACGGGAGGCTTTGTAATTTTATATAATTATGAACGCAGAAGAAATTAGGGAATATGTTTTGCAAAAGGTAAATGTAACAGAAGGATTTCCTTTTGGTGGCGATACATTGGTATTTAAAGTAAATGGAAAAGTTTTTTTATTAATGGGGCTTGACAGCGAACCTTTACAGTTTAATGTAAAATGCAATCCCGAAAAAGCAATAGAATTGAGAGAAGAATATCCTGATGCTGTTTTGCCAGGATATCATATGAATAAAAAGCATTGGAATACCGTCATTGCAGATAGTTTGAAAAATGATTTATTGAAAGAGATGATTGATGAGAGTTATAACCTGGTAAAGGGGGTGAAGAAGTGAGAAGTAAGGTGGGCAGTGGGCAGTGGGCAGTGGGCAGTGGGCAGTGGGCAGTGGGCAGTGGGCAGTG
>JANNGD010000184.1:0-14003 GCA_031380515.1 Ferruginibacter sp. | reverse complement strand
TTTGCCAACCTGCAGGTCGACAAGTTGGCTAATCGGCTCCAGCTCGGGCTTGGCTATTACTATTGATTTTAGTTGGTAACTTTATCATAGGTAATCCTATTCCTTCACCTTGGTGCGTGTCTCACGAACCATAGTGTTTTGTGCGAAAATGTATTCTTTTCTTTAATTGAAATATAAAGTTAGACTGACTCCCATTCCGGGGGGGGAAATAATTCAAATAAAAGCAATACCATAATGGTAAAAAATGAAATTTAATGGTAGCAAGCTCAATACTTAAGTATTTAAGTTTATCAATATATAAAAAGTATTTATGATGTCTGTTGCTGTGTCCTTGAAATCGAAACTAAAAAATTGGATATTAGCAATGATTTATGTTATCCTATTTTACAATTTAATTTTAATCAATTTTGGAATTGAAATGTTAAAAGATTTTGGTAAGGGGATACAAACTAATAAAGAAAAATAAAATTATTTATTTTTCTTATCCCACATTTTGTAATACGAAGTATCAAATGTAACAAGCTGCCCTGCAGTACAAAGCTTACGTAAGTTTTTTAAATAATCATACAATTGCATATCGGCATTGCTTTGCTTTTGGGCATTTGTTTTTACAGCATTTTCTATAGCAGAATCTGTAAAAGCCAACATCCCAAGCTGCTTGAATTGATCTACTTTCGATTTCTTATTTTCATCCAATATGGATTTCATTTTTTTTCTATGCTGCTTTACAAGTGTATCAAACTGTACCAACTGCTGTTCATTAAATCCTATATCTTTTCGCAAAAAAAGCCTAGCAGCGGCATCGTGAGCTGCCCAGCCTCCTTTTTTTTTGGCTGGCTTACTATTGCCATTCAATAAAAAATAAAGCGATGCAATATTAGCAATAGCCAATATGGCGATGATCAATAAAAATAATTTGCTTTTGGTTTGTGTGCTCATTATGGTTCAATATTTTCGTTATCCAATATCAACGTGTTCGCTGCTATATCTTCCTCTTCGGCAGCAAAGCCATTTTGTACTTCTTCGGTTAGGGCATCTTCTGCTTTAGTGCCATTGGCTACTACAAAAACATTCAATGAAATTACAATACCTACCACAACAATTGCTATGCCTGGTCGTGAAATAAAATACAAACATTTATCCCAAATGCTTTCTTGCTTTGCATACAACCTGCCCTGTATGCGAGTGAGCAAAAAAGGGTTAGGCATTGCTTTTTCAGCGCCATCCAAAGCTTGTAAAGCTGCTTCTACCTGCTGTTCCAATTGCTGTTTCGTTTTCATTTTATGTGTTGTTGTTTTCAAAATAAAATTGCAAAGTCTTTCGCAAATTGCCTTTAGCCCTTGCAATCAAAGATTCTACTGCTTGCACACTTACTTGCATTACTTCGGCTACTTCCTGGTGCTTGAGTGCTTCTAACTTGTGTAGTGTAAAAGCTATGCGTTGGCTATCGGGCAATCTATCCATAGCAGTAAACAATGCCTTGGCATTTTCCTTTTGTTCCATCACAATACCAGGATGATTAAATTCTGGTGGATGAAAACTTTCTTCGTGGTTACTGCCTGTTAAATGCTGTATGAATGCAAATCGTTTTTTTCTGTTTTTATGTTTTAAATAATCCAATGATTTGGTAATGGCAATCCGATACAACCAAGTACTCAATTTACTTTCCCCTTTAAAAGACCCAATGGATTGATGAACCTGGATGAACACTTCTTGCGTAATATCATCTGCTATTGTTTCATTTTGCACCAGACCCAATGTTGCATTATACACCATCGTTTCATACGCATCCACCAGCTTTTTAAAAGCGGTATCATCGGCCTGTTGCAGTAATACAATTAATTCAGTTTGATTCAAAACAAAATCTATTAAATAATTCCTTGCTTAAAACCCTGGTACATAACCACCGCCTTGCTGCCCGCCATTACCTTCGCCTCTCCTTCTGTTACTATCTCTATTACTGGATGATTGCTTTGCAGGTGTACCAAAGTTTTTAAGCTTATAGGTAAATGTAAGCATAAAGAATTGTTTGAGTACTTCTGTTTGTGTATCAGTAATTGTGTTACCATTAACAGTACGACCAATACTTTGATTTTGTTTTAATAAATCGAATATGGTTAATTTTATTTCACCAGTTCTCTTCTTAAATATTTTTTTACCAGTAGATGTATTCCATAACCAAAATGTTGAGTTAAGTCCTCCACTTAATCCACTGTTGATATTTCCACTTAAATCATTTTGCAAAAACCACCCACCGCTTTTGCTTAACAAATTAAGTTGTGTACCAATAGATTGGTACAAAGATTTGGCTATTGTACTTTTAAATGAAGTCTTGGTTTTACTTTCTGACCAATTGGCACTGTAAGAAACATTGAAATCGACAAACTCACTAATATTACTACCTATTACTAAGCCTAAATTGTAAGCATAACTATTGGTAAATATTTTTTCATTGGAAATAAGACCTGGAAATTTTGAATAATTAAATCCTGTATTAATATTGATTGTAGACTTAATTAATTTTATGGGCGTACTAAATGTAAAAAATGTGTTTAGATTTTTATAGCCATTTAAATTTATTGGTTTGGAAAATATCGCTCCTGAATCCAATTTATTATTTTGTTGTATAATAGAATCTTTCGAAGCTAAAAAAGTTCCGTTTACAATATTATCGTTTGCTGTTTGCAAAATTAAATTGGCAAAAAAGCTCCTACTATTTTTTGTATTGGTAAAACTATATCTTGATGAAATAAAATGTGTATATGATGGTTTTAAATCAGGATTTCCGCTACTTACTCTTACAGGATTATTATTGTTCACCACATCTTGCAATTGATTAATGTTAGGAAAAACGGTGGATGCCCGGTAAAACGTTCTTACATTACTGTATTTACCAATTTTTATACGATAATTAGCATTTGGTAAAAAATTAAAAAAAGATTGATTAACAGATGAAGCCTTGGGATAAATACGCTGACTTTCTAAAATGGAGTTTTGTACATTCAACCCAAACGATAATTGTTCGTCTCTATTTTTATTGAATCTATAATTAATTCCTCCATTATTTGTTTGTATGGTATTATCAAATAAATTGGAAAGGTTAGCATCAAAAATGTTGTATTTAGCTCCGTCGGATTTAAAGCTTTCCTGATTGGAGTTACTTTTTTGTGAAGACTTGGTAAAATCAATTTGCAAATTTGCTCTTTTACCCAATGGTTCTGTATAAGCGAAATTTGCTCTCAATGTACTACCATCACTAATTGAATTGGTTAATCGATCTAAGGATGAATCTGCAGTAACGCCGATTCTGTAAAAACGATAATCTGTATTTGAGTATGTTTCTCCATCATTTTTATTCCAAGCAGTTGTTAAGCTTAACGAAAAACTTCTTCCCCGCTTTTTAAATGCGTGCCTAAACATTACTGTGTTGCTAATGTTAAATCCATTTCTGTTCGAAGTATTCGTATTTGCCGAAGTATTTAATGAATCATTTGTAGCATAAAAGTATTGTGAGGATGAAGTAGAGCTGCTATTGTTATTTTGGAAACTAATGTTTGGGATAATAAAAATTGAGTTTGCAGAGTCTAATTTATACTCCACCCTTAAATTTAAACGATGATTGGTATTTATAGCATTTGAATTTTGTTTTTGATACCTAAATAAATTTTTTGGGTTAAAAAAGGTTTGTGAGTTGGTAATATTTTCGTTTGTATTTTTTCCGTAATTATAAAAATAGCTTCCCGAAACAATTAAATTCTTGCCATACTGATTGCTGTAATTGATACCGCCCGCCTTGGTTCTATTGATACCACTTGCTTGCCCCACTAAAAAATTGTCAGCGCCGCCGCCACGATTTCCACCTCCACCACGGTTATTGCCTCCGCTGCTAATAACACCCAACAAATCTTGGTTAGAAAAATTTTGTTGATTGATATTATTGAAATTACCTACCAATGATAAACGCCTATTGCCCTCAAAAAAACTGATATTTCCACCAGCTGCATACCTACTATCGGTGCCTGCTCCAGCAAATATCCTCCCAAACTGGCCATTCTTTATACCATTTTTGGTTACGATATTAACCGTCTTTGCCGAATTGCCATCATCGAATCCTGTAAGTTGAGCTTGATCGCTTAGCTTGTCAAACACTTGTATTTTTTCAATTACTTCTGCAGGCAAATTTCGCAATGCTGCCGTAGCATCATCTCCAAAAAAATCTTTTCCATCCACCGTCACTTTTCTTACTTGCTCACCCATAGATGTAACCGAACCATCTTTTGCTACCGTTATGCCGGGCAATTTTTTTATCAAATCTTCGGCTGTTGCATCGGGATTTACTTTAAATTGGTTGGCACTAAATTCCACCGTATCGCCTTTTTGTTTTACGGGTGGTGCCTTGCTGGTTATAGTAACCCCTTCCAAGGCTTTTGTATCCTTGCCAATCAAAAAAGGAATGGGATTGGCATTGCTGGCCCTTAAATTTATTTTTTGTTCCAATGTTAGATAACCGATATTGCTAATGGTTATCAAATAAACAGCCGCCGCTAAATTTGAAAATTGAAAATCGCCTGTTTTACCTGTAACCACTTGCTTCGAAAAATTGGCATTGGATGGTATAGTTAATCTTACTGTTGCGCCCGCAATATTGGCATTTTCGGATGTATCCTTCAATACACCTTTTAGTTGTAGGGACTGGGCATTGGCAGCAAATGAAATGGAAGTTACTATTGAAACGAAAAGCAGTTTAAGTATGGTTTTATCTAATGTCATATATCATAAGACGACATAGTTTGTAAAACCTGTCGAACTGACAAATAATTTAAATTTTACTTGCACGAAAAATCCGCCTAGACAGAACTTCAAAATAAGCTAATGTCATAGTAACTTATTTGTTATAAACTAGAATGTGTATTAACCTCTATAAAATTAAAGCTTTCTATACCTCGGGGTTTCGCAACATTGCTTTTTAAATTTACATTTTGCGTTTGCGAAAAACCCGCCGAGACAGAACTTTTCGCTAGGTAGATTTAGTAGATTAATTAATACAGTACCGTAAAATTAGTACCCGTACCAATCGTAAAATCCACAGTAGGATTTAACATCAAAGTACGAATAAAAATATTGGAATTGGTAACCACAGTTCCACTATTTATGATTACATCCGTATTGGCATCTGGCACTTTACCACAGCTCCAATTTGCAGGGTTTTCCCAATCTGAACTTACTGATCCTGTCCAGTAATTTGTTCTGCAATTGCTGGTATATACTGCTACATAACCAGGCTTTGTTGTTGCATTATCTGAATGAAATTGTATGGTCATTGCTCCATCGGTTGCAGATATGGCTGCTGGTAAACTATTGCCTGTAAAACTTCCAATCAAAGGAGCAGCAGTAGTTGTACCATTATAAATTCTTAATGAATCGTAACCCTGTTCCAAATCGAAAGTTAAAAAGCTAAGTGTTATTGTAGCTGCTCCAGCAGGGGCAATGGTAAACGTATAATTTTCGGTATTATGATAATTGCCTGTAGGGCCGCCCATATCATACAACGTATCTGTAATAGGCGTAACAGCACAATTGGATAAATTTTTATTAACGAGGTTCCAGCAATCATTGTAACCTGCATCATAACCTAGGCGCCAAACTGCAGCACCTGCTACTCCTCTTTGTTTTATTACATCGTATTTTTTTTGTAAGCTTATTGTATCGTCAATAAACTGTTGGTTGGGTATTGCACTTACATCAGTAAAGCAATGCCAAGCATTAAAACTGTTTACTTCCCTAAGTGTGTTGCTGTAATAACTACTCACATTGTCAATAAATTGATAATAGGTTTGTGTACTAATTGAAGCTGCATTTCCATTTGCGGGTATCACGCAACCATTAGTGGTTCTCCAGCGCCTGCCATAGTAAGGCATACCCAATATCACTTTATTTTTGTTAACAATTTTTAATAGGTTGTTTAAATCATTGGCAACATTGCCATGGCCGTTTGGATCACTGGTTGCTTTTGGAAACTGATAAGTAGGTGCAACAGGCCCAGGATAAAACTGTCCTCCCCAATAATAATCGTATCCCATCAAAATAAATAAATCAACCGATGGTAGTAAGCCATTCAACAAGTTCGTACTATTCGCATACGTTCCTTGTAAATCTATACTCAACTCCGAGCCTGGTACTGCATTGTGTAGTGCAGTGGAAAGTGTAGACATAAAAGAAGTGAATGGAGTTAAATAAGTTGTACTAAGTCCTGCCCCTTCAAAATCTATATTTATTCCTTTTGCATTTGCCGCTACTACCAAATTAATAAGATTTGTAATTAATGTACTTTGTGCAGTAGCGCTTCCAAAAAATGTAGAAAACTGTGTGGTGCTTTGAAAAAGCGTAACACATAAATTTACATTGGTGCCATTTGCTATAGCAGTGGTTACGGTAGAATTTGTGGGGAAGGAAGCCATTGAAGAAGCGTTTACTGCATTTCCTGTAGCTGGGTCTACTTCGTAAGAAAAATAAGAAAGATCGCTCAACAAAGCCCATTGATAAGAAGAAGATGAAGTACCTATTGCATGCCAACCAAACATGCGTCCAACGAGTGGGCAGGTAACTATAGCTTCTTGCAAAGGAACATCTGTAGGCATGTACTCTCCATACCATACCTTTCGCAAACTATCCCATTTTGAAACCGGATAAGCAGCCATTGCTCTTTGCTTCTGCATTTCATTATAGGCTTCTGTAAATTGGAAATTTTGCGCTTGCGCAAGATGAAAACTAAGAAACAGAAAGAAAAAAAATATAATTAATTTCATAAGTAAATATTGTATATGTTGCTGTTGGTATGGGGAAAATTGAAGATTTTAATGAAGTTAAAGAAGTTTATTTACAAAAGCAATAACATTAAAAAAACAACGCTTAGCCTGCTAATCCAAAACAAAGCGTACAAAAAGGGTGCATGAAAAAATGTAGCTAGGGTTGTCAACCTTTATCAGCAATTTCAAAATAAATATATCGTAAAAAGTTTAGAACCCTACCCTATTTGCAAAACGATTATCCTTTTTTTGTATTGGTTATTTTAGTTTTTGGAACATTGCTTTTTTGCAAAGTTGCTTTTGCATTATTGGTAAACAGCGTAGCATTTACTTTTGTTGGATTACCTTGATATGCCCACACCATATTTTTAATGTATTTATTAAAAGTGGCATTCAATTCAGTTAACGATACTTTTTTCATATCATCGCTAATGGTTAGAGCTCGTTTCCAATTATTGTGCAGCACTTCATTGGCAACAATAGAATTGGCTTGTGCATTGTTTGTTTCTTGACGGTAAAAGAAACCAGTAAGGTATTGTGTTTTCATGTTGCGCAATTCATCTTCTGTAAAACCTTCTTTTTTTGTTTTATCAATCAAGGATTTTACTACGCCTATGTATTTATTGGGATCTGTAGTAGATACACTGATGTTTGCAGATGGTGAACTACCTCCATCGAACCAACTGCCTGGGGCATATGATAATCCATTCTTTGTTCTTACTTCTAAAAAGTGGCGTTGCGAAAAAATACGCATGGCCAAATTAAAAGCATTGTAGTCTGGAGTGCCTGGTGCCGGTGCGCTGGTGATGCCTTGTATATAATTAGTAGCTAGGTCTTTTTTCTCTGCCTTAAAACTGTTATTGGCAGGCATTATCATTTCTTTCTTTAATGCAAATGGCTTCCCCTCGGGTATAGTAGCAAGCATAGATGTAATCTTTTGTTCTAATGCTGCTTTGTCTATTTCACCAACCACCACTATCATCATTCTAGATTTTGAGCATACAGATTGGTAATAAGCTTTTGTTTCTGCCGCCGTAAGTTTAGTTAACGTAGCTACCGTTCCTTCTGATCGTTTGGCATAATCCTTTCCTGCAAAAGCTATTTGGGTAGCCATGTTACTTATGGCAAAATCTGGCTGCGACTCCTGCGAGCGTAGACCATTAATGGCATCTTGCTTAATACGATCAAATTCTTTTTCGTCAAACATCGGCGCTGTGATGGCATCGGCATATAATGGCCATACGGTAGCAAAATCAATCTTAATACAGTTCATACTTATTGTTGCGTAGTCTTTTGAAGTATATGCATATACCTGTGCGCTTAGATTATCCAATTTATTTTTAAAACTATTTTTTGTATCATTTTTGGTGCCACACTCTGTAAGTGCGGTCATAGCAAGGCTTTCAATACCCTGTTTTTCTACACCATAATTTTGTACGCCACCTTTAATAATGGTTTGTATTTCCAGTATTTGATTGCCACTCGGCTGCACAATTACTTTTACCCCACCAATAGTCATTTCATATGCTTCACCTTTTTGTGCTACAGCCATGTTGCCATATGCACTCATAAGGATAATAAGAAGCAAGCATTTTGTTGTTAAAAAAAACTTTTTCATATAAATCAATTAAAACATTAATTATTTGGTTTAAAAAACTCAGTCACTTTTGTAGCTTTACTCATCTCTGTATTTATAATCGTTCCTGCCACAAAGTTTTTATTTACAATATAGTTTTCTAAGTATCTTTTTATATCGTCTCTTGTTACTTTGGTATAGTTGTTAATGTAATCAGTAAAATATTCGTAAGAAGTGCTGCACCAATGATACGTTATTTGGCTAGCCAGCGATGAAGGCTTTTCGGTTTGCCTTATAAAGCTCCGCTGTAGTATCAATTTGGCAGTTGCCAATTGGTCATCGGTATAGTAATCATTGTCTGTCCACATTTTTATTTGTTTCATTACTTCTTCGTAACATTCTTTTAGCTTCAATGGATTGGGCAGCAAATAAATATTTATAGGCCCTACATACTTTTGTGTTTGATAGCTTACACCTGCATATGTGGCCAATCCTTTATCTACCAAAGCTTGTTGCCATTTAGAAGAATTTAAACCCAATATCGTATTAAATACATCGCCAGCAATTGTAGCGGCTGAGTCGTGTCTGGTATCTGGGCCATGCCAGAAGAAAAGCATATAAGGCGTTTGTGCAATGCTAGATTCTTTTACAAAATATTGGGTAGATTGAAGTGGCGCAAATTCAGGAATCGGATATTTTTGAAGTGGATCAAATCCGCTGTGTTCCCAACTGCCAAATATATTTTCAGCTTTTGCAAAAGCATCAGCAGGGTTTACATCGCCACAAATAACGAGCAGAGAATTATTAGGGTGATAATATTTTCCTTTTATAATCATCATTTTTTCTGGCGTGGCCGTATTAATAACATCGTGGTCGCCAATGGGATTTTTTCTAGTTACCAAATCGCCCCATAATTTTTTCTGGCATTCGTACCATATTTGAAAACCTGGGTCGCTTTCTGCTCTTTGAAATTCCCCGTCTACAACGGGTCTTTCTTTTTGCATATCTTCTTTTCTATAAATGGGAAAACGAATGGCCGCATTCATAAAGTTCAACCCCGCAGTTAAGCTATCCTTATCAAATGTAAAATAATAGTTTACCCTTTCTTCACTTGTAGTACCATTCCATATTGCTCCAAGCTCTTGTGTACGTTCTAAAAACTTTTCCTGATCGGGATAATCTTTGTTTGCCTTAAAAAACATGTGTTCAAATAAATGACTAAGGCCACTATACTCGGGGCCTTCGGTATATGCACCATTGCGTACTGCTATTTCAATAGTAGCCAATGGTACTTTATGGTTTTCTATAACCACTATTTCAAGACCATTACTAAGTTTTTTCCAAAAATAATTTTCTGGCAACTTCGGCTGTGCCGATACTGCAGCGATACTTATTATGAGCAATAAGGTTATTCCTAATTTATGCATAGCTTATTTTTTTATATCTGTTAAACTTATAAAATATAACCAACATTACAAAATATGTGCTGATTATCTTAAACACTGGCCAATAAGTCTGCCACAGTTCGTAAGAGCACATACCCTCAATTGGCGGCATAAAATTTAACACATCCATCATTTCGTTGCACTTATTGTTCTACCTTCCCTCGTTGGTACACTACTCCAATACTTAATTCCTAAGTCACAGAAAGCATACTAAATGGGCAGCTTAAACACATTATAAAACTGTTGTGTAACTTCCCCTCACCCTCCAGATATCTATTGAAGATAAACCTCCCCTAAACTTTCAAAATAAGGAATGAATAGCATTAAGGGGTAATTTATTAATTTGTAAAAAATATTGCCTAAACAAATAACTTTACAAATGCCTTTACAAAATAGGGTGAACCCGTTTAGCAAAATAATGGCGACCACAGAGCGTGGGGCATACACAGGCAATAGAGGCGTAATACACAATGCCCAAAAAGAAATAATAAAAAACCATGCTGTAAAATATTGGATTACCTGCTTGTTGGAATATAAAGGCATGCACAGGCAAGTAATGACTGACAAGCGCTGGACAGAATTATTTTTTTTAGATGAAGCCACTGCTTTTGCTGCTGGTCACCGACCTTGTGGCTTTTGCAGACACAGCGATTTTAAACGGTTTAAAACGCTGTGGCTACAAGCCAATGGCGCACAATACAGCTTAGTAGCCAATACGAAAATAGATGTAATAGATGCCATCATCCATTCAGAAAGATTGGATGAAAATAATACCCAAAAAACCTTTAATGCAACTTTAAAAACATTACCCGATGGCGTTTTAATACAACTACTAGAAAAAGAAGATGCCTATTTATGGTACGAGCAACAGTTGTATCTATGGTCCTTTGCCGGTTACAAAAAATACCTCCATTACAACAAAGATGCAATGGTAAGCGTATTAACTCCCTTCAGCTATGTACAGGTTTTTAAATTGGGCTATAAACCGCAAATTCATTTTTCCACGAAGGACTAAAGTATCTTTCCAACTTCATCTGTTCAAACACATTTTCAACCCGCCTCGCATTGCAACCTTTCATGCGGCCAGCAACCAATAACATGGAGTTCAAGCTGCATATAGAAAAAATATCTTTACTTAAGTTTTTTAAAAACGAGGTTCTACCTGCTTTTGCATTCTATGCAAATTACACCTTATATGAATCGTTTAGAATATAGTACAGTTTTGTTTGGCTACAACGTAACAGTTTAGAAGGTTTAGAAGGTTTAGAAGGTTTAGAAGGTTTAGAAGTTTTAGAAGTTTAGTTGCGTACTAAATTGCGATTATTAATAATGCTATACCAATGCTCATTTATATTACACCACCATTTTCCTACTTACAGTAAGCCCTCCTATTTCCCAAGAAGGGTAGACGCCAACTATGGCTCTGAATTATATTTTTCAATATTCCGAACACTTGTGGGGGAGAGACGACCTTAGGAAGCGGATTCGAACCGAGGCAGAGAATAATCTAAATAGCTGGCAGCATTTATTACATAGATTGGCACCTGTGGACATTTACAACTGCTTTAATAAAATCAAGTACAAATTCTAATAAACAGTAGCTTTACTGGGTAGTGCGGCAGAGTGGCTTGCTTTTTTAGACAAGTTTAAATCTAAAAAGTTATTACATCGTAAGACTTTACATTTTAAAGCTTTAGCAGAATTTTGCCTATAATTTTTTTTATCTATTTTTTAAAAAACGAGAAGTGTTTAACTACTTTTATTAAAATAATAGCATGCCAAAAATTACCAGACTTTGAAGGGTTAAAATGCTGCCAAACCATTAACCGGTATTTTAAAAAAGTACAAGATGTCCAAAATAACTGTTTCTTTAAACAAGATCATTATTTTATAGTGGTTACAAAGCTGTTATCAAATTTTATTCTTTTATTTGTAAAAGCTTTAAATACTATATTTGTATCGATACAATGATAAGATTAAAGATCATAGCATTTTTTTTTAGCATTTTGATGCTTTTGCAAATGTTGCCATTATTGGAGATAAGTCAATCAAAAGACTCTAATCAGCTGGTGGAGGAGTTACCGCAAAATGCAGATGATAGTGAAGGTAAAGTTATAGGCAGTTTAATTCCAATTTTATGCCCACAAACAGATCATTATAACTCCTGTTTTATTATAGAAAGCAAAGTAGTTGCTTATCTGCATTCTTCTGACAAAATTCCATCTAATCATTCATTAGATGTTATAGAGAAGCCCCCAATTTTTTAGCTTACTATTTATACTTTTATAGTGCTTTTTTAATATTTAACTTAATCATTGCTATTGCGTTTTGCTATTGTTAAGTACTTCATTTATTTAAAAAGTAGTTGTACTAATAAGCAATTTATATTGTACGATGCGTTCAATGACATTGCATTATTTCCTGTTAATATCTCACGTGTTTAATTTTCTCAGTTATGAAAAATCCAAAAGGATTTACTTTTAAATATTTAAAAAACGATTTACCATCCGGGTTGGTAGTGTTTTTAGTCGCCCTTCCGCTCTGTTTAGGTATTTCTTTGGCATCTGGCGCACCATTTTTTAGTGGTTTAATTTCGGGTATTATTGGTGGTGTTGTTATTGGATCATTGAGTTCCTCAAAACTAAGTGTAAGCGGCCCTGCAGCAGGTTTGGCCGCATTGGTGTTAGCCGCCATTACCAATATTGGATCATTTGAGCTCTTTCTTTGTGCTGTATTAATTGCAGGTATTTTACAGATACTGATGGGCATTGCCCGGCTTGGTGGAATTGCCAATTATTTTCCATCGAGTGTAATCAAAGGGATGTTAACCAGCATTGGAATACTCATCATCGCCAAACAAATTCCACATGCATTTGGTTACGATAAAGACGAAAAAGGCAATTTAACAGAGTTAATCCCCTACGGAAACGAAGACTGGCATGAATTATTACAACCCTTTCAGCATATCGATGTGGGTGTATTCATCATCTGCATCATATCCATTTTAATAATGCTCGTGTGGGAAAAGCCTTTCATAAAAAGCAGGATGAAATTTATACCCGGTGCACTCGTTGCAGTTGTAGTTTCCATTTTAATCAATGAATTTTTCAAAGCTACCAATAGCCCTTTGATGGTGGAACAGGAACACCTCGTGCAAATAAAAGCAGCCGGAAGCGCTTCGGAATTTTTAAGCTTTTTTACATTTCCCGACTTCAGGGGTTTCTTAAATAGCAAGGTAATTGTTTCGGGTATTATGATTGCCATAATAGCCACTTTAGAAACATTGCTTAGTGTAGAAGCAGTTGATAACCTAGATCCAGAAAGAAGGGTAACCAACACCAATACGGAATTATTGGCACAGGGAATAGGAAACACCATTTCTGGCTTAATAGGTGGCTTACCAATTACAAGTGTAATAGTAAGGAGTAGCGCCAATTTAAATTCCGGAGCCAAAACCAAATTATCCACCATTTTTCACGGTCTTTTACTACTCATTTGTGTGATTCTTATTCCCCGTTTGCTCAATTTAATTCCCTTATCATCGCTGGCAGCCATATTATTGATAACGGGTTACAAATTGTGTAAACTATCTGTATTTTCTAAAATGTATAAAAATGGCAAATACCAGTTCCTCCCATTTATTGTTACCGTTTTGGTAATTATTGGTATTGATTTAATGGGTATTTATCCCCCTTTAAAAGGAGAAGGTTTACTGGCAGGTGTGATTGCAGGTATCATTGTTGCTTCAATTGCAATTTTACATGGCAACCTAAAAAATTCCTACTACTTTCATAAAGAAAAATACCAAGATGGAGATATTATCAACATTCGCCTTGCTGAGGAAGTATCTTTCTTAAACAAAGGTTCTATTCGTGAAACCCTGGATCATCTCCCTGAAAATTCTAAAGTTATCATTGATGCTTCCAAAACCGAATACATCGATTTTGACGTACTGGAACTTATAAAAGAATTCAGGGATATTAAAGCACCCATTAAAAATATTGATGCTAAGTTGGAAGGCTTTCATGAAAAATATGAAATAGAAAATCAAATGAAAGTACAATCTGGGCACTAATCATAAATGTAACAATTAAAACAGTTTATTAATTTATTTTCAAAAAAAATACAAATTAGCTAAATGAAAAAGAAAATTATAGCCAAAGGATCTCTAAAAAC
>JANNGD010000144.1:0-9619 GCA_031380515.1 Ferruginibacter sp. | reverse complement strand
ACAAAAAGCTAGCCATAATAGCCGTGTGCAATAAACTTTTAAAACAAGTATTTGCAGTGGTAAAATCTGGCGTATTGTACAGCGATAACTATTATAAAAATATTGGTTAAAATATTAGGTTTTTTACACAGTTCGTGTTGTACGAATACCCTTCTTCGTGTTCATCTATTATGTGGGTCAGTGTCGCACCAAATGAAGGTTGCCGTGCATTGGGCAAGGCAGGCTCTTGGGCAGGTTGGCTTCTGTGTTGTGGGTTTGTGCTCCTGACCATGTGCCTGACTTGCAGCGTTGGCTTGTTAGGGTCGTCACGTCGCTGGGTTTGTCTGTCTCATTGTTAATTGTATTGGTCTGTGTTCAACAATTACTAATCTATACGGTAATACTGGCAGTCTGTATGTAAAAATTATTTGTCTGAAAGGTAACATTTATCAACTGTACGCTAATATTATGTGTCTGTAAATAAATATTTGTCGGCTGGTTGCCAATATTATAAACCTGTGTCCGAAAAAGTACAGTCGGGTAGGTAGGTTTGAATTTTAGGACAGTGTCCACCTGCCCGACTGATGGATATTATCGGTCTTTCACATAAATAAATTCAAGTTCGCAATTTGTTTAAACGGCTGACTTGTTGCTCCAAAAAAGGAATTAAAATATTTTTAGATTTTGAAAAACTTACCTAACTACCTTTTAATTTTTTTCCTTCTTTTGCTAATAAAGTAATTTCATTAATACGTTTTAATCTTGTTTGGGTTGTTTTTGCAATTTTAATATAACGCAACATAAAACGTTTACTTGAGTTGCCAAACTTATCAAAATTTAGTAAAGCTGGTGGATTCGTTTCTAAACATTTTAAAAAATCGGTTGGTTTTATTAGCTTATCAACATCTTCCATAAAATCCCAAAGCCCATTTTTTTTCGATAATAAAACAGCGTTTCTACCTGCATCAGTCATTCTCCCTTCTTTTTCTAATTTTTGAAACCTTTCCTTATAAGTCTTTGTCCAATGCTGCACCTGCCTTGGTGAAATAAGTTGCATGGTTTTATTTTCATCTAGTTTTCTTCTTATGCCATCTATCCAACCAAAACAAAGTAATTCGTCTAAAACTTCTTGTACTGAAACGTATTTTTCTTTTACTTCCTTTTTATAAGTTACCAACCAAATGCTTTCTTTTTGTGTATGATTGTATTGTAGCCATTCTCTTAACTGTGTGGCAGCAGATATTTCTATTTGAATAAAGTTTTCTGTTTTTACCATTGTACTTAAATTGGTTTAATAGTTTTAGATAAATACCCTAAAAAGGGGCATTCAATTTGAAAAGAATATAAATATAGAAATTGCTTATTTGGTTTCTATTTGCCTTAATTAAACAAATTGTGCGATTGTTTTATAAATGAAAAAAGTTGAGGATTCACTTCTTCAATAGTCGATATTCTTATATGATGTTCGTATTGCTTGCCATACAAAGCCACGTTAAAAATTGGGAAACTGTTTTGTGGCTCTGCTAAGTAGAATTTAACATTCAACTCTTTTTTCATTGGCTTAATTACCAAAAATGTTTGTGTTTTAAAAAATAGCACACAATTTTTTGTTGCACTAATTTCCACATTTTCTAAATCGTAAGCGAAGGATAAAATTTTTTCAAAAGCAAACATCAATTCAGGTGATTTTCCAATAAATAGATTATCAATATCTTGATTTACGCAGCAATGCCATTGATTAGCATTTTTTAAAGTCCTGTTACATTGTGGGCATTTCCAACTCATTAATTTTATCTTACTATGGTTTTTAATAAATATTTTAGTAGTTACAATTTAATGTTTTTGTTTGTAACATAATTATGTAGAAGATGATTTATAACCCAATGAATAATTTATTATTTTTTCACAACCTTCCTTTTTATTTCTATTTTACAATAAAATTTACCGTAAATGCTTTTTTTATTTTATAAATTGTAATCAATAGTTGTATTAATTAGTTTTTCAACGTATTCCCAATTTACAAATTGTTCATTTTTTATTTCTAAGTTTTGTGAGTAAATGGTTTGACTCCATCGTTGCAACTTATCTAATTTGATAGTTGGATTATTAAAAAAACAAAATTTGACTTGATTTTTGCCAAATACCAAACAAACAATTATCCGTTCGTTTATATGCCACATTGTTTGCCTCCATTTATTCTCGGCTTTTAACTTTGGAAAAGAATTTTTTAACAATGTATGGTAATCCTGGTCTATTTCTTCTTGCCATTGCCTTATTTGTAAGTAATTGTTAGTACTCATAAATTTTATTTTTCCTTTTTTTAGTGTGCTGCAGCAATATCTACTTTTACACCTTTTTTTATTTTTGCAAAAAATACCAAAGGCAATAAAATGGCACAAATAATTCCGACAAATAAAAAGCCTTCTGCATAACTTATAATTGCAGCCTGAGTAGAAACTGCACCCTCCATTGCACCTGCTGCCATTTGTTGGGCTTCTTGTAAAGATTTTCCACTGCTTTGAAAACCTTTTACTAATCCAAAAAAGCGTTCATTAGATTCTGGGTTGTACATTGATATATTACCAATTAAATCGCCTCTGTGAATTGCAAATCGCCTTGTTACAAAAGTATTTGTTACAGCTATTCCGATTGCTCCACCTAACAAACGAAGCATATTTGAAAGTCCTGATGCTTGTGCTAAGTCATTACCTTTTAAACCTGAAAGCATAAGACCTGCAACTGGTACAAAAATAAATCCAAATCCAAAACCTCTAATCATTTGTGGCCAAAACCAATCCCACTCTCCTGATGTTGGTGTTGCTAAAAAGTAGGTTACTACCTCGTAGCCAATTACTGCAACAAAACCTACAAATACTAAAATTTTAGGGCTTACTCCTTTTTGTAAAAGTGTAGCATTTAATCCCATTAACATACCTGTTAAAAAAGAGCTTGGTAAAATTAATAATCCTGTTCTTGTAGCATTCCAACCTAAAAAGCCTTGTACAAAAACTGGATATAAAAAAACGGAAACATATATCGCCATCCCAAAAGCTAAACTTAATGCTGCACCAACAATTACGTTTCTATTTTTTAACACTTTTAAATCCACAACAGGATTTTTTATTTTTAATTCCCTAATAATAAATGCTATAATACCTATAACAGATACAATTGATAGAATAGTGATAAAATTACTGTTAAACCAATCTTTTCTTTCGCCTTCTTCTAATACCATTTGAAGCCCACCAATTCCAATTATTAAAAATAGAATTCCTAAGTAATCTATTTTACCTTCTGTTTTAGTTTTTGTACCCTTCACATATTTCCAAGATAAGTAGGTAGCGATAATGCCAATAGGAATGTTTACATAAAATATCCATCCCCACGAAAAATTATCTGTTAAGTAGCCACCTAAAACTGGACCTAAAGTTGGCCCCATTACAATACCTGCTCCAAATATGCCGTTTGCTTTATCCACTTCTTCGGGGGGAAATGTTTCTACTAAAATAGTTTGTGCAGTTGCTAATAAAGCACCACCACCAATACCTTGTATGAAACGCCAAAAAACCAACATCCAAATTGAATTAGAAGCACCACATAAAAAAGATGCCACTGTAAACAATATTACAGATGCAGTAAAATAAATTTTTCTGCCAAAGATGTTGCTTAAAAACCCTGTTAGTGGAATAATGATAATATTTGAAATGGCATACGCTGTAATAACCCAAGCCGTCTCTTCAATGGTTGCACCTAAATTACCTGCTATTTGTCGAGTAGCTACGTTTACAATTGATGTATCAATTAATTCCATAATGGCACAAGTAATTACAGTAATAGTAATAAGCCATTTTCTTGCACCAACTTCGTAAGTAGGTTGCATTTGAATTGCATTTTCCATAATTACTTAGTTTTTACTTTTACTGAAACACTCATTCCTGCTCTCAAGGAGAATTCCTTATTATTTTCTGTTATTACAATTTTTACAGGAATTCTTTGGGTAACCTTTACGAAATTCCCTGTTGCATTATCGGCAGGCAATAAAGAAAATTTTGAACCCGTTGCTTGTGAAAATGATTCAACTTTACCTTTAAAGGTTTTGTCATAAGCCTCAATTTCAATTTCGGCTTCTTGCCCCACTTTCATATTTTTTATTTGGGTTTCTTTAAAGTTTGCTACCACCCAAACTTTTGTATTATTTGTGATAGCCATTAATGGTTGACCAACAGAAACAACTTGTCCTTTTTGTACATTCTTTTTAGAAACTACACCATTACAAGGGGCAGTTATTACACAGTAAGAAAGTTGTAATTGTGCTGCTTCTAAGTTAGTTTCTGCTTGTCTTACATTTAATTCTGCCAAGCCAATACCTTCATTCAATGGATTTGCATTTACAGCGGTACTAATTATTTGTGATTTAGATGCTGCTATTTGTTGTTGTAGTGCTGTAACTTGCCCTTCTGCAATTTTTAATAGCTGTTCGTTTGCATCTCTTTCTGCTTTTATTCCATCAAATTGCTGCTGGGTAGTTGATTTTTGTTCTAATAAGGTTTTGAATCGCTGATAATTTTTATTGCTAACTTCTAACTTTACTTTTGCTGCATTTACCCCTGCTTGTGCTGAATTTAAGTTTGCAGCAACTGCATTTGAATTAGCCGTTACCGAATTAACATTTGCTCCAATTACATCTTTATTACTTCTAGCTAATGAAGTATTTTTTTTAGCACTTAGTACAGCTATTTCAGCTTGTTTTACTGCTATTTTATAACTTGCATCATCTAATACCATTATCGTATCACCTTCTTTTACTACCTGATTATCTTCCACAAATATTTTACTTACTGTACCATTTATTTTAGGTATTACAGGACTTATATCTGTTTCTAATTGAGCATTATCGGTACTTTGTTTGCCACTGCAACTGGCTAAAAAAAAGATTGATGCTATGGCAAAATATAGTAATGAATTTTTCATTTTTAATTATTTAAAGTTTTATTTACCTATTGTTTTGTTTAATTTTTTTAATGCTAATTGGGTATTTGCAATTGCTGCATTCAGATTTAATTTTGATTGTAGCAATTTATTATTAGCATCTAAAAAATCTGTTGTAGTTATTACAGAAGCAGTTAGTTTATTTTGCTCTACTCTGAAATTTTCTGTTGCTTGCTCTACTGTTTTTTTAGCAATAACTATTTTTTGAGTTGATTGCAAATAATCATTAAAGGCAGTGTTAACCTCCATCATTATTCCTTCTTGAACTTGATTGTATAAAGCATTGGTTTTAGTAATTGCCTGTTTACTCTCATTTATCTTTTCTGGATTTTTATATAAATTAGAAATCGCCCAATTAATATTTATACCCACAAACCAAGTAGGAGTAAAAGTATTTTGGTTAGGGAAAAGCCTTTGTTCAGGTAGATTATAGTTGCCGCTTGCAATCGTATTCACAGTTGGTAAATAATTTGACTTAGAAATTTTTAACCCCAAAGTTGCAATGTCTTTGTAAGTATTTATACTTTTTAATTCGGCTCTGTTGCTAAGAGCAGTTGATATATAAGTATCTATTTTATCCGCTAACATTTTATCAGTTTCAGTCAACTCAGGCAATTCTATAACAGTAGTTATCGGTTGTCCCGTTAAAGTACATAAATTAAAATTTAAGGCGTTTATTGAATTCAAAATATCAATTAAATTAGACTGTAAATTGGTTATTGCTAAATCAATTTTTAAGGCTTCATTTTGTAGAGTAACCCCTTGCTTAACAAAATTATTTACATCTTGCTGGCTTTGGATTAGAGTTTGAATATTGGCTTCAATGATTTTCTTTGAAGTTTTTAAAACATATAGATTATACCACAAAGCTGAAATGTTATAAATTGTATTTGTTTTATTTTTTTCTACATCAAACTTTGCTACCTCCAATTCTTTTTTAGAAATTTCTATTCCATAATTTACTTTACCCCCGCTCCAAATAAGTTGTTTTAATTGTAAGGAATTATAAGACTGATTTAAAATTTGTGGGTTAAGTGTAACATCACCTGTGGGAAAACTTACTTTAAAAGGAGTAATGTTATCGCTTATTCTGGTATAGTTTGCATTTAAACCAATGTCGGGCAAAAGGGCTTTTTTGTTTTGATTTAATTTAGAATTTAATATGCTTATTTGGGCTGAATCTGACTTTAGTTGAAAGTCGTGGTTAAGTGCTAACTGTATGGCTTCTTCTAACGTTAGTACTTTTATTTGTTGTGCATAAACAGTGTTTACAAGTATGGTTAATAGCATAACAAAAATACCACCTTGTAGAATTCTGTTTTTTATTTTTCTCATCATCTTATGGTTATTATGGTTATTAAAATTTGTTTTTACTCTCCTTTTACAGCATCAAAAAAATTAAAGAATGGTAATGCTTCTTTGTAAGAAACTACAAGCTCTTTAATTAAATTTTTTGAGCATACCATATCATCATCAAAATGTCTGTGAACGATGTATTGCTTTAGTTTAATTAGTTCAATATTTGGATTGTCTTCGGCATATCCTTTTGGTGGACGAACTAATTTTTCTCTTGCCATATTAGGAAAAAGTGGGTCGCCATTTAAAGTACCGAAACGGTCTATAAACGATTTTTTATTGATTATTTTATTGAATACCGAGCCGTTATAGTCAATTTCTTGTCTTACTTTGGCCAAAAGTGTAGGGTCTGGTTGCCATACACCGCCTGCAATAAGGCTACCACCTGGCGTAATTTGAATATAGAAAGGACATTTTTTATCATTGGTGGCTCTTTCTATTAAGCCACTTATGTTATTTTTATAAGGGCTTTTGTCTTTACTAAACCGTATATCTCTATAAATACGAGAGGCATATTTTTTTAAGTCTTTTTCGTAGATGGGTTCAATTTTTCTAATTTCAGGAAGTAGCTTTTCAATAAAGTTTAAAAAATCTTCTTGTGCAGCTAAATAACGAGGCTTATTTTTTTCAAACCAAGGTTTGTTGTTGTTTTGCTCTAATTCATTAAAAAAGTTGAGCGTTTCTTTTTTTAGCATTTTATGGGTTTTAAGTTAATACTTTGCAAATGTATTAAACTTTTATTCATAAAATGAACGTCATTCATTTAATTTTAAAAAATTATTTCTTCATACCCATTTCTAATTGTTGTAGATAGGTATTTATAATATCTTTTTCTGTAAAACCAAGATAGTTTTTCATAACCGCACCTCTTACTTTTACAAGTTGTGCCATTCCTATAAGCATACCCCAAAGGCAAAATGTATATTGTACAGGGTCAAGGTTTGGATTTAATAAACCCTGTTTTTTAGCATCAAGCGTTATTTCGGTTACAAAATGAATAAGCTTATTTATCGAAGATTGGATTTCTTCTGTTTCTTCTAATTTATTATTTACTTCGTAAATAGCGATTAGCTCAAAATAAAAAGGATATTTTTTATAGAAGTCAAAGCTAGCGATGCATATAGCTTTAAGTTTTTCTATTGGATTATTTATTGCTTTAGTTGCTTTTTGAAACTGGTTTAGTAAAAGCATTCTCGATTTTATACTTAATGCCCCCAAAATTTCTTCTTTGCTTTTGAAATACAAATACAATGTTCCTTTTGCAAGTTCTGTTTCTTTTGCAACTAATTCTATATTAAGGCTATTCAGTCCATTCTCTCTTAAAATTTTTTCAGCAGCGTCTAATATTGCATTGTAGCGTTGTAGCTTCTCTTTTTGTTTTCGTTCCTCTACTGCCATTATTATTTTCTTGCAAAATTAGAAATATTTAAATTGAAAATGCTAAGGTTATTTTAAAAATAGGCAAAGCAGACAATTATATTATTGACTTTTTGGGTGGTGGGTGGGCTTGGTTGCCTTGAATAAGCATCAAACTATATTTAAAAGAAAAGAAGCAAAAAGGCGAAGCCGCCGTAGGCGGTTTTTCCTTTTTTAGGTTTTATCTGCCTAAATTAAAAGAATGTTTCCCGTGTGTTGGCAATTGCAGCTCTTTTGCAAGGTTGGCTACTGTGCGGTGGGTTTTGTGTGCCTTGCAAATGTGCTGCAATATGCGGTGGATGGTTAGGGATTTCGCCCTGAATGTCCCGACGCTATTAGGTGAACGGATTTTTCAAATAGGGTTGCGTACAACGGTAGCGCTTTATGCAGGTGTGGAATTAGAATTCCTTTCGCCCGGAACTAAAGCCGAATAAAGATATAGATGATAAATATAAGAACCAAAAGCTAGGCTATAATCTTCTGCCCGAACCAAAGCCCAATAGCGAACCGCTGCTCATTGGGCTTCTTTCTGCCACACTTGTACAAAACGCAGTGTTAGTGGCATGTTTTTTCTATATCTAGCTTCGATTTAAATAACTCTTCTTTAGGTGTGTCCAACCATTTGTTGAATATTGCTGAATCTTTTAAATACACACTCAAGAAAACACCATTGCTTGGAGTTTCTTTCACTGTCTTATTCTTATTTTTTGCTTCAAGGACTTCCTTTTTTAATTTATTTAGTTCTGTCCAAATCCATGGAAAATCGTCCTCGCTAATGATATGGATATTCTTTTTAAGGCTATGTTCTGCTATTACTTCCGTTAAGCAGTAGCTTATTTTTCTTTCGCCTATTTCTATTATTACACATTGTTCTTTTGGCAAACTAGTAAAAAAACTCACTAGTTCTTTATTATCTTCTCTGCAACCGCTAATGTTTTCCCATATTTTATAAGTCAAAGGATGTTCAGATATTTTTCTAATTGGTAGGCCTGAAAAATAAAACTCATATGTTTCATCAAGAGTGTTAATTCCCATTGAGTCTGTAACAGTTTTAAATGCTACATTAAAAAATTCATCTATTTGGGCAAATTCTGTCTTATACTTTTCGCTACGAAAAGGGTTTATTACTGAAAGTTTTATTGTGTCTTTATTTGTGCGTAAATAGTTAATTTGAAATCCTCCACCATCTGCTACTCCTTCTTCATCTTTTCTTGTGGATGTATCTGGAATATATTTGCTGAATACTTCTCTGAGATTATCATTGTATTCCTTATTTAGTTTATAAGTCTTTTCATAAACTGCAATCATCTCTTTGGTTTTTTCATTCCACTTTGGCTCGTAACCAAAGTTTTTACATGTTAATGTCTTAGAATTAAAATCGACTGTAAAAGAAGTATAGGGTGATTTGAAACATGCAAAATCAAGAGTAACACTTTGAATAGATTTCTTGCTGTTATTGCATGAAATTTGTCCCAAATAAAATACGAATAAAAAAAATATAATAAATATTTTCATAATTGAGGGTTCGATGTTGTCGGCGGTCAAGTTGCCACTAACGGTAGGGATTTTCGATGTTTGGTAATTTGAAAATCTTCCGCCCGGAACCGCTGCCCAATTGAAATACTAATGATGAAGATAAGAACAAAAAGCTAAATTGAAAAACTTCTGCCCGAACCAAAGCCACATAGAATTACAAATGCTCATTGTTATTCCGTCCGCCCCAATATTGCAAAACCCAATGGTGTGACCAGCAAAGGAGCAGTAATGATGAGGGAATCTGGCCCCTCGCATCCAATTGTCCGGTACAAGGGATGCAAACCACTCAAAGGTGCTGTTTCGGTAACGAACTGGTGCTGAACGTTTGAGTAAAGCACTTCAC
>JANNGD010000135.1:0-5284 GCA_031380515.1 Ferruginibacter sp. | reverse complement strand
GTTTTTATTTCGAGTAAAGTTGGTCCGCCTTTTTCTCTTGCCCTGTTTACCGCACGCAATATGGCATTGTGTACATCTTCTGGACTCATGCCATCTACTGTATCTGCAGGCATTTCATATGCATCTGCCATTTTGTAAATATCCAATGTTTTGCTGGTACGAGCCACTGAAGTACCCATGGCATAATGGTTATTTTCGCAAATAAACACCACTGGCAAATCCCATAACATGGCCATATTGAATGTTTCATGCAACATACCTTGCCTTGCAGCACCATCTCCAAAAAAACAAAGTACTACATTTTTTGTACCCATGTATCTTTCTGCAAATGCAATACCTGCGCCAGTTCCTATTTGCGCTCCTACTATACCATGCCCACCAAAAAAGCCTTGCTCTACACCAAATAAATGCATACTACCACCTTTTCCTTTGCTACAACCGGTTGCTTTACCATATAATTCAGCCATACAGCTTTTTGCACTCACACCTTTTGCAATAGCCAAAGCGTGGTTGCGGTAGGCCGTTATAAACTTATCATCTGGAGTAGTTGCTGTCATACAACCAGCAGCAATTGCTTCTTGCCCAATGTATAAGTGACAAAAGCCCCTTATTTTTTGCATTCCGTACAATTGCCCCGTTTTCTCTTCAAAACGACGCATCAATAACATCAGTTCGTACCAATAAAGGTAGGTTTCTTTAGAAAACTTTGTAGCCAAATCTGTAAGTTTTAGGGCGCAAAGATAAGGGGAAATTAGATTTTTAAAGCAAGATTTTAACAAGGAGATTTTTGGTAGTTAAATACGCAATTTTATGCTAGTTAAAGATTGAAATTGTTTGAAGTCCTTATATTTGAAAGGTTCATTTATGGAGGGTTGTCAACCTTAATTAGTAATTTGAATATAAATGTACTAAACAAAGATTGGCAACACTTTTTGCTTAAGCAAAATTGCGCATTCAGCGAACTGTGACTAAACTACTGCTGCTATTTGCTATTGGTTGAAAGCCCCTACTCTATTTTTTATGTATGTTAAATAGAAATATTTATATACATTTATATTCTAATAAATCACATCTAAAACTAATCTATGCTACTCATTTCATTTCATGGCGGCGATACCGGCATTAACAATCTACAATGCTACGATACAACGATTAATGCGTTGCTTTCTGATAATGCGCTCGCTATACCTACAACAGGAAGTTTGGCAGAATTGCGTGCCATCATCGTTGCCAATGGACAATTATATGTAGCAAGTGGCGCTAAATCTACCAGTCAGGTTTTGTGTTATAGTTTGCCGAATGCAAATGGCGAATGTGCATTTATTTCAGAAATAATTGGCCCTACCCTTAGCAATAAAAAACAACATTTTGAAACAGCTATTTCGCATCCATTTGGCATTGCGTTTAGCGATGAAAATACTTGTTATATTTCTAACCAAGATACCAATGTGGTGGCACAAGTGGCCGTAGCAAATAATATTGGTACCCTTGGATCAGGATGCCAATCTGCATACTTAAATGAGATTTTTAAACAAAAGGATTTTTTGGATGGAACTTTTGTGGCATCGCAGGTAGGTACTTTGCATGATGTAGAAGTGAATGCACCAGATGTATCTTCTAATTATGGTGGCCTCGCTGTTTCTATAGGCAGCAGCGGCTCTAAGGCTGGCAAGGTTATAAACTCTGTGAGAGATGTAGCAGTTGCAAATGGTATGTTGTTTGTGTGCGATGAAGTGGACAAGCAAATAAATATGTATGCGCTCAGTGATGGTACTTATTTGGGATCTACCGCTATAGAAACAAGCCCTACTCATTTGGAAATTATGAATGGGGAATTGTGGGTTAGTGCTGGTAATTCGTTGTATTGGGGGCAGCTACCGGCTTTGGCAACTAAACCAGAACTTTCCCTTCAAGCTGTAGGTATTGCCCCACCTACTGGCAATAAGATTGGTGCTATTTCGTTCAATCAAAATAATGTTTATGTGGCATTTCAAGCCGGCACAGGCGATGCATCCACAGGTGGTTCAGTTGGAATGTTTACAGTTGCACAAGCATCTCCAAACTCAATTCCGATCCTTTCTAACCAACAAACGTTTGTAAGCAATCTTGCAGATACACCCGAGTTTGTATTGTATATTGATTGATGAATTTATTGCAGGTTTACAAAGTATTACTTCTCTTCAACATTAAATTTTATAGGCCTTGCTTATAAATTGTCTATTGACGGCTTACATAAAGATTATTTGAAAAAGTAGTGTGCATGCAATAGGTTTCATCGGCATAAACTTTGAAAACATTATCTCATTACTAGAATATTATGTGGGTACCAAGAATTTACATCTACAAAACTGTTGAAAGGAAAAATCCTTAATGATACAATGCACGCTGGGTTTACAAGTACAATGGCAAGGATAGTTTTTTTTGTTATTAAAATAGCCAAGAATACTAGTACAGTTCTCATAATGGCTGTGTTCATTCATTAAAAATAGCAACGAATTTTATAAATACATTTTTTTAAAATACCCGTATAAATACCCAAAAAAATAAATAGGTGTAAATACTTGATTTTAAAATTTGCATATTTTATTTAAAAAAATCAGTTTACTTTATGCATACAAAATAAAGCTTATTTAAAAATATAAAACAAACATACTATGGCAACAAAAACTAAATTACCAGCACCTACACCAATGGCAGGCCTCAAACAACCAGTAGATTGGATGTTCGCATACAAATTTAATGATGGCTCTTTTCCAGGATGGGACGATGGAGAAACGCCCAAATATGGAACACCAGGAATATTTGGTGGAACAACAGACGATTACCCTGAAGGACTGAGCCAGCAATATGTTTTTGCCACAAGCGACAATCCCACCTTGGTAAAAGGCAAGGGACCAATTGGTGCAACTTTTACCGATCCGCTGGGTGCTACTTTTGCACAGGTTTACAATTGCCCTGGCTATTATTATGTTTTATGGAATGATCAATTTTACGGCAACCCTATTGATACCAAGGGTGCTCCTGCTGGCCATTCCAAAGGGATGGCTGCCTGGAATGACGATGGTGAAGGTTTTGTATTGCAAGTCTCTACGCCTTCTTGGCCTGCATCAGGCTGTCACACTTTTTCTCGCAACAGCAAAAAAACAATTGATGCGGTAAAAAACAAAGTAAAAGTAAAAGGAAAATTAGTAGAATTAGATTACAATACACTTGGCTGTATAGATGATGATGATGTAGAAGTGGCACAACATTTCTTTTGTCTAAAATTAACCAAAGCTGATTTGGCAAATGTATTAAAGGGATTGATAAATGCAAATGTAGTAACGGACACTTCTCAAGAAGCAATATGTAATAATGGTGGACCAGCAGATATACAAAGTTTGGTAAAACAAATGGGCAAAGAATCTAAAAGTAAAACGATTTTTTCTGCTACTTTATCTTCTGGCGTACAAATAATTTCTAAACCATCTTCCTTACCAGTACCGCCATGGCAGATGATATCGGCACAATTAGAAGGCCTTTCCTTACGGGTGGTAAGCTGGTGGGCTACGCCTAAAATATACTCTACCAAAGCGGGAGAATTGCCAGGCTGTTGGGCTGCAGGATTGGGTACACCTGGTGATGTAGATATTGCACTTACAGGCTCTTGGGCAGGAGTAACAATAGACCTCTTGGGTGACAATGCCAAAAATAGCAACCATGCAAAAATTGGCATCTCAAAAGACACAGCAAAACCAATCTGCATTTTTGGCGATGAAAACCAGCAAGGAGCCATACGTCCTAAAGCAGATTCGGCTACACAAACTTGCAGTAGTAGCCAAAATGGAAGAGGCGGTACTTTTTATGTTTTAAAAAATGCAAGTTTGTTTAAAAGTCTTACAAAGTTATTTGCTGGAAGAACGGCTGGCATTGATGGGGATTCTACCGATCTTACAGGTATTGAAAAATCAGCAAAAGCTTCCACAGTTGCCAAAGCAGGTGCTAAGAAAGTAGCTAGTAAGCCAAAGGCTGTTGCAAAACCTACAAAAAAATCGGCCCCAAAAAAAGTAATAGCTAAAAAAGCTGCTCCAAAAAAAGTGACTCCAAAAAAAGTTGCACCAAAAAAAGCCGCTCCTAAAAAAGCTGCAAAGAAAAAGGCATAAATATGAATGCAATTCCCATTGGTATGTTTGTAATAATTACATAACATACCAATAGTTTTTATTAGCCTATGCTATTTTTTGGCGATGTTGGTAAGAGTTAAACGCTACCTATTTAGCCGTTGCAGCATCATAGAGCTGCCGTTGTTGGTATGTAGCGCAGGCAAAGAAGCCAAGCGTACCAACAACTCGTGAAGCATTCCTGAAAAAAGTTATATTTTTATATTCATGAAAATGAATTACCCTACAGAATGGCCACAATTTTTTACTGCAACTATTCTTAACTGGCAACATCTTTTGCAGTACAATAAATGCAAAGATATAATAGTAGAAAGTTTGCAATTTTGTGTAAAAGAAAGCAAAGTTAAATTATATGCTTTTGTAATAATGAGTAACCATATTCATTTGGTATGGCAACAAATACCACCTATTACAAAAGTAAAACTGCAACATAGTTTTATTCACAGAATCCTGCGGATGACATATACGGCGTAAAAAAATTTTAGCCTAAGCAAGTGTTGTTGGTACTCACCGCTGCATAAGCTATGCTGCATACCAACAACTGCAGCGCTAAAATAGAGCAACTAATTACTACAGAGAATTTAAGTATATTTAGTATGCCATCAATGGCTTAAACTGTACGGTTCAACAATCATAAAAAAATTCTAAATGTGATTAAAATAATAATACCATTAAATCAAGCAAAAATAATGCTATTTGTAATTTTAGGATTACAATTATCATACAAAAATTCCTTTTCGCAAAACATCATTGGAAGATGGGAGGGTGTAATAGAGCATAAATCATGTATGAGAACAATTCAAAGTTTTGGTGTTGTTTTGGAAATTATTAAAGATGCCGATAAATACCGTGGTACATATAAAATCGTTAGTCCTGGTTCAAGAATTTCCGACACACTTTCCCCTAGTATTTTTGAGTTTTATGTAAAAGCTGTATTAGATAATAATAACTTTAAGGTAAAATTTAGTGCCAGAGATGAAATTTTTATGCGAAGATCAAACTATGGATACTATTTAGCCGGCAACTACAGATTATACCTCAACTATAGTAATATTAATGGAATAGAAAAACTTACAGGGCCTTCTGATGGTTCAAATGGTTCTACTGGTATTATTTATCTTTTA
>JANNGD010000059.1:0-28328 GCA_031380515.1 Ferruginibacter sp. | reverse complement strand
GAAAATACCTCTTGCAAAATCGCCACGCCATGGAACGAAATGCAAGGTTGAATTGTTTCCTTGTAGTTGTTGTAATGATTGCTTTATCTCATCTACATGCTGATGCGACAAAGTTTTATATGCTTGTATGTTATTTACTCTCCACGAAAAATGAGATGTTGCTTGCATTGATTGTCCAGCTCCTGTACTGCCAGTGATGCCAGTTGTATGAATTGCACCCAAAACTTTTTCTTTAGCCAAAGGCAACAAACCCAATTGTATGCATGTAGCAAAGCAACCAGGGTTGGCAATATTGTTTGCAGCTTTAATTTCTTCCTTATTTAATTCTGGTAAGCCATAAATAAATTTCCTTTCGCCTTGGGTATTGTGTGCTTCTAGCCTAAAATCATGTGACAAATCGATAACCTTTGTAGTTCCCAATATGGTATTTTCTTGCAAAAATTTTCTTGCTTCTGTATAACCAACACATAAAAAAAGCACTTCCACCTCTAGTACAATCTTATCCGTAAAGACAATATCCGTATCACCTATCAAATCGTTGTGTACAGCATGCAAAGGCATACCTGCATTGCTATTGCTGTGTACAAATATTATATTTGCATTCGGATGGTGAATAAGTAAACGAATCAATTCACCGGCTGTATAACCTGCTCCACCAATTATAGCTATGTTAATTTTTGTGCTCATTTTTGTTTGTTGTGAGTGAGGTTGTAAATGGTATTTTGATTGCCAAATATTTTTGCGAAACCTTTTACATCATCGCCTGTCCAACTATTGTTCATTTCGCCATAGCTACCAAATTTGTTGTTCATCAAATCATTTTCACTTTCAATACCGGTTACCAAAAAACGATAGGGCAATAGTGTTACAAATACTTTTCCGGAAACATTTTTTTGTGTGTCGGTTAAAAAACTTTCTATGTTGCGCATAGTTGGGTCTAGCAATTGCCCTTCGTGCAACCAGTTACCATACCAAGTGCTCAATTGGTCTTTCCAGTACAATTGGTTTTTTGTAAGGGTATGTTTTTCTAATAAATGATGCGCTTTAATAATGATGATGGGCGCTGCAGCTTCAAAACCAACCCTTCCTTTTATCCCAATGATGGTGTCACCAACATGAATATCTCTACCAATTCCATATGGCTGTGCCATTGCTTGTAAAAACTGTATTGCTTTCACTTTATCAGCAAACAATTCATCACTAATACAAACCAATTCACCCTTCTCAAAAGTTAAGCTAATTTTCTTTTCTGCTGTTTCTGTTACTTGTGTAGGCCAAGCCGTTTCTGGTAAATATTCTTTGCTGTTCAACGTTTCTTTTCCCCCAACCGATGTGCCCCACAATCCTTTATTGATGCTGTAAGCCGCTTTTTCAAAATTCATCAATACATTGTGTTCTTTCAAAAAATTAATCTCTGCTTCCCTGCTTAGTTTCAAATCTCTTATAGGTGTAATTATTTCAGCTTCAGGAATCATTGTTTGAAAAACCATATCAAAACGTACTTGGTCATTGCCTGCTCCCGTGCTACCATGAGCTACAGCGGTTGCGCCAATTTCTTTTACATATTCAGCCACCGTTATTGCTTGTATCATTCGTTCTGCACTTACACTAAGCGGATAAGTTGCATTCTTTAAAACGTTTCCAAATATTAAATACTTTATACAACTTTCGTAATATTTCTTTGTTACATCAATGCAAGTGTAAGATGCAACACCCAAGTTTTCTGCATGCTTTTTTATTACAGCTACTTCTGCATCATCAAAACCACCCGTATTTACCGTAATGGCGTGTACTTCGTAGTTTTTCAATTTATTTAGATAAATGGCACAGTAGGTTGTATCTAATCCTCCACTAAATGCAAGTACAATTTTTTGTTTCATAATTTTTTTTGTTGCCACTAATGAAACGAATTTTCACGAATGGTTTTTATTAGTATTCATTAGTGTTATTAGTGGCTATTAAGAAAAAAACGAAAATAATTTCACAATTTCTTTTTTCATAAAAGGCTTCAGCAACTTCGATTGTTTTATCCGCATAAAACGCTCATACAATTTTGAATGCTGCTTAAAATCTTCTTTTGTTTCTGCTGGTTCATAATGGTCTTTAGGGTCGTATAACATGCCAGTACACATACAATTTTTTCTGTCCTTACTCATCAAAATTTCATAATTCACACAGCTTTTACAACCAGCCCAAAATGCATCATCTTGTGTAAGTTCACTGTATGTTACAGGTTCGTATCCCAAGTCTGAATTTATTTTCATCACAGCCAATCCAGTTGTTAATCCAAATAATTTCGCATCAGGGTATGTTGTTCTGCTAAGTTTAAATATTTTTTTCTTGATGGCTTTGGCCAAACCACTTTTTCTGAATTGTGGGGCTACTATTAAACCAGAGTTGGCCACATATTGTCCGTGGCTCCATGTTTCTATATAACAAAACCCAGCCCAAATGCCTTCTTTGCTAAAAGCCACTACCGCTTTACCTTCTATCATTTTTTGCTCTATGTATTCAGGCGTTCTTTTTGCAATTCCGGTACCCCTCGCTTTGGCAGAAGATTCCATTTCGTTGGCTATTACAAGAGCGAAGTCTTTGTGTTGTTCTGTGGCTATAATTATATCAAATTGCTCGTGCATGATGATAAGGTGTTTTAAGTAAATTGGAAACTGTTGGATAGCATTTATTTGAATATGCTAAAATCAATGTGTTGAAATAGTGGATTAATGTGCGTTATATCAACGTCGCACAATAATGGGAGTAGGTCTTGTTGGCGTAAATGTATACGTATCGGCTTTAAAACTGATGCGTTTTACACTTGAAAAGTAATTAATTTGATATGTACTTAAATGAACGATTGCGATTTTATTTATATTCTTGAAAGAATAAAATTACATAAATATTAATAAAATGATGGAAAAAATATTTTTTTATAATATCATTAGCAAAAAAATACCAACCGATTGGTTGGTACAAAGATAAAAATATGAAAAATTTAAGATGATATCAAACTTCATCCTTAGGGAAATCTGCACCAACGGTAGTATCTTCCCAACTATCAAAATCATGCTTTAGTTCGTCTAATTTAAGCCTAGCACCTTTTAGTGCGGCAACACCAAGCAATAAACGTAATGGTGGTTTATCGGAATCAACTGCTTTTACAATAGCCTTAGCAGCCCGTACAGGATCTCCAGGCTGGTTTCCACTATAACCACGTATATCTGCTTTATTTTGGCCAGCCGTAGTTGCATAATCTTCTATAATGATGCTACTATTTTCTGCAGAGCGACCTGCCCAATCTGTACGAAAACCGCTTGGACAAACAATGGTAACTTTTATGCCAAGATGAGCAGTTTCTTTTGCAAGGGCTTCGGATAATCCGTCCACAGCATATTTAGTTGCATTGTAAAAACCCACAGCAGGGAAGGAGCGTAGCCCACCAATAGATGCTATGTTCACAATATGACCAGCTCTTTGTTTACGCATAAAAGGTAAAACAGCTTGTGTCATTTTTGCAAGTCCAAAAACATTTATTTCAAACATTTTTCTTACAGCCGCATCTTCACTTTCCTCAATAGCGCCAAAATAGCCAATACCTGCATTATTTACCAACACATCAATACGCCCAAAAGCCGCTATTGTTTTTTGTACTGCAGCCTCTATTTCTTCAGGCTTTGTTACATCCAGCTTTAGTGCAATGGCATTTTCTCCGCCATTAGCTACTATATCTTTTACATCAGCGGGATTTCTAGCTGTAACAGCTACTTTGTCTCCATTTTGTAACACTTCTTTGGCCAGTTCTCTACCAAATCCGGTAGAACAGCCCGTTATTATCCAAACTTTACTCATAACTTTTTTTGTAAAATTAGTTTGTTTTGCAATCATCTATAAATAAATCTAACCATTCATCAATTAAATTATTTTATTCGAAAAAATAGCCACAATTTAAAGGATAAAAAAATTAAAACAGCATGAAAAAGGCAATTTTATTAACAACAATTTTATTCACAGTAAATGTATTCCTCACCTCTTTTATTTTACCTAAAAAGATTACAGGCGAAAAAATTCTAAAAAAAATGTACAAAAGATATTCAGGGAATTGGTATAAGAATTTCACTTTTACCCAAACAACAGAAAATTATAGAAAAGATAGTTTAGTAAAAACGTCTACAAGGTATGAAGCCATCGTTTTTCCAGATTATTTTCGAATAACTATTGGAGATAGTAAAGATGGAAATGCCATGATTTTCAATAAAGATTCTTCTTATAATTTTAGTAAAGGAAAACTTGTTAGGAAAGGCCCAAAAGACGAAGACCTAACATTTTTGTTGGGAGGTATGTATTTTTTGCCATTTGATAGTGTAAAAGTAAAAATGAACAAAGAAGGTTATAATATAGACAAAGCGTATGAAAGCAAGTGGCAAGGAAAAGATGTTTATGTAATAGGCGCAGAAAATGACGAAGAAAAGTCAAGTCAGGTTTGGATAGAAAAAGAAAGGTTAATTGTAACAAGGTTTATTAGATATAAAGGAGCTACAAAAGAGGAAGCCATTTTTGGTGGTCATCAACAGTTTGGAAAAGCTTGGACTGAAACAACTGTTTCCTTTTATATAAATGACAAGCTTTTGCAAAAAGAAAAGTATTTCGATTGTAAAGTAAATACAGCTATAGATATGAAGCAATTTGATCCATATAATTTTGTGAAATAAAAATCACAAATCAACAAAAAATCCTCCAAAATTGGAGGATTTTTTTGTTGAGGAATAGTGTGTGTTAATCCATTACCAAGGAACTAGCTCCTAAGATGGCGGCGTCTGCTTCTTGTAATTGGCTAAACAATATTTTTACTTTATTTTGAAATATAGGTAGCAGATTTAATTCCATATGCTTTTTTGTTGGGTTCAAAATCAAATTGCCAGCTTTTGTTAAACCCCCAAAAAGTACAATAGCTGCTGGCGAAGAAAACATAACAAAATTTGCCAGTGCTTCACCAAGTATTTGACCCGTAAATTCGAAAATTTCATTGGCAATGGAATCTCCTTGTAAAGCGCATTCATATACTGTTTGGCTGGTAAGTTCATTGATAGAATAATTCCTCAAAAGGCTTTCCTTTTCAGGGTATTCTGTAAGTAATTCTATAGCGGTATCTCTTACACCCGTAGCAGAGGCGTATGATTCTAGGCTACCATGTAGGCCAGTTCCTTTGTGCAATCTACCTCCTGGTCTGATGGTAGTATGACCAAGCTCTCCCGCAAAACCATCGTGGCCGAGCAGAATTTTACCATCAATAATGATACCGCTACCCACACCTGTGCCAAGCGTAATGGTAATAAAATGTTTTACATTTTTAGTGCAACCAAAAAGATATTCTCCCATGGCAGCCGCATTGGCATCATTGGTAAGGCGGGTATGAATACCAAACTTTTTGTACATCAAATCTGCAATAGGAATAATGCCTTTCCATTTTAAATTGGGCGCATATTCTATGGTACCAGTATAAAAATTGCCGTTAGGGGCACCCATGCCGATACCAATTATATTTTCTGTACCACCTACACTGTCTATCATTGGTTGTAGTTTTATATAGAGGTCATCTATAAAATCTTCTACCACTTCGTGTTCGTTGGATGCCAACCGATCTTGCACTAAAATTTCACCTTTACGGTTCACGATACCAAACTTGGCTGTAGTGCCACCTATATCTATACCAATTGCAAATTCTTTCATGTATTAAAATCAAACTTTAAAAAATAAATAAATATTAATGTCCTCCAGCAGCCTTTTCTGCATCGTAATCTATTCCTTGCTTGCTCAATATACCTTTTACAGCAAATGCAAAGAAGGCAAGGTATGCATAGCAGACTGCTGCTATCCAATAAGAAGCGTGTATACCTGAACCTGGGATTGTTGAGCCTGCCTGTAAAAAGTCTGCAAATTTTCCTTGTATTGGAGGTATGATACCACCTCCTAAAATCATCATAATTAAAAAGGCAGAGCCTTGAGTTGTGTATTTTCCAAGACCAGCTACAGATAAACTGAAAATGCAAGGCCACATGATCGAACAAAATAAACCACCACTAAGGAAGGCATAAATGGCCACTGTACCAGTTGTAAGCGTACCTGTTACCATAGCCGCAACACCAAGTAAGGAGAAAATTAGTAATGTTCTAGCGGGTTTATCATTGCTAATAAAGAAAGCTACAATTTGAATTAATACACAAATTAAATACCAATACAATTTCTTCATATCATAGCCGAAAGCAGAATTAACCAATATTAAAATTAAGAATGCTACCAAGGGAACAATAAATTGTAAGATGATTCTTTTTTGTTTTGAAAACCCAAATGCTCCAACAGCACCAGCCCATCTACCTATCATCAAACTTCCCCAGTACATGGCGATATAGGGTGTAGCTTCCGAAGAAGAAAAGCTTCCAAAGTCGGGGTATTTCATTAACTCAGCAAGGTTACTACCAACGGTAACTTCTACACCCACATAAAAGAATATACCTAGCATGCCTAGTAGTAATTGAGGGTATTTCATAGCTCCCCATCCCGTTGGGTTTTTCTTGGCCGATAAATTTGTAAAAATTAAGCCTACAATTATAACGGCGAAAGCACCTATTAACCATTTAAGGCGATATGATTCTAGCGCATGTTTTTCTGTATCGGAAATGGTTTCAGATAAGCCAATATAACTACTAAAAATGGGTACAAACATAACAGCCAAAAGCCCTGTCATTATCAATAACATACTCAACGCCTTGTTTGCTTTTTCTGTTTTCTCTACTGTAATACCAGCGGGTACTTTTTTAGAAAAATAAAACATGGCAGCTGCACCTATAAATAATGCACCTACACAACTATATAATAAAATAACACTACCCAAACTTAGGCTTGCAATTTTTTCATCGGTAATTGCCGCAGTAGTACCAAATAAGGCAATACCAACAACAAGTGGTCCGATAGTAGTTCCAAAAGAATTAATAGCACCACCTAGTGTAACCCTATTTGTACCGGTAGCAGGATCTCCTAATGCAATAGCAAAAGGTTGCGCTGCGGTTTGTTGTAATGAAAATCCAAGCGCCACTACAAATAAACCTGCAAGCATACCCGGGAAAGTACCAAGATTTACAGCAAGTATCATCACTGCTGCTCCCATTGCTGAGAACAATAAACCGTAAACAATACTTTTTTTATAACCCCATTTTGCTACAGGATCACTACCTTTTAATGCCCCTACAGCAAATATTACAAGTGCTCCTATAAAATAGGCAAAGTAAAATGCGGTATCCACCAACTGGCTTTGAAATTGATCTAAAGCAAATTTGTGTTTACAAAAAGGAATAAACACACTGTTGCCCGCAGCAATAAACCCCCAAAAGAAAAATACGGTTACCAAAGTACTTAAGGCACCATAATTTGTAGGAATCGAACTACCACTAGAAACGGTTTGTGTAGTATTTGTTTGTAAGTTTGGCATATAGCTATATCGTTTTAGTTCCTCAAAATAGCATAAAAAATTAATTAAGTTAAAATTAATTTTAGAACTTTAAATAAAATGTTTACTTTTTTTAGGTTTCTTAGAAAGATTTAATACAAATTAAAATTTACTTCATAAATTCATTTCAAATATCTAAAACAAACAATGGAAATTATTCATGTAACGGCAGAGTGCTATCCTATGGCAAAAGTTGGTGGACTTGCAGATGTATTGGGGGCTCTTCCCAAATACCAACAAACACAAGGACATATTGCAAAAGTGGTAATGCCCATGTACAGAACTAAATTTTTGTATGATAATGAATGGGAAGTTGTACACAAAGGGAATTTTGATATGGAGAAAATGAATTTTGATTTTACCATCATTAAAGAAAAACACAATAAACTTGGTTTCGATTTATACTGTGTAGATATTTATGGCTTGCTTGATAGAGAAAAAGTGTATGGTTACGACGATGATACAGAGCGTTTCACCGCCTTTCAAATAGCAGTATTGGAATGGATAAACAAATGGGAGCACAAGCCAAATGTTGTACATGTGCATGACCACCACGCAGCGCTTATTCCTTTTATGATGCAAGAGTGTTTTGGATACCAAAAATTAAAAAATATACCAACAGTACTAACGATACACAATGCCCAATACCAAGGTTGGATGGGTTGGGATAAAGCAGCTTATTTACCGGCATGGAACACTTGGCGATGGGGAATGTTGGATTGGAGCAATGTAGTAAACCCGCTGGCTTGCGGTATAAAATCTGCTTCTGCTGTAAATACGGTTAGCCCAGGGTATATGCAAGAGTTAATGAATGAAGCCAATGGATTGGAAAGTTTATTTAGGTCAGAATATTTTAAATGTTCTGGTATTATAAACGGCATTGATTATAAAGTTTGGAATCCTGAACTGGATACATACATTCTAGATAATTTTTCGATAAAAGATTTTACGGATGGCAAGGCGCTTAATAAGAAAAAGCTGTGTGATGATTTTATTTTAGATAAAAGCCTTCCTTTATTTGTATTTATTGGAAGACTTGTTGATGAAAAAGCCGCCGATCTTTTACCAGATGCAATAAACAGTGCATTGAGTAACTATGCTGGCAAATTAAATTTCTTAATATTGGGAAGTGGAGATCCAAATGTAGAACAAGCACTCACTGCATTGGAAAGTAAATTTGTTGGTTATTACAATACGCAAATAACGTACAATGAAAAACTAAGCCATCTTATGTATGCTGGAGCAGATTTTTTATTGATGCCGAGTAGGGTAGAACCTTGTGGGTTGAATCAACTATATGCCATGCGATATGGTACGGTACCTGTTGTAAGAAGAACGGGAGGATTGAGGGATACGGTAATAGATATAGACGAGGAGAATGGATATGGATTGTGCTTTGATTATGCCTCGCTAACCGATATTGATATTTCTATACAAAGAGCATTGGAACTTTTTGATGATAAAAAGAAAATGCTACTCATAAGAAAAAGAATGATGCAAATTGATAATAGCTGGGTAGCAAGTGCAGAACAATATGTAAACCTTTATAAATCCATAAATTAAAAAATAGATAAATTATGACTAGCAAACAAGTAGTAGCGGTAATTTTAGGAGGTGGGGCAGGAAGCAGGTTGTATCCGCTTACCGCCACCAGAAGTAAGCCAGCAGTTCCAATAGCAGGTAAATATCGATTGGTAGATATCCCTATTTCCAATTGTATAAATAGTGATATTAATAGAATGTTTGTACTTACACAATACAATTCTGCATCTCTAAACAAACATATAAAAAATACGTACCAATTTAGCCGATTTAGTAGTGGGTTTGTAGATATTCTTGCAGCGGAGCAAACGCCCGATAGCTTAGGATGGTTTCAAGGAACTGCAGATGCTGTAAGGCAATCGCTAAAACACATAGAAAAAAATGATTTTGAATATGTGCTCATTTTAAGCGGCGATCAATTATATCAAATGGATTTTGCCGAAATGATAGACAATCATCAGGCAGCAGGTGCAGATATTACCATTGCCACCATTCCTGTAGAAGCAAGAGAAGCTACAGAATTTGGTTTACTTAAAGCAGATGCACAAAACAATATCACATCATTCATAGAAAAGCCTGCTGCAGAATTATTGCCTAATTGGGTTAGTGATACTGGTGTAGAAATGCAATCCCATAATCGGAATTATTTGGCCTCGATGGGTATTTATATTTTTAATAAAAAACTTTTATTTAGCCTTCTAGACGAAGAAAAAAAAGATGCTACAGATTTTGGTAAAGAAATTATTCCAGATGCCATTAGTAAGTACAAAGTAATTAGCTACCAATATGGAGGATATTGGACAGATATTGGTAATATATATTCATTCTTTGAAGCAAACCTTGCCTTAACGATGGACATTCCACCATTCAACCTTTTTGATAACAATAGGATGATTTTTAGCCGGGCAAGGATGCTGCCCCCTGCAAAAATTAGTGGTACTACCATTACCAAAACCTTAATTGCAGAGGGTTGCATTATTCATGCAAAATCAATTGCTGGATCTGTAATTGGTATAAGAAGTAGGATAGGAGCAGGTAGTGAACTAGAAAGCTGCTATATTATGGGCAACGACTTTTATGAAACAATAGAAGAAATTGCACACAACTTTTCACAGGGCATACCCAAAGTAGGCATAGGCGAAAACTGCATATTAACCAATGTAATTGCAGATAAGGATTGTAGAATAGGAGACAATGTAAAAATAATAGGAGGCCCTCATTTACAAGATATAGATCAATCGTTGTATGTAATAAAAGATGGCATAGTAGTCATTAAAAAAGGTGCTACCATTATGGATGGGTTTGAATTGTAGAAAACCTATTTAAAGAATTTAAAACAAAAAAGACAGTCAAAATTGACTGTCTTTTTAATTTACTATACAAGCTTACTCTATGCCTTACATTAACGCTACGATTACCCATTAGATTCATCTATTCCAATGGTATTTATTTACAAAAGCATTCCCCAGATAAATCTATTTTTTTGTTGCTTGTTATCATCACTTTCATCTCCGCCACCCCACCAATCGCTCGTGCGGTCATCTATAAATTTTTTCAAAGTAATATTATTGTAAGGCTTCTTTGCAGCGGCTATTTTTATTGCGCTTACATCTACACCGTTTACATTTACTTTGGTAGCTATCCACGAAGTGAACAATCTAGGGATTGTTAACCCCAAAATGGCACCTGGCAAACCGTTTATGGAAGTTGGCCCTGCAGGTATCATAATCTCTTCTGCATAAAATGCAAATACATACACACTGTCAAAAATCTTGGCAACTGCTTTCTTACAATTAAAGCCTGCTATTATCCTATTTTCATTTGTTAACCTCCAATCCAAATTTCTTAAGCTGTCTTCTACATTTACAACTGATCCAATCATGTCTTTTTCGGTGTAAATTTTACTTAAGTTGAAATCTGTGAAGTAGACGGATTTGTCATCTGTTCTCCAAAACTCTGGCAATTTTTCTTTTTCAAACCAGCTTTCAAACTTATAAATACTCTTATTGTCTGCAAAAGTTAAATTATAAAACCCTACTTTAAAGGTTGGTATCTTATCTGCCATGGCATCGGCCCAAGAGTTACTGCCCATGGTTTTTTTAAGGTTGGATTTTACTTCGTATTGAATGGTTGCTTTATCAATAAAAATTTGTGCCTTTATTTCCCCCAATAAGAAAAATGTAGTTGCTATTGTTATTATAAAAGTTTTCATGTTTGCTTATTTTTTTAAATTCAATTATTTTTTTGTAGCTGCTTTGTTTTTAAAATTCCACGTAAATCCAACCATCCAATACCTTTGTAATCTTTCATTTCTAGTTTCGGTAAATGTGTTAAAGCCAAAGTCTCTGTCAATACCCCTATTTTGATTTAAAATATCCCTTACCAATACATAAAAGGTAAATTCATCTTTCTTAAAAGTACGCTGCAATTTGGCATTCCATAACCCGTTACTTATAGCTTTAAGGTTCTCTGTTTTTTGCCTTGTAAAGTACTCAACGTTAGAGTTAATGGACCATACTTTTTTATAATAAACGGTACCGTCGAAACCTATGCGGTTGGTCAAAAAATTTGTTTTAATATTACCCAATGTGGCTTTCTGTGCATTAAAATCTCCTCCAAGACTCATACCTAGGTCATACTTTTTATCTTTTGATTTAGATATGTAGAAAGACAAGCCTGCATTTGTATTGTTGGAAATATTTTTAAACCCATTTCTAAATGAAATAAACCTGTTTGAACCAATATTGGTATTAACATTAAATCTCGTATCAATTTTCTTAACTTTAAAACCTAAACCGGCGTATAAATTAAGGTTATAATTACCATTTACATTTATTGCTTGAGAAGTTGTTTTAGCAGGAAAGGAAACATTTTCAGCACTCGATATAGCATTATTCTCTACATTAAAATTTAAAGATTGATATGTCCACATATCCTTAATAAAATTATAGCTATTGTGAGAAACATTAAAGCTATTGGTAAATGTTGGTTGCAAATTTGGATTACCAATTTGCTGGTAAAAGACATTGCTATTGTCTATCAATGGTTGTAACTGGGCAATAGAGGGTTGCCTTGTACTACCATTATAGCGTATGTTTAAACTATGGTTTGCTTTGTAGCTATAGGTAAAATTTACGTTAGGAAAAAAATTGGTAAAATCCCTTTGTGTAGTTTCATTTGAACTTAAATTTTTCAATTTAAAATTTACAAAACCAATACCTGTTCCTACATTAAACTTAAACTTCTTTTTTGCATAATTAATTTTAGCCGAAGGGATATTTTGTGTAATGTTTTGGTCAAAGTAATTTGACAAATTATCAATCTTTATATCATACTTTTTAGTTACATCATTGAAATCAAAAGTGGTACTGTTATTCGTACCGTTTGTAAAAACCATCTGGTAACCCAGCTCTAATGCAAATTCCTTGTTTAAGGGTTCGGTATAAACCACTTTTGATGAAATTTTTCCAGTGGTTTTATCAAATTCCCTTGTTTGGTCTATGTCAAGCGGTGAGCCGAAAGCATTGTTTTTAGATACTTGCAACCTATCCCCATCTGTATTTAATGTACTCCAGTCTGCATTTATAGATAATGTTCTTCTTGCTTTCTTAAACTTATGCTTAAAAATAGCCTCAAGAGATATCGCTTGTTTATCGCTATTGGTAGTAAGCGACCTGTCATATGAATTTAAAAAAACGCCCTTATTGCCTGTTGTAGACCCAACACTATTCTCGAAACTTTCGGTTTCATAAAAATTAGTTTTTGCCGTTATTTTTAATGTGTTTGCCGAATCGATTTTTACATCGTATATGGCTTTTAATTTCACATTGCTTCTATTTACAGACGAAGTAGTTTTACTGTTTTCGTTTAAGACAGAATCACCACTTGTACGTCTATCCATTTCTTGTACATTGGTATACCGTTGGCTATTGTACTTTGGCGAAAAATTGAGGTTTGTCTTGTCATTCCATTTGTTACTGTACTGCAATCCAGCATTTACATTGGTTATAAAACCATTGTTTACATCTACCCTTGGCTCATCATCTCCGGCGCCGCCACCTCTAGAAAAATAGGTAAAACCACTTTCTTCATCTACAACCATATTATCATTTTCTCCACCAAACTTTTGTTCATCTTGCCAGTTAAGTCCATCTTGCCCAGTATTTCCATTCAATAAGAACCCAGTTATTTTTCTCTTCCCTTTAAATGAACTTAGCAAAATATTATCGTTGTATCGGTGGTCTATATCATTTTGTAACCCTCCAGCTACATCCACTTTACCAAAATAGCCCTTCTTTTTATCTTCTTTCAATTTTAAGTTGATGGTTTTTTTAGTTTTGCCATCGTCTATTCCTGTAAACTCTGCTTGTTCACTTTTCTTATCAAATACCTGCACTTCTTTTACAGCATCTGCCCTAAGATTTTTTACGGCCATGCCAGGGTCATCGCCAAAAAACTCTTCTCCATCTACCAATACTTTTTCCACCGTTTGTCCCATTGCTTTTATTTGCCCGTTTTTGTCTACTTGTATACCTGGCAATTTTTTTAAAAGCTCTTCTACATTTGCATTGGCACTTACTTTAAAGCTATCTGCTGTGTAAATGGTTGTATCGCCTTTTATTCTTATTGGGTTTCCACTCTTTATAATAACAGCTTCGAGCAATTTACTTTTTGGGGTTAGTGCTATCAAAGCCATTTTTTCGTTTGCAACATTCAATTCTATATCATCCACATATTCTCCAAAAGTGGGGTGCGATACAGAAAGTATGTATTTTCCCGGTTTTACATCTTTAATCAAGAATGAACCATCTTCTCTTACACGGGTAAAAGCCTTTAAAATAGAGTCTTTTGGCGTTTGTAAAGTAACTACGGCATTTTTTACACTTGCCTTAGTAGCAGTATCTTTTACATTTCCGGAGACTTGTATCTTTTGTGCAAATGCCATTCCAGTAAACAGAAGTATAGCAAAAAAGAGGGTAAATTTTTTGAACATGTTGTTAGTTTTTTTCTACGAATAATATCGTAAATTGAAATTAGAATAATAATTTTCGATTGCAAACTAACTATTCTTAAATTTACGTTAAATGAATAATGTACAAGTGGTATAAATAATTACACGAATGGTATAAAAAGTCAATTTGTTTTTTTCCTTAACCAATTGTGGTTGTTATGAATAGAAAAAGGTTTACAACTATTAAAAGATTAAACTTAAAATAAGGATCAAATTGTTCATAAGGATGGAATACAACATAAGATTAATGCAACCTATTTTGTAATTTAATTTTTGGATTAGTACTTATTATAACATTTATACTTATCTCTTGTATTTTCATTTTTTCATCATCATTAAGTTTTATACAACAAAATATAAGAATGGCATACGAGGACGATAATTTTATAGACACTACCAAAATGGTTTGGAATTATTCTTTCTTTTCGGAAGAAGATATTTCACTTTTTGCAGAAGGCAAACTATTTTGTGGCCATGAAAAATTTGGCAGTCATTTTATACATTTATTAAAAACGGATGGATATTATTTTGCCGTATGGGCACCCAATGCTACAGAGGTATGTGTAATAGGGGAATTTAATGGTTGGAAAAAAAACTTACATCCTCTCTTTGTGAGACTAGATAAATCGGGCATTTGGGAGGGCTTTATCCCTAGGTTGCCAGAAGGAGCTTTGTATAAATACCAAATAAATGGATTTGATGGTATTGAAACATTTAAGGCAGATCCATATGCCAATTATAGTGAGCTTAGGCCAGGCACAGCATCTATTACCAGAAACTTGCAATACCATTGGCAGGACAACCATTGGATGCACAAAAGAAAAGTGAACAATGCTTTGTCTGCACCGTGGAGTATATATGAAGTTCATTTGGGGAGTTGGATGCGGCCGTACAAGGACAAACCAAATATTTTTAATTCGTATAATGATATAGCCGAAAGGTTGGTACCATATGTAAAAGCGATGGGTTTTACCCATGTAGAATTAATGCCTATTACAGAATATCCATACGATGGTAGCTGGGGTTATCAATGTACCGGTTTTTTTGCAGCCACTGCACGATACGGCACCCCGCAAGAATTAATGAATCTAATAAACGAATTGCACAAAAATGATATTGGCGTAATATTGGATTGGGTGCCCTCTCATTTTCCGGCAGATGCGCATGGTCTGTATAAGTTTGATGGTACACATACTTACGAGTATGCCGATATGCGTAAAGGATTTCACAAAGATTGGAATAGCTATATTTTTAATTATAAGCGTGCGGAAGTAAGGTCATTTTTATTGAGCAGTGCCCATTTTTGGTTAAAGTATTTTCACATAGATGGGCTTAGGGTAGATGCGGTGAATTCCATTATCCGTTTAGATTTTAGCAGAGGAGAAGGGGAGTGGGAGCCCAATGCAAAAGGTGGAAACGACAATGAAGAAGCCATTTCATTTTTGCAAGATTTTAATACAATGGTTTATTCTCAATTTGATGATGTGCAAACCATTGCTGAAGAAGCGTCGGATTGGGCTGGTATTACAAAATCTGTTTCAAAAAAAGGATTTGGTTTTGGTATGAAATGGATGATGGGTTGGATGCATGATTCCTTTTCTTACTTTAAGAAAAACTGGCCAGAAAGAGCTGCTTGTCAAAACGACTTCTCTTTTAGCATGATGTATTTTTATGATGAAAAATTTATGATACCGCTTAGTCATGATGAAGTGGTACATGGAAAAAGTCCCCTAATTTATAAAATGCCCGGCAATGAGTTTGAGCAATTTGCAAACCTTAGGCTTTTGTACAGTTGCATGTATACACACCCCGGAGGCAAATTACTTTTTATGGGCAACGAATTTGCCCAAACATCTGAATGGAATTTTGATTCGGAGCTTCAATGGGAATTGTTACAATTTGGCTCACATAACGGTATGCAGGAATGTGTGCGCAAGCTTAATCACTTATACAAGGAACAACCTGCTTTGCACCAAATGCAATTCGAAAAAAAGGGATTTCAATGGGAAGACATATCTAATCCAGATAAAGGCATACTGGTTTACAGAAGAATGTGCAAAGATAGAAGCAAGGACATAGTAGTAATTGTTAATATGTCGCACAATCCATACTTCGAATGGGAACTCGTATTAAAAGGGAAAACAGCTTGGAAAGAGCTGTTTAATTCAGATGAAACAGAATATTGGGGGGCAGGTCATTTAAAAAATAGTAATATTCCTATAGAAATTGTGGATAAAAAGAAGAAACTTTACAGAATAAAAATAGCCATTTCAGCGTTTAGCTGTATATTAATCCAATAGCGGTATAATATTTGCCCCCATATTATTATGAAAAACTTACTTATCCTATCCACTTTCTTTTTTGCTTCTAAAAGCTTTGCCAATAACCCCAATGTAGATAGTTCTCAACACTATTTTGCCAAAGGCATAGAAGAGAAGAATGCTAAAAGATATCTTGTAGCTTCAAAAATGTTTGACAAAGCAATTGGTTTTAACAAATCTTACACGGAGGCTTACATAGAAAACGCATATGTAAATATAGAAATGCGTAAAACAGACCAGGCAAAAGCAAATTTTGCAAAAGCCCACGAATTACAGCCTAGCAATATGATTGTAATAAAAGAGCTTACAACCATGTATTACGATTATCGCCAGTGGGACAAAGCAATTGAGTTTGCAAAAAAATGTACCGATTGCGATAATGCAGATCGTATAATAGGTATGTCGTTGTACAAAAAAGAAGACTATGCGCAAGCCGAAAAATATTTATTGAAAGCAATAGCAAAAAATGCTGCTGATGCAGAAGCCAATTATACCATTGCCAGAAATTATATGGATGCCGACCTTAATAGAAAAGCATTGCCCTATTTTGAAAAAGCAGTTACGCTACAACCAGAAAAAAATGTGTGGGCATATGAACTTGGATTGGTTTATTTTGATCTTAATAATTATAAAGGAGCCGTAGTGGCTTTCGATAATGCCATAAAGAATGGGTATACAGCCAACAATGATTTTAATGAAAACTATGGCTATGCGTTGTTGTACAGCGGGCAATTTGAAAAAGGAGAAGAGAAAATTCTTGACTTGTATAAAAGAAAAGGCAATAAAGAAATATTAAGGGAATTAGCCCAAATCTTATATGACCAAAAGCAGTACAATCGTTCATTGGATTATTGCCAAAAATTAATAGAAGCAGATCCTAAAGATGGCAAAGCATTGTACCAAGCAGGGCTTACATTTATGAAGCTAGGCAAAAAAGACAAGGGACAGGCTATGTGCGACAAAGCAATAGAAATAGATCCGACACTTGCATCTAAAAGAACTACCACGGGAGATATGAGTGGGGCGTTGTAAGAACTTTTAAAATATTTTTTAAAACCAGTAGGCTAAAAAGTTTACTGGTTTTTTTATTTTGCTTAATAATATAAGAGTAAAGGCATCTTCTATCATCGGTCCTTATTGCTAATTGCTGATGGATAAAGCTACTTTGGATAGAATAATTTCCCTAGTTTAGGAAGCACATCTTTCCTCTTTATTTATTAATACATACTATCACAACATCGGCTTTTAACAGCCGTATACAAGAATCATTTCATTTTAGCTATAAGCATTTTCATTATTCTTTTAACGTTGTTTCATTTTTATATACTTTTTTAATAAACGTTTTTATGCGTTCATACGAATCAAATAATATTTCCAAATTTGATTTTATTATTAAATTAATTATATATTTGATTATTATTTAACATTAAAATAAAATATTATGGCAACAACAAAAAAAGCAAATGCAAAATTTACAAAACTAGCCGTAACCAAACCAGTTATGGTAACCCTTCCAGCCAAGGTAACTGCAAAATCTATTCATTTGGCCATTGATGAAATTTTTAAGCTAAACGGTTGTGTTACATGTGGGCTAGGTGGTATAGACCTTCGCCTTAGAATTGGTGAAGTTATAAATCCTCGCTTCCAAGAAAATCTAGTAATTACAGGCTATTGATTTAGTTGACCGCTGTCAACTTTTGCAAAATAAAGTTGACAGCGGTTTTATAAGAAATACCAAAATTAAAATTAATGTTTCAATTATATTTTAATGGATATAGCCAAAAAAAATACAGCTCCTTCTATTTGTTTTACATACGATAATTATGACCCTATATTGTTAGAAACAATTCTCCCATACGTAGATTTTATTGAAACAACACCAGACTCCATTTCTATGATTCAAGCAGATGATACTGTTATTCTGCAACCAAAAATTATAGCACAATTAAAAGAAGTGGCAAGTTCAAAAAAGATAGTGGCACATGGGGTAGGGATGTCTATTGGAACTTTTGATGGTTTTTCAAAAGACTACATTAAATTATTAGATTCGTTGGTTGAACAAGTGGATATTTATTGGCATAGTGAACATTTGGGATATACAATGATCAATGGCGAGTTTATCAATGTAATGTTACCCATAAATCGCAACAAAGAAAATCTACAACTCATTTGCGAACGCATAGATTATCTACAAGATCGATATAAGGTTCCTTTTCTTATCGAAAACATTGCCCACCTTTTGCCAGATTATGATTCGCAATATAGTGATGCCGCATTTTTAAATGAAATTACAAAACAAACAGGCTGTGGACTCATCTTAGACATGTACAATATTTATTGCGATGCATATAATTACAAATTTAACATAGCCTCTTTTTTAGAAGAATTACATTTAGATGCAGTAAAAGAAATACACCTTGCCAATGGGTCAATTTACAAAGATCGGATGATGGATATTCATTCCAATGCGGTAGATGAAAATGTTTTAAAACTAACAAAAGAAGTCTTGCCTAAAGCTAAAAATGTAGAAATTGTGACATTCGAATTATTGTCAGAAGCAGTTCCAGTGATGGGCTATCAGGCAATACAAGATGAATTGATTCGTATAAAGAATTCAATCAATGCTTATGATGAATACGAAAAATCAACAACAGCTTATTCTTGAATTATTGAAAGAGCAAGTACCCACTTTTAAGGGAGATGAAACGTATGTGAATCTTTTAAAAGAATCACTTGAATTAGAAATTGCTAGAGATGTATCTATTTGGTGGCGTAGCTTGCAAATAGAACGCTATTGTATTATTACCTCCAACTATTTAAAACTAACCACACAATTTGATAGCGTTATAAAAGCATTTTATCGTACAAAAAATGTATCTCCTTATATTGAAAGAGCTGGACAATGTTTTCTCGATTTTGTACAACAAAATGATGACAAGCTTTTGGTTACGATTGCCCATTTTGAAGACAAATTGAAACGAGTAAAAAAAGGGGATAATGGCAACTACTCCATTCACTGGAATTATGAACCCTTGAGCATGTTGGATTCACTTATACATGGCAAACCTTTGCAATTAGAATCCATCAAAGGAAGCTATCTTACCATCATAAATGCAAATTTTGAAAATCAATTTGAAGTATTTAATGTTTTTTCAGAAGAAGAAAGTGTATAGCGATGAGAATTCATTTATAGTTATACTAATAGGTAAGCTTTCTAAAGCTTAGACCAACCACAATCTATTTGGATCCATATCTGGCCCCATTCTGGTGTTTATTAAATTCCAATTTTTTCTATTAAATCAACATACTGTTTTTCATTATCATTTGAGAAATACTACATCATTTCTTGGCATTTACTTGCTATTCATTTCGCTTAAGAAACCCTAAAAGCAGCCCTTAGAGTAATACCTATAGCACATAGCAATAAACAAAAAGAGGATTCTGGCTAATATATATTTAGTTACTATGTAAGATATTTTACTACAAAAAATAATCCCATCGCTTAATATGACTTATCAATATATTTTTATTGTACGTACAAAAAAATTGTAAGATATTATTTATCATAAAGTGTAATCAAATTGATTTATTCTACTCTGCAAAAAAGCAATTTTTAATAGAATTCGTTTCTCAAACCATTGAGGTAAATCAGTAAATAAACTGACATTTATCACCTGCAAACTCTTACATAAAATTTAATTTGAGCCCTTAATTAAGAACCAATTAAGCCACACCAAAACAAACAACAATGAAAAAAGAATACTGGATTAATGTAAAACACGTAGACAACAGGCTAGTCATTTTTTTAAATGGCGATACAATCTGGGATAGTGGTATAGTACACAATGACCCAGAAATGAACCAGTTTATCAATATTACAGAACACTTAGTACAACACATTAGCCATTCGAGTGAATTAATATTTGAAGGGTTTAACGACAACTACGATTCCGAAAGTTTAGATGGCGATTTAAATCCTTGGCATTTCGACTACAGGGTTTTTGCTAGAATGGTAGATGCAGATGGAAATGTTATGAGCGAGATGGATCTGCTGGCTCCATACAATGAAAAACATATGTCTAATTCAAATATTAGGGCAATAAATAATTGTTATCAAATAGCCAGAAAAGATGGTGAATTTAAAGTAGTTTCTAATTCATTGTCTCAAAATTTTTATAATTAGCAAGTAGAACTATGGGAATATTCTAAAAGAACGTACAAGCTGAGAAGCTAATTTTTCTTGAAACAAATTTCACAAAAGGGGATTAGTGCTGCTGCTATTATTTTGCCAACCGTCAAAGAGAAAGAATCCCCTACAATTGATTAACTAAAATTACAAGTATGAAACAGGTTAAAAAAGCTACTAAATATATTTATTATTTTGGTGGGGGAAAAGCGGATGGTAATGAATCAATGAAAAATTTATTGGGTGGCAAAGGAGCAAATCTTGCAGAAATGGCAGGCCATCCAAAACTTCGTTTACCTGTTCCTCCTGGCTTTACTATTACAACTGAAATATGTACATATTATTACAACAATAAAAAAAAGTATCCCACCGAACTACAGGCGCAAGCACAAAAAGCATTGGCAGCTGTTGAAAAAGAAATGGGTAAGAAATTTGGGGATAAAAATAACCCGTTGTTGTTATCTGTTCGCTCTGGTGCACGGCGTTCTATGCCTGGCATGATGGAAACTGTGTTGGACATTGGTCTCAACGAAAAAACAATTGAGGGTATTATTAAACAATCGGGGAATGCTCGATTTGCTTATGATGCATACCGTCGATTGATAATGATGTATGCTGATGTAGTAATGGAAAAAGCTACTGGCATAGAACCCAAAGGAGGAAAAGGTATTAGAAAAGTATTAGATGAAAAATTAGAGAAAGTAAAACAACAACAAGGATACAAATATGATACGGATATAACGGTTGATGAATTAAAAAATCTGGTAAAGGAATTCAAATCCACCATTATAAAAGTATTGGGAAAGCCATTTCCCGAAGATCCGTATGAACAATTATGGGGAAGCATTGGAGCGGTATTCAGCAGTTGGAGCGGTAAGCGTGCTGTAGAATATCGGCGTATAGAAAAAATCCCAGAGGAGTGGGGTACAGCGGTAAACGTGCAAGCAATGGTTTTTGGTAACTTGGGCGATACGAGTGCAACGGGAGTAGCTTTTACAAGAGACCCCGGTAATGGCGAAAATAAATTTTATGGAGAGTATTTAATAAATGCACAAGGAGAAGATGTTGTAGCCGGTATAAGAACACCAGCACCCGTAAACGAATATTCTAAAAACAACCAGAGTAAACATTTACCCACATTGGAAAAAACAATGCCGCTGCTGTACAAGCAATTGTTTGAGATACAACAAAGGCTAGAGAAGCATTACAAAAACATGCAGGATATTGAATTTACGATTGAAAAAGGAGTATTGTATATGTTGCAATGCAGAGTGGGTAAACGCAATGGAATTGCTGCAGTGCGAATGGCAAGTGATATGTACAATTCCAAATTGATAGATGCTAAAACGGCAATCATGCGGGTAGCACCCAATCAGCTAATAGAATTGTTACTCCCCATGCTGGACCCCAATGTACAAAAAGTAACCAAACCCATAGCCAAAGGATTGCCTGCAGGGCCAGGTGGTGCAAAAGGCAGAGTAGTATTTTCTTCCAACGATGCAGTAGAATGGGCAAAACGAGGAGAGAAAGTAATTTTGGTACGAGAAGAAACATCTCCAGAAGATGTAGATGGTATGCACAAATCGCAAGCAATACTTACATCAAAAGGTGGTATGACTTCGCATGCTGCGCTGGTAGCAAGAGGCTGGGGAAAATGTTGTATAGTGGGTTGTTCGGATATTGAAATTCACAACGATACAAAATCATTTAAAGCCAATGATGGTACTTATATTAAGGAAGGCGATTGGTTGAGTTTAGATGGAACAAAAGGATTGGTTTATTTAGGAAGTATGGCATTGGTAGATGTAGATTTAGCTAAAAACATGGCTTATAATAACCTAATGAAACTGGTAGATAAGTTGAAAGTGATGGGTGTACGTACCAATGCAGAAACACCAGAAGATGCATTGCAGGGTTTAAAATTTGGTGCAGAAGGAATCGGATTGTTTCGCACAGAGCATATGTTTTATGGAAAGGGTAGTGAGCAGCCTTTATTTTTGCTGCGTAAAATGATTGTAAGTAAAACAGAAAAAGAAAGAAGGCTTGCTTTAAATGAATTGTTTAAATATGTAAAGAAAGATATAAAAGATACATTAATTATCATGAATGGATTTCCTGTAACCATTCGTTTACTAGACCCGCCTTTGCATGAATTTGTACCACACGATACAGATAAATTGCATGAATTAAGTAAAGAGTTGGGTATAAGCATGGGAATTTTAAAGAGAAGGGTTTTGGCATTACATGAAAACAATCCAATGCTTGGTCATAGGGGTGTAAGGCTTGGTATAAGCTATCCTGAAATTACAGAAATGCAAATAAAAGCCATATTTGAAGCTACTGCAGAATTAATAAAAGCAGGTAAAAAAGCATTTCCAGAAATTATGGTACCAGTTACCTGTACTGTAAATGAACTGATACATCAAAAAGAAATTGTAGAAAAAGTGTACAAGGAAGTATGTGAAAAAATGAAAGTTAAAAAGATACCTTATTTATACGGCACCATGATAGAAACGCCTAGAGCTGCATTAAAAGCAGAGCAAATGGCTACAGAAGCAAATTTTTTTAGCTTTGGTACTAACGATCTTACACAAATGAGTTTCGGTTTTAGCAGGGATGATATTGGCGGTTTTCTTCCAAAATATTTGGATGAAAAAATACTAGAAGACGACCCATTTCAAACAATAGACCAAGAAGGAGTTGGTGAACTGATAAAATTTGGAACAGAACGAGGCCGTATTACTAAACCAACGCTTAAAGTTGGTATTTGTGGCGAGCATGGCGGCGATGCAGAGAGTGTGAAATTTTGCCATCGTATTGGGCTAAATTATGTAAGCTGCTCACCATTTAGAGTTCCCATTGCACGTTTGGCAGCTGCACAAGCAGCATTGGAGTTTCCTAGAAAATAACATTTGCTATATGAATATTAAACTAAGCTATTGTTATCAATAGCTTTTTTATTGCATAGTAATTTTTTTTAAAAAATTAATAGAAGGAAATATTGATAAGTTGTGCTATAGTCGTTTTATTCTATTTAACATAATATTAATTATAGGATATTAATATAAAATTCATAATATTGATAATCAAGTGTTTAGTATATTAGCCAAAGTATATCCACTTACAAAGGCTATCTTCGCAAAATGAACATCTCAGAAACAAATAATCAGCAGTTTTTAGACAGGCTAAAAATAAAGCAACTTAATGATATGCAGCTTCAAACAATGGAAGCCGTAGAAAAAAATAATGAAATACTTTTATTATCCGCAACAGGCTCTGGTAAGACATTGGCTTTTTTATTACCTGTTTTAAACTCGCTAGATGCTGATATCAAAACGGTTCAAGCCCTTATTATGGTTCCAAGCCGAGAATTGGCACTTCAGATTGAATCAGTTTTAAAACAAATGCAAACCGGTTATAAAATTACCGCTTGCTATGGAGGCCATAAAAGAGAAATTGAAGAAAATAATTTGGTTCAGCCGCCAGCCATCATCATAGGCACTGCAGGCCGTATGGCAGATCATATTAGAAGAAATAATTTTACAACGAAGGATATCAAATTTTTAGTTCTAGATGAATTTGACAAGAGTTTGGAACTTGGCTTTCTGGAAGAAATGCAATACATTTTAGGCTCATTGCCAGGAGTAGAAAAACGTTTCTTAACTTCTGCAACCAATGCTGTGGAAATTCCCGCATTTGTAAAAATGAATACTCCCGAGATTTTAAATTTCTTAAAAGACGGTGATGATGCTCCTAATGGAAATTTACGCATCAATACTTTATTAAGTGATGATAAAGACAAATTGCAAACCTTGTTACAACTCGTTTGCTATTTCAACAATACTTCTACCATTATTTTTTGTAATCACAGAGATGCTGTAGAGCGAACAAGCGAATTTTTGGCTGACCAAGGCATAGTAAATGTATTTTATCATGGTGGTATGGAACAGTTAGATCGTGAAGTGGCACTTACCAAATTTAGAAATACAACATCCGATATTTTGGTTACAACAGACCTTGCAAGCCGTGGGTTGGATATTGCTGATATTAGAAATATTGTACACTACCACTTGCCCCATACCGAGGCAGAATTTACACATAGAAATGGGCGTACAGCACGCATGCACGCTACAGGCAACGTTTATGTAATATGGAGCGAAGATGAAAAACTCCCAGATTACATTACAGCTGATGCGACAGCATTCGAATTGCCAGAAAAATTATCATTACCTGAAAAACCCAAATGGAGTACGTTGTTCATTGATGCTGGTAAGAAAGATAAGATAAATAAAATGGATATTGTAGGTTTTTTATCGCATGTATGCCATCTCAAAAAAGATGAAATAGGATTAATAGAAGTAAAAGATTTTACCGCATTTGCAGCCGTAAGAAAATCTAAAATTGGAAATGTAGTTGAATTGGCAAAAGATGAAAAAATGAAAAATAAAAAGATAAAAATTGCAGTAGCCAAGTAGGTATTCGCCTGTGGCGAGTACCTACTTTTGTAGGAATCCGCCTGTGGCGGATTCAATTTGCATTTGCCACAAGCGAATGCCTACATGCCCATCATTCGCATTTCTCCTCTACCCCCACCTAGCATACCTTGAATGCCTGTGCCGCCACTAGATGCTCCTTTAAATTTATTAAATCTAAATACAAAACTTAGTATTCGCCTGTGGCGAGTACATTTTTCTGTAGGTATTCGCCTGTGGCGAATACTGCCTGATCTAAATCGAAACCTTTATCGAATATCATCAAATAAAAAGAGGATGCCAACTTATTAAAAATTGGCATCCTCTTTTTTTATGATTGTGTTTTAAATATTACAGCTATGCAACATTGCATTCGCCACAGGCGAATACCTACATGCCCATCATTCGCATTTCTCCTCTACCGCCACCTGGCATACCTTGCATGCCTGGGCCGCCACTAGATGCTCCTTTAAATTTATTAAATCTATATACAAAACTTAACATAAAATATCTTTGCAACCTATTCGTACGTGTATCTGTAATAGAGGCATCCAATGGGCTAACCGTTCTACCTATATTGGTATTTTCATTCAACAAATCGAATGCTTGTAATCTTACTGATGCATTTTTATTTTTAAATATTTGCTTCTCCAATGAACCATTAATGATTAATGGATTAAAAGTTACATTATTTGAAAAACCTTGGTTTAATGATTTTGTTACGTCATAACTAAGAATGAAATCATGCTTAAAGAAAAGCCTAGAAGAATTGGTGAAATTCCAACCTTTTATATTGGTATTGGCAGACAATGTATTTGTTACATCATTTAAATTATATGAAACACCCACATTCGTTTCTAGCCATTTTTTTATTTTGTAATCCATCGAAAAACGCTGTGTCAATAGCCAATTCTTGCCCGTATTTTTTTCTGAATTTAAAAAAGAGATATTGTTATTAAAATTTACCGAACCGCCATAATTAAAAACGTATTTTCTACTTTTTATTGGTTTCGATACTGTATAGAAAGCATTCACATTAAAATAACCATTGGTATTTAAATACCTTGTTTCTTGTAAGCCACCTCTTGTAGTACCAATTTTTACATCGTTTACAATTTTATCTCTTACAAAAGAAGCGCTGATGTTACCAAAGAAAACATCTCCACTTATAAAATTGAAATTATTATAGCGCATACTCAACGTATTTGTGAACTCTGGGCGCAAATCTGGATTTCCAAAAATTATATTTTGTGTATTTGAAAAATCTGGTGTTGCTTGTAGTTGCAATACGGTTGGCTGATTGGTATTACCGTTGTAATTTAAATTAAAAGACTTGCTTTTAGAAAAGTTATAAGCAAAGCGTACTACAGGAAAATAGTTTACAATATTTTGTTGCAATTTTAATTTGGTTCCGGTAAAAGAATTATTCTGTATTGTAGCTGGTTGCACCGCCAATCCTATAGAGTAATTGTATTTTTTAAGCGTAGTTCTAAAATTTGCTCCAAACCTATTGGTTGTATAAATATTCTCGAAAATATTTGTTTGTGCATCTATCAGTTTTGGTTGCCCTGTTATTACATCAAATGTTTCCCTATCATTCCCTACAAATCTTTTATTAAAAGCATAATTAAACTCCAAGCTTCTTTTTTTAGATAACTGCTCATTAAAAGAGGCAGAAACCCCATAATTATGGTTGTTGTTGTCCTGTATTACATTTTGAAACAGCGTCCTACTGGCAGGCAATCCATTAAAATAAAACACACTGGTATTGTTAATATCGTCATCGCTATCTGTGGTAGATTGGCCTCCCGTAAGGTTTACAGAAAGGGTTCTCCCCTTTTTTTGAAATCTGCGGTTATACAACAAACTACCTGTAAAATTTGGGGTATTTGATACGCTATTGGATTTATTGGAACCACTATTGAAACTAAACCCTTTCGCATAAAAATAATTGAAATCAGTTAGGTTATCATCATTTTGCTTTCTTAAAGTAAAGCCTGGATTAAATTTAATGTAATTGAATGAATCAATTCTGTATTCTACATTAAATGAAAAACGATGGTTATCACCTAATGAATTATTGTTGGTTGCTTGGTTGTTAAATATGCTACTATCAATATTCTTTTTAGGGAATTCTTGAAAAACATCGCTTTCTATAAATGTGCTTTTTCTTAAAAAACTATAGCTACCGTTTACAGATATTTTTTTAGACCAATCATCCCTATAGTTTATACCAAAGCTTTTGGTAGTGGCTATTCCATCATTGTTACCAAAATTACCACCACCAAAACTTCTCATCGTACTAGCTATTGCGCCATTGGCTCCACCAGGTATTCGAGAAAAATCGAATGTACTTGCATTTATATTGTTCAAATTTCCCGTAAAAGAAATTTGTTGGGCATTGTTAAATTTATTTAAAGACAATGATGCAAGGTATCTTTCATCTGTTCCTATGCCTGCAGTTGAATTACCAAATATTCCTTTATTGCGATCCTTTTTTAATTGAATGTTAAGGGTCTTTGTGGGGTCACCATCTTTTACCCCGGTAAAGGCAGATTGATCCCCGTAATCATCTATAATTTGTATTTTATCCACCATATCTGCATCCAACTGCCTTGTTGCCGTTTTTACATCCCCACCAAAAAACTCTTTTCCATTTACTTTTACTTTTGTTACTTCTTTACCTTGAGCTGTTACTTTACCGTCCTTATCTACCTCTACCCCTGGCAATTTTTTAAGCACTTCTTCTACATTGTCATTTTTGCGAAACATGGTACTATCTATCTTGTAAGAAACGGTATCTTCTTTAATTTGAATTTTAGAAGATTCTATGGTTACTGTTTCTAATAAATTGTCGCCTACTGTCATTACAATATCATTGTTTATTTCATCGCCAGTAACCTCGGTATAATCATGTAAATCTGCATATTTTTTATAACCGACAAAAGAGATTATTATCATTGTCTTCCTTTTCTGTACATTACCAAAAGTATAGTTTCCTTTGTCGTTTGTGGTAGTTTTTAGCGTATCAGTTAACCCAATGTAATAAAGTGATACAGAAGCTTTTGCAAGCCCTTTACCGTCTTCAGTCTTTACATTGCCTTTTACTGATATGCTCTTTTGAGCATACAGGTTTGACAAAGAAATAAGGCAAAATAGCGTAAAAAATAATTTAACCATGATAATTTGAGTTGTATAATATTTGGCAAATATACAAATACGTAATTTGTCGTAGTTGCCGTTTATCAAATAATAACGTCTAAGATTGTAAAGCTGTTGCTATAAATGTTTGTTTTGT
>JANNGD010000017.1:0-33984 GCA_031380515.1 Ferruginibacter sp. | reverse complement strand
AAATCATTCATACAGTTTTATGAAGAAGGATACGTAAAACCTTTTGGTAAAAATCTAATATCGGATGGTACATACAATATTCTTTGTTTGCTTACTGCATTATACCAAACCGATGAACCACAATTTCTTTGTATAGAAGAGCCAGAAAATGGTTTAAACCCTTATGTGGTAAAAGAATTGGTTACTTTTTTTAGAGAACAGTGTAAAGAAAAAGGACATTACATTTGGCTAAATACACACTCTCAAACTTTGGTAAATCAATTACAACCAGAAGAGATTATCATCATCAATAAAGAAAAAGGCATAACAGTACCAAGGCAAATAAAAAATAAAAATATGCACGGCTTACCTATGGATGAAGCTTGGCTTACCAATGTGCTAGGAGGCGGCGTACCATGGTAAAAGTTGGTTTTATTTGCGAAGGAGAAACAGAAAAAATTATTGTTAACTCTGTTGATTTCAAAAATATTTTAGGGTTAAATAATCTTCAATTGGTAAATGCTATTGATGCCACAGGCAGTGATAATTTATTGCCAAAATACATTACTCCATTTATAGAATCATTAAAAGATGATGGGGCAGAAAAAATATTTATCCTTACAGATTTGGATGAAGATGTATGCATTACAAAAACCAAAGAAAGAATAAATGCGCCTGAAACCGTTGTTGTAGTTATTTCTGTAAAACAAATAGAGTCTTGGTTTTTGGCAGACAGTACTACTTTGTCAAAAGTTTTTGGAAAAGAATATCAATTTGGTCTTCCAGAAAACGAAAACTACCCGATAGAAAAATTAAGAGAGATTTTTATTGCTGAAACGGGTAGAGGGATTGGAGATAGCAAGCCAAGGTTTGCTAAGCGATTTATAAATGAAGGTTTTTCAATTTTAAATGCTGCAAATCATCCAAATTGTAATTCAGCAAGATATTTATTGAATAAGTTGAGAAAGTAATCTTAATTATCTATCATACCTCTTGTATACGCAATGCGCAATGCTTGCGCTTTGCTGTTTACATGTAATTTTTGATAAATACTAATGCAGTGTTTTTTAACTGTATTGGGACTTATACTTATTTTAAGTCCTATTTCTTTATACTCTAGCCCTTGGCTTAATAATTGTAAGATTTCTTTTTCTCTTTCACTTAGTTGAAAAAAGTTTTCATCATCATGTTGCTTTTCCAAAGGTTTTGTTGGATGTTGTACCATCTGTAAAATCTTATAAGCTATACTTGGAGAGATAGGCCCTGCTCCACTTTCCCACAAATTCATAAGCATTTCAATAATAACTTCTCCACTTTCTTCTTTTAGGATATACCCACATGCACCGGCTTTTATGGCCCTAAAAATTTTATCGTCGTCATCAAAAATAGTGAGTACTACAAATTTAATATCTGGAAATAAAGATGAAGCAGTGCCAATAGCCGAAACGCCATCAATATTAGGCATTTCTAAATCCATCAATACAATATGAGGCAAATCGTCTTCTGGCAATACTTTTAATTGATTCAAAAAATCTTCTCCATCTACTGCTTGAAAACTAATGCTAAAAAAATTATTTCTAGATAATTTATCTGTTATAATTCTTCTATTGTTTATCTTATCGTCTACAATGGCTACTCTTATCATGGCTTTATTTTTACAAATTTATTTTATTATTAAGATTCAATCAATAGCCCATTTGGATAGTTTTTAAATAGGAATACCCATTTTTATAGTAGTGCCTTTACCCAAAGCTGTAAAAATATTGTACTTAAAATGGCTATTGCTTGCTCTTTCTTTCATGTTATGCAATCCATAGCTATCTTGCTTTGTAATGGCTTTATCCAAATCAAACCCTTTGCCATTGTCTTGAATTTCTATTTTCCATACAGCATTTTCTACACAGGTTTTCACCAATATTTGGGATGTTCCGGCATATTTTATCGCATTGTTTATCCCTTCTTGTATTATCATTACTACGTTCAAAGCATTGGGGGAGGTCAGCATTTTATCTGCAGGTGGCTCACCATCAGTAACAATAGAGATGAATTTATAATGCCTCCCCATTTGTTGGCAAAAACTAATAACCCGCAGCCATACATCCATTGCCATTATATCATCCGATTTCATAGCCCATAATGTTTCTCGCAAGTTTAACATCATTTCTTTTGCCGTTTCGTGCAAAGAATCAATTCTATTTTCTTTCCCCTCCGATTCTGTTTTTAGCAATCCGGCATTATACAAAATACTATTTGCTTGCACACCTAGGCTATCGTGTAAATCTGCTGCCACTCTTTTACGCTCTATATTTTGACCTTTTATTAGAGCTTTTTCTATTTCTTCATTTTTAAATTTTAGTTCTTCATTTTTTGATTTTAGTTGCTTATTGCTCCTAAAAACATACAGCAGAAAAATTGCAAAGGCCAATAATGAAAATACCAAGCCTTTGCTTATTAAATTGTTCCTTCTTCCTTTTTCTTTTAACTTATCGTTTTCCAACGTTTTGATAGTGGCTTCTTTTTTCACCAAATCATATTCGGCATAGGTTCTTTGAAAACGCTCTCTAGCAAGGCTGTCTTCGTGCGTTTTATATTTTTCATGAAATGCCAAAGCCATTTTATCATTGCCCATGGCTTTGTAAATCTCAAACAAACGCTGTTCACCCTGGGTTATATACTCGGGTGCATTCATAGCCAAGGATATCTCATATCCCTTATTAGCATAAGCAAGTGCGGCTGTAAAATTCCTTGCAGTTGGTTTAGTTAAATACATTTTTGCTATAGCCCTGTACATATTGCTACGTCCATATCCAAATGTTTGAAAAAAAGAAAGCGCTTCGCATTTATTTAAATACAACAACGCATTGGCCTCATCATGCAAATCTGCATATACAATAGAAATACTCTCCAGTATGGTGATTTTTAAATCTGGTGGCGTTAACGTATCTAACAATTTTTCTGCTTCAAAAAAATAGGACAATGCTTTTTTGTTATCGTTTTCCGTAACATTATAATAGCTGCCTATATAGCCTATGGTAAGAATTTCTAAATTTTTATCCTTTAGTTCTTTTGAAAATGTGAGTGCCTTAGAAAGATATTTATCGTTTATATTTTCGTTTACAATTACATTCTTATTTCCTATCTGGTTCCATAATACTACAAATGCCAAGCGGTTATAAGTCACTACCAATTGAGGTTTGGCTTCTAATTTTTCAAAAATATCTTTGGCACTTAGGCACAATTCCAATCCTTTCTTATAATCGCCATAGTTTTCTATAAGATAATACGCCATGTTTAAATCATAAATTCCCTTGCCCAATGCTGAGTTGTCGTTTTCAATAAAGGTTTTAAAACTATCCAAATCTGTCTTTGTGTTTGGATGGTGTATGAGTATGGCTAGGGGTAACCATTTTTCGTAAGCGGCTAATTTTTGCTCGTGTGTTTTTGAATTGTTTAGCGCAGCTTGTGTAGAAACAATATATTGATCATATGCATTGGCATGAAAGCAAAAAGCAATAAGTAAGATGGTAATTATACATTTCATTACAATAAAAATATCTAATTATTTATACTAATTGTAGTAGAAGTTCCTTTGCCAATGCTTGATTGTAGGTCATACTCAAATCCTCCTTCCTTTGCTCTTTGCTGCATATTGGATAAACCATAGCTATCTATTTTACTTGTACCATGATCAATTTCAAAACCCTTACCATCATCAGACAAAATCACTTTCCAGTTTTTACCATAGACTTTGCTTTTTATACTGATGTTTTTAGCATTTGAATGTTTTACAGAGTTATTTACTGACTCTTGCAACACCAAAATAATATGCAAAGCTTGGCTAGATGCTATTATAAATTCATTTGGCGCATCCCCTTCTATTGTAAAATGTTTGCTACTATAATGCCTACCCATTTGCTTCATAAAATTAATAATACGCAGCCATAAGTCTTTTGCAGGTACATCGGTCGTTTTCATTGCCCACAACGTTTCTCTTAAATTTAGTAACATTTCTTTGGCAGTATCTTGCAAATCAGTTACAACTGTTTTATTGATTTCTGCTGTTGTGTTTAGCAATGAACTATTGTGCAAGATTGCATTGGCTTGTACGCCTAAGTTATCATGTAATTCTGCAGCTATACGTTTGCGTTCTTTTTCTTCGGCATCTTTTACAGCCAAATCACTTTGTATCTTTTTTTGTTCTGCAATTATTTTTTGATTTTGCTTGTATTTTTTAAATTGATAAGCAAAAAATATTGAAAGTAATAAAACTGTAACGCCCACTCCATACAACAAAAGATTTCTTTGGAATAAACCTAATTTTTGTTGTGCTATGAGGGTTTCTTTTTTTTGAACATCATATTTTATTTGTATTTCTTGTAGTGCCTCTGCTTTGTTTCTTTGGTATAACGAATCTTTTAGTTCAATAACTTTATTGAGCGTAATAGCATAGTTTCTATAATCATTTGCTGCTTTATAATTTTGTGCCAGTGCGTTATAAAGAAAAGGTAACTTGGCAAATAAATTATTTTTTTGTGCTAATGCAATACCTTCTTCTACAACAGCTATTCCCTTTTCAGTTTGCTTATTGTTTGCATAAAAAATACCCAATTGAGACAGGTCAGAAACAATATAAAAAACATCGCCTATTAACTTTCGTATTTGTAAGCCTTGTTGTAATAAATTTTCCGCTTTTGCATTGTTATTTTTTGCTAAACATATATCAGAATAAATATAATAGCAATTGGCTAGGGCGGCTAAGTGTTGTTCTCTCTTCGATACTTCAATGGCTTTTATAATATAAAATTCGGCAGAATCTATTTTAAGTAAATCGCAATATATTGCGGCAATGTTTGAGTAGCAGGCGGCAAAACTCCTTTCTACAGACCCTCGCTTTTCATATTTTTCCTTTGCTCTATAAAACCAATTAAGCGCCTCCTCATTTTGTCCAAGTTCCATATAAGCCCATCCTATTTGTATTGGTACGATTATTTGCATCCTTATATCTCCATCTTTTTCTGCATCCTCTAATAAACTAATTGACTCTTGTATAGCTTCCTTTTGCTTATTGGTTATTATTAGTAATCTTGTACGTGCCAAAAGGAATTTATTTCGAAGTGTCGAATAATCCTTTTTATTTGCTAAAGGCAATTGACTTTCTATAATTTCAAATGCCAAATCGTATTTTGATTGCCTAGTAAAATAAAGAGCCTCATAGTATTTTAGCTGTACTAAAAGATTCGCATTATTTAAAGACTGTATGGTTTTTTTGGCTTCATTAATGCAAAACAAAAAACTATCAGAGTGCATTGAGTAGCTTTGATCACATAATTCAAAAAGGGTTGCTACTTTTTGAAGAGGCGTTTTTTTTAATAATAGCTGCTTTTTTAAACTATCTATTCTTTGAGTTTGAGAAAAAGCAAATAGGGGACAGAGGAAGCAACAAACTACTACTGCTTTTATAAATATCCTACCCAAAAATCTTACCGTATATCTCCTATTCATTTTGCAGAAATTAAAAATATTATTAATCAGGTGTTTGCTAACAACACAATTTGGTAAAAGCTGTAACACATTAAGTAATTATTAATTAAGCCAATACAATTTAGTACAAATATTAAACATGGTGGCTTTTTTAAAGACTATCCAAATGGAGTATTGCTTGAGCCTTGCAATAGTTAGAATTTTACATTACCCCTATAAAACTACAAGCAAAACTCCAATTCTTATTAAAAAACACTACTGCTATATAAATAGCAGTCAATTTCATTCATTTTGTAAAATTTGATTGGATGTAAAAACAGGAATTATAAACTAATTGCAATGAAAAAATACTACTTACTGTCTCTTTGTTTTTTATTAATGATAAGTTACAGCTTGCATGCACAAATGCGTAGATTTGTGCATATACCTAATGCCACGGCACAACCTTCGTCAAATGTTGCCAATAACAATGCTGCTAATGCAGTACTTACTTGCTCAGTGGACACTATACTTTTAACCACCCAAGCACAAATAGATAATTTTGCTACAAACTATCCTACCTGTACAAATCCAAAATACTTAATTATTAATGGAGCCGGTGCAAGCCCTGCCATTACTAATTTAAATGGGTTAAGTTCACTTACCGCCATACAAAATAAATTAATTATAAAAAACACATCAATAACGACACTATCTGCTATTAACAATATTACTTCCATTGCCGATACATTGCAAATAGACAATAATCCAAACTTGGCTTCACTTGGGCTTACCAACCTTACCAGCTTTGGCACACTTATTCTTAATAATTTACCTGCGCTTACATCTGTAGCAGGTTTTAGTACAAACCTTAATAAAATTGGCAGTATTAATATTGACTCTACAGGCATTACTACTTTGGCAGGCTTTAGTAACATTGACAGTTTAACTACTCCATTTGAAACATTTAGTATCACTTATACCCCTATTACCACCTTAAGTACTTGGACAGATCTTAAAAAGGTAAACGGTTATATGTGGTTAGAAAACCTAAATGCCTTAACAAGTATTGGTATTACTAACCTTCAACAATGTTGGGGATTTTTATTTTACAATTTACCTGCACTTAGCACTTTAGGTAATATAAGTTATCATTTAACCAATCAAAATACTGGAACATTTTGGTTTATAAATACAGGGCTTACAACACTTGCAGGAATGGACAGCATAAAAGCCGCCGCAAATTTTTATGTAAATGGCAACAATAGTCTTACAACGCTTCAAGGTTTGCAAAATATTGCAGGCAATGTTGGCGGTATTTCTATTTACGGAAATCCCATACTTACAAGTATGGCATCACTCAGTAATATTACAAGCGCTGATAATGATGCAACTATTGAAGTTTCTTATAATAATGTACTTACCAGTTTAAATGGGTTACAAAATATTACCAACATTGGTAAAGGCTTATGGATAGCGGGCAATGGTAACCTTACAAATCTTTATGCACTTAATAACAATTTAACCATTCAAAATAATCCTGACAGCTATAGTGGCAATAGGGACTCTGTCCGCATATACGATAACCCACTGTTGGCTTTGTGTTCCGATACTTCCATTTGCAATTATTTATCTGGAGGCGGCACTGCATTTATAGATAACAATGCAACAGGTTGTAATAGCATAGCAGAAATACAAGCCTCTTGTACAATAATTGGTATAAACTGTAACGATATTGAACCAAATGATAACAATACAAATGCCATTTCACTTTCGCAAAATATAATCAAATGTGGCCATGTAGGGTACCAAACGGGGGTAGATGGTAATGGCGATCCTATTTACGACGATTATGATGTGTATAAAATTGTAATGCCCTACGATGGTAGTATTAATATAGATTTTACTGCAAAAAATGACAGTAGCTGTTTTACCAACAGCAATACCAATTTAGATTTAACGATATTGGATGCTAATTTTAATGACCGCCATGGCGAAAATCTATTTAACTGGAGCGCTACAGATACTTGCAATTTGCTGAAAACAAACAGCATAAAACTGAGGGGTTATAAAGGCGAAGAATTTTATATTAGATTAAATGGTGGCGCCATTACTTATACGCTCAATTGGCATGCCAGTGACCAAACAAACAGCGAACCAGAATTTAATGGTGACTTTGCCAATGCCATTTATTTAAATCCTACAGATACCGTTAGGGGGCTTATTAACTACATAAGCGCTTTCCAGTACGACAATGCAGACTTTTACAAAACCAAGATGCCTGTAACAGGTAATATACGGGTACATGTAAAAGTAATAAACAGGCAAAATTATGATCCGGGTGTACCCAATGGAATAAGATTTACTTGGAAATTTGACAACTTTAACAGCAATGTATTTTACTTACCTACGGGCAATATAGATGATTCGGCTACACAGGTTATTGACATTTGTGGTATAATAAACGATACGGTTTATTTTAAAATAGAACAACAATCGGAAGCCAATGAATACCAATGGAGCTACGAAATAATAGATACTTTAAATGCAATAGATAACTACGAACCAAATAATACAATACCTACCGGTACACAAATAGCAGAAAACGAAACTAAAACTGCTACCATAACTTTTATGGGCAATGTACTAGACTTTTATGATAACTATAAAACCAAAGTCCCCAAAACCGGATCAATCCGATTACGATTTACAGCAACCGATACAAAGTGTGACCATGGCAATTTTATTATAAAGGCATTTAATATTAATAACAACCAAATTTTTGCACAAACTTTTATAAGCACCGGTGCGCCAGGTGTGGTTACTACTTTCAGCGACAGTGCAAATATTTGTGGAATAAATGCCAACGATTCTATATTTTTTCAGATTACAAGTACCGACCCTTTTAGCTACAACTTTAGCTATAAAATGGTAGATACCATTGAAAATATTATAGATATAGAACCTAATAATACCTTTGCCACTGCAACACAACTTAATATAAGTGATAGCATAAAAGGTAGAATAAATTACCCTACCATAGCTGATGCAGATGACTATTATAAAACAGTGATGCCTTATAGTGGCAATGTAAAAATATATCTAGAAACAAAGAACATAGGTTGTAACACAGGCGCTGCAACACTTAATGTATATGATCGCAGAAAAGACAGTGGCCCAAGTTCATTTTTCCCTATTAACAATATTTTGAGCCAGCAAATAAGAAGAGATACTTTTAATGTATGTGGACTTGCTGCTGATACTTTATACTTTTTAATTAGTAGTTTCAACTTTAATAGCAAAATTCAATATAAAATACGGTACGAAATTACAGATACATCAACCAGCGATGTAGAAGATAATGGAACTTTTAATTCAGCAACCTCCATTAATGTTGATCAACAAAAATCTGGTACAATTCGCTACAGTAATGGAGCAGGTACAGATATATATGACTACTATAAAACCAATCTCCCTTACGATGGCACATTAAAAATAATGGTACAAGCTACCAATATGAGTTGTGCCAATAACCAATATGTTATCTTAAAAGGCTACGATAGAAGGCAAGGCAGCGGACAACTATTTGATAAAATCCTTGCAGGAAATAGTGCTGTGGCTGCTGGGCAAACCGTATATGATACTATATTGCTTTGTGGCAGGGCAGCCGATAGTTTTTATTTGCGCTTTGAAGCATCAAGAGCATTCAAATACCAGTGGAGTTATGAAGTGATAGATACGAGCGTAAATGATATAGAACCAAACAATAGTTTTGCTACTGCATTGCCCATAGCAGAAAACGAAAACAAAGCAGGCCATATAAAATATTTTAGCAATGGTGGTGCAGATGATTTAGATCATTACAAAACATTGTTAGCAAAAGATGGTACTCTAAAAATAATGGTACAAGCTACCAATATGAGTTGTGCCAATAATCAATGGGTTTATTTACGAGGCTACGATCGCAGGCAAGGGATTGGACAAATTTTTGAAAAATACCCTGCTAATAATAGTGCTGTAGCAGCTGGGCAAACGGTATATGATACGATATTTATTTGTGGCAGAGCAGCAGACAGTTTTTATTTGCGCTTTGAAGCATCTAACTCTTTTAAATACCAGTGGAGTTATGCAATGGTAGATACTAGTGTAAATGATGTAGAACCAAACAATAGTTTTGCTACAGCATTGCCCATAACAGAGCTGCAAACCAAAGCAGGTCATATAAAATATTTTAGCAATGGTGCTGCAGATGATTTAGATTATTACAAAACATTGTTACCAAAAGATGGTACCCTAAAAATAATGGTACAGGCCACCAATATGAGTTGTGCCAATAATCAATGGGTTTATTTACGAGGCTATGATCGCAGGCAAGGGATTGGACAAATTTTTGAAAAATACATTGCTGGTAATAGTGCTGTAGCAGCAGGACAAACGGTGTATGATACGATACTTATTTGTGGCAGAGCTGCCGACAGTTTTTATTTACGATTTGAAGCATCTAGCTCTTTTAAATACCAATGGAGTTATGCAATGGTAGATACCAGTGTAAATGATGTAGAACCAAATAATAGTTTTGCTACAGCTATAGGAATAGGAAGCAACCAAACAAAAAATGGGCATATAAAATATTATGCAAATGGTATTTCGGACGATTTGGATTATTACAAATTTGTTTTTACAACAAGCGATAGTTTAAAATTGCAATTGCAAGCTACCAATATGAGTTGTGCAAATAATCAGTGGGTTTACTTGAGGGTGTACAATAAAAACCTTACTCAATTATTTGAAAGATATTTTGCACTCAATGGTTCAATAGCTGCGGGTCAAACTGCCTTGGACAGTATTAAAATGTTTGTAACAGCACCTGATACCATTTATTTGCGCTACGAAGCTAGCAACTCTTTCAAATATCAAATTAGCAGCAATCCTCGTACACCTGCATCTTCCTTTACCATTGTGGGTGATAGCACGCCTTGCTTTGGTACAAAAACCTATAAAGCCATAAACATATACGACGACAATGTTGTTTACAATTGGGCTTTATCTGGTGGTGGCATACTCAATTTTACTGATAGTATTGCTACCGTAAATTGGAACAGCAATGGCACCCATAATTTATCATTGTATATATCTAACAGCTTTGGCAATTCAGTAACCAAACAAAAAACGGTTATAGTAAATAACAATGCACCAACAGAAGTGCCGGTACTGCAAAATTTTGCCCGTACTTTAAGTACAAATAATTTACCAAGTGGTACAGTTTGCAAATGGTTTAAGAGCGGGGTAGAAATTATAGGCGTTACAGATTCTATTTATTACGCACAAGATAGTGGCACTTATACCGTTCGCTTTGTGCGCCCATGTGGCATAGGTCCTCTTTCCAATTCATTTTATTTCCCATTGCCTGCCCAAACACAAAACATAACATTTACGCATACATCAAATATTGTAATGTCGCCTACGGCTAAAGCAAAATTAAATGCTGTAGCAAGTTCTGGCTTGCCCGTTTCATTTCAATTGATAAGTGGTAATGCAACAATTGTGGGTGATTCGGTTTTTGTAACATCTGTAGGTACCGTAATTGTAAAAGCTAACCAACCTGGCAGCGATGTATTTGCAGCAGCAGCAGCAAAGTATGATACCATATTTGTTGTGCAAGGGCCACAAACTATAACCTTTAATCCCATTCCTACACAAATTTATTCCCTTACTCCTTTGAGTTTAACTGCCACTGCTTCTTCCGGCCTACCTGTTTCGTACAATATTATTGCAGGCAATGCTACCATTAGCGGTAATAATCTATTAATGACTGGCGCAGGAAATGTAACCGTACAAGCCGTACAAATAGGTAATGCAAATTACAGTGCTGCTACTTCAGTGCAACAAACATTCTGTATTGGAGTAAGAACACTTACGGCCATCGCAGGAAGTGCTTCGCCTTGTTTAAATAATTATGTTTATACAACCAATAAAATAACAGGGGCAAATTATGTATGGACATTGAGCAGTGGCGGTACCATCACCACAAATAGAGATACTGCGTTTATAAACTGGACAACGCAGGGCACTCATACAATCACCGTAAAAGCAAACAGTGCATGCGATGCAGTATTTTCCAATACGGTTTCGCTCACCATTACCACGGCTAACAATGCACCAACTGTTGTTACCAATATGTTGCCCATTAACAATGCCGTCAACCAACAGTTGCCACTCTCCCTTTCTTGGCAGCCTGGTCTCTATTCTGTAAATTATGATTTGTACGTATGGGATAGTGCAGTTGCCCAACCTGCCCTGCCTTATGCAGCAAATATTAATGTGGTAAATTTTACCTTACCGCAAAATAGTTTTGTGTATAACAAAGCATACAAGTGGCGCATCGTGTCTAAAAATCCCTGTTTGTTTACAGCAGGCCCCATCCAACAATTTAGATTAGTGCCATTACCCGATTTGGCTGTAACGCAAGTGTTGGCACCACTTACCGCCTTTAGCGGGCAAAGCATCAGCATTAGTTGGACCGTAAAAAACAATGGCCCTGGCCGCACTCCAACCAACCAATCTTGGAGCGACGCTGTATATTTATCTTTTGATACTATTCCTAATTTTACCATTCCTCCCCAAACAAATCCAGGAGGTTGGACCCAATTAGACTTCCCAATTCGTCCATTATTAATTGGCACAAAGCCCAATGTAAGTGCATTGGATTCTAATCAATCTTATACCAATTCTATCAACTTTACCTTACCTGTAAATTACAGCCAGCCATTGTATGTATATGTAATTACAAACAATCCTGCAAATGGTAATTTACCGCAAATAACAGTTGCCAATGATACTTTAAAAGCTGCTCAACCCGTTATTGTAACGCTTTCGCCTACACCAGATTTAAGGGTAGACACTGTTTTTGCTCCATCATCTACTTTTAGTGGTAGTACCGTAAATGTAGCGTATAAAGTAAAAAATTATGGTGTTGTTACGCCGCCAAATGTTGGTTGGTATGATAAGTTCTATATTTCGCCTACGGCTAATTTTAATACAGCAAATGCTGTACAGATTTACCCTGAAAATTATTTTGGCACTAATAAATATTACAATCTTTGTTCTGGTAGTTACCATGCATTGTATCGTACTGCTCAGTTAAATGCCGATAGTAGTTACACAAATTCCTTGCAGTTGGTCATTCCGAATTTTATTTATGGCGCTTACTTTATACATGTTTTTACTAACACAGAAGGAACGGTTTATGAAGGTGCCCTTAATACCAACAATACTAACAGTAAGCAAATACAAGTATTCCTTACCCCTACGCCCGTGTTGGAAGTAGCTACGCTAAACGTACCTTTTACAAACGTAAGTACTACACAACCAGTAGCCATAAATTGGAATATAAACAATGCAGGTATTTTTGATAATATTGAAAAAAATCATGGGCATCATGCAAAACAAGGAGCGTATTGTGGTGACTTTTTATTAGGGTATACTGCTCCGCCTAGTAGCCAACCCATTTATACTGCAGGTTATAGTTATACAGATAGCTTAGGTTGGGGAAGTAGCTATTGGAATGAAAAAATATATTTGAGCAAAGATTCTGGAAACATCAATACGGCTAATCTGATATACATGGGTAAATACAATCATGGATCGGAAACGAGGCAGGCTCCTTGTACAGATTATTACTTTACCTGCTTGCCAGGAAGCAATCATGACAGGAATATACAGAATATCATTAGACCTACTTTAAATTACCCAGCCACGTTTTCTTTTGATGTTCCTGATACTTTATCTACTGGCAATTACTATGTCTATGTATTGACCAATGCCGATAAAACAGTGTATGAATATCCTGCCATAAATAGATACAAGCGTAGCGGTATGATTACGGTAAACCGTCCAGACTTGGTACCCCCTACCATTACCGTTCCTGCAAATGTAAATGCAGGAGTACCGTTTAGTATAAATTACAGCATCAGTAATGCTGGCCCGGGCAATGTTTTTAATCATATCCGTAGAGACAGAATTTACGTGAGTACCTCCCCGGTATTTGATGGTAGTGCACAAATTATAAGCACACAAACATTTACCGAAAATGTACTAATAGGTTCGCCAGTACAACACAATTTCACTCATACGTTCCCGCCAGGTACACCCACAAGCACGAGGTATTTTTATGTGCATACCAACTATGATAGTGCATTTAAAGAAACCAACTTAACAAATAACAGAAGTGCGGCAACCGCTACAAATGTTACTATTGCCGCAGCCAAGGATTTGATTGTATCCGCTGTTCAATTACCAATAAATATTACCGATACGGTATTTACATTAAACAGCGTTCCGCTTAGATATACCGTAACCAATAATGGAACCGATAGCATAGTTGGTAAAAATTGGATAGATAGTATTTTTGTTAGTTGCACGCCAACTTTCAATGCATCAACTGCTTTTTACTTAGTGCAAAGAGCACATAACAATACATTGGCAGCAGGCCAAAGCTACAGCGATTCATTTAATTTTATGATTCCTAAATTTAGTTATCAATTAAATGGCTGTTTCGGAATAGACAATACCAATGCCTATTTCTTTGTACGTACCAATGCAGATTCGGGTGTGTACGAAGGAGCTAATATGGTGAACAATTACGCAGCATCTATACAAAAGAAATTAATAAACCCATATATAGATTTGATTGTAACAAGTGTTGCTGCTGCAGATACTGCCACGGTTGCCAGAAATTATACCACCAATTGGAGTACCAAAAATATAAAATACAGCAACACTTATGGCCCTTATAATTATGTAGATGCTGTATATTTTAGCCCCGATTCAGTATTTAATGCAAATGCTATTTTGGTAAATAGTATTGGAGAAGACAGAAGGTTACTAACCAACCAGAGTATGAATTCAACCAGTACTTACATTTTTCCAAATATACCAGCAGGCGATTATTATGTGCATGTAAAAGCCAATTCATATAATTCACTAGCAGCAGAGAAAAATCTAACCAATAATACAAATCTTATTCGCAATGGAGTAGGTGCAGCCAAAAAAATACGTGTTAATGCTACGCCATTGCCAGATATTACAGATAGCATAATAGTAGCACCAACTTTATTAGCTGTTGGACAAACATACAATGTGGTGTATAAAATTAAAAACGAAGGGGTAGGTGTTTCATTTCCTAACGGTATGAATACTGCTGTGTATTTATCTCCAACTACTGCTCCAGGGGGTGCGGTTTTACAATATACGCTAAACTTCGCCCCATTGCAAGTTGGTCAGTTTTATAAGGATTCTATATTCATTAATATCCCTATCACTACGATACCTGGCAATTATGTATTAGTGGTAAATGCAGACAACAATGGCAATATTGTAGAGAGCAACGAAAACAACAATATTGCTTTCAAATATGTAACGGTATTCTCTCCTGCACCAAGCGATTTGATTGTGCAAAATGTTTCGCATCCAGATACCGTAAATTTGGGTTATACCATTGATTCCTTAAAATGGATAGTACGAAATAATTCAAGCAATTCTGCGCAAGGTGTATCTTCTGATGGATTGTATTTATCCAGTTCCAATACATTTGATAGCACAGCAACATTGGTAGGAATAAAAAATAAAACCATTGATATGTTGCCACTAAGCAACGATACATTATTTGCGCAGCCATTGGTAAATAATGTAACCGAAGGAAATTATAAAGTATTTGTAAAAACAGATTTCCTAAACAATATTGTAGAAACCAATAAGGACAACAATACTGGTACGCCCATAGGGAATATTTATGTAAAAGTAAAAGAGCTTCCTTTAAATGTTTTAACGGCCAACACGCTTTCCAATATTTCGAGGTATTACAAATTAATTATTCCAGCCTCGTTGAATGGATCTACCATTTTGGTAACATTAAAATCCAACGATTCGCTTACATCCAATAACCAGATGTACATTGGTAAAGGCTATATACCATCGGCTGCAAATTTCGATTACAAATACGATAAACCAAATTACGGCAATCAAGATATTGTAATAACGACAGCCAGCACGGGTACTTACTATATAGTTTATTCAAAAATAACTGCTACGGCACCTACCCAAAATGTTACCCTCAAAGCAGTAAAACTTCCATTTGCTATTTTAACAGTACAAAGCGGTAGCGGAGGAAATACAGGTAATGTTACTGTGAAAATTGCTGGTTCTTTGTTTAACAATAGCATGACTTGTAGATTGTATAATGGTTCTACATCTATACCGGCAACAGCCATATACTTTACAAACAGCACAACAGTATATGCAACTTTTAATTTGGCAGGCAGGCCATTGGGTATTTATAATGTGGAGCTTTATAAAACAACCGATAGCACTACGGCAACATTGTTTAATGGCTTCTCGATAGTACCTGCAAACAATGGTGGGCTAATAACAGGCGGCGGCATAAACGGCATACCTGGCAATGGCAACGACCCGGGATGTGCACCAAATGCGCCAAGTGGGTTGAACGCACAATTGGTTTCGGAACTGGTGTTGCCAAATAAAGTTTTTGGCGGATGGGTATTCGTAATACAAATAAATTACAATAATCCAACCAATGTAGATATACCTGCGCAAACCAGGGTATTGTATTGTATAGATGGTTTCCCTATTGCAACCACACAAGCAGGCGTAGCTACAGGCACAAGTAGTTTGTACATAGAGTTGAGTGAGCCTGGCGGCCCTCCAGGTATTATAAGAGCTGGCGGCAGTGGCACTATTACGTTGTATAGCAAAGCGCCTATTGGTTTTCCTGCACATGCATACGGCAATTATATTTTAAAATAATTAGAATAAAAATTTAAAAACAGCAACCATGTTTTCAATACATAAAAGATATCTCATTTTTGTTTTTGTCGCTTTCTTCATCGGAACAAAGGGATATGCACAAAATATAAATACACCCAATAAACCTGGGCCATTGGGTACAGAAGTAAATACATTATCTGGAAATTTATTTCTTACAAGAAATGATGTGTATGTTCCCTCCAGAGGTATTGATATGAATTTATCATTTTATTACAACAGTTTTAATTTTGAAGAGAACATAGGTTTTGGAAAAGGGTGGAGCAGTATGTACAGCATTTATTATAAAAATGATACTGCCAGTGGCAAAACAATTATTTGGGGTGATGCAAGAGAAGATAGTTACAAACTGAATGGTAGCAATTATGTTCCGCAAAATGGTATTTATAGTGCGCTTACACAATACCAGCCGGGTAAATTTTTAGTTACTGAACAAGCCGGGATGAAATATTTTTTTGACAATGCAACTCATAAAAAAGTTACACGCATTGAAGAACCCAATGGAAATTTTTTAAATTTTAATTATACCGATACATTACTTACTACCATTACAAATACGGCTGGGCAATCTATAACATTAGCCTATAACGGTGGTGGAAATTTACAAACCATTACTGATGCCCTTACAACGCCCACAAGAATATATTCTTACACATACGACAACGTAAATAATTTAAAAGAAGTAACAAATCCATTAAACGGAAAAGTGAAATATACTTACTTGGTAAATGGCCCAATGAAAACCATGAGCGATAAAAACAGTAATACGGTTGATATTATTTATTATGGCGATTACACCGTGAGTGAAATTGTGGGCTGCAACAAACGACAAAGTTTTAGCTATGATACGACACTACAAGTAACCACTGTTACCGATTATTTGCAAAGTGGCGCAAATCAAGTAACCAAATACCAATACAAAACTTTTGAAAACATTTCGTGGCTAACTGGTATGACAAGCAACTGCTGTGGTTACAATATGACTTTTGAATACGACAACAAAGGAAATAAAACGAAACAAACCGATGCAAATGGAAATGTATCTATCTACACTTACGACAACAGAGGCAATATGCTTACGATGAAAGATGTATTGAATCAAACCATGAGCTATACTTATTCTACCGATTTTAATAGGGTAACCAGTGCTACCGATGCAAAAGGATTTAAAACCAATATTACATATGATATAAAAGGAAATCTTACACAAATAGTAGAGCCTGGTAATTTGATTTATTCTGCAACTTATAATGCCAATGGCGATATAATTAGCAGTACCGACCCTAAGGGAAATACTTTTACATACAATTACGATGCGTTGGGCAACCCCATAAATGTTACGGGGCCTAATGCATATAATGCAACATTGGGATTTGATGCTAGAGGAAATTTATTAGCTTATACTGATGCTCGCAATAATACCAGTAGCATGGAGTATGATATATTGGACAGATTGAAAAAAATTACTGACCCAATCAACAATAACATACAACTTACTTACGATGCAGAAGGCAATGCTACTTTGGTGAAAAATCAAAACGCTGAAAACAATTTATTAAAATACGATGCAAGCAACAGGCTGGTGCAGTTTACAGATGCCATGAACAATAAAACCAATTTGGCTTATGATGCAATGGATAATATTACAAGCATTACCAATGCTATAGGTGCTAATACTAGTTTATCATACGATACTAAAAACAGATTAACAGGAATGAAAGATGCACTTGGTAACCAAACGAGCATGAGTTACGATGCAAAGGGAAACATTAAAAGTGCAAATTTGCCCAATGGAGAACAGCTTTCTTATACCTACGATAACTTAGATAGAATAACACAAGTGGATGATGCCAAAGGAATTTTGGCGCAACTTGCTTACGACAAAAATAACAATGTAATAAGTTTTATAAATGGAACTGGTGCTACCATACTGGCAGAATACGACAGTTTAAACAGGATAAAAAAAATTACCGATGCCCTTGGTAATTCATCTTTATTAGCCTACGATAAAAATAGCAACGCAACAGCGATAACCGACAGAAATGGTATTACCAAAACGTATACATACGATAGTTTAAACAGGGTAAAAACAGTTACAGATAATAATGGTTCAATCACCACTGTTTCGTACGATGCACAAGGAAATATTGTTTCACTTAAGGATGCAAACAACAATACCACCAATTATACGTATGATAATTTGAATAGGGTAAAACGTACCACATACCCAGATAGTAGGTACTTGGAATATACCTATGATAGCAAAGGGAATATTACTACCAAAAGATTGACAGATGCTACAAACATTGTTTTTACCTATGATACATTAAACCGTATAGTATCTAAACTATTGCCAGATGGTCAATTATACAGCTACACTTATGATGCAATAGGCAGGGTAAAAACAGCAACTAATAATGCAGGTACTGTCACATTAAGTTATGATTTACTCAACCGCATTGTATCAGAATCTTTTGCTGGAAGAACAGTAAATTATGCTTACAACATTGTTGGAAGAACACAAACAACTGTTTACCCTGATAGTACTGTTATTACAAAAATATTTGACACTCGGAACCGCTTAAGCAGCATAAATAAAAATGGAGCAGAAGTAGTTTCTTATCAATACGATAATGCAGACCTATTGATTTCTAAAACGGCTGCAAATGGCGTGGTTACTACCATGCAGTATGATAATGCCAATAGATTGATTAATTACACTACAACTAACAATATACAAAATGCCAATATTAGCTACGATAATGAAATGCAAAAGACAGCAGTTACTAGGGTAAACGCACCTGCAAAATCGGAGCAATTTGTATACGACAATGGGCAAAGGCTTACCAATTATAAAAGAGGCATAGCAGGTAGCCCCGTTATTCAAAATACTTACACGTATGACGCTCTCGGTAATAGAACCATTGCAAACTTAAACGGTACAAATACAACATATAGTACCAATAACTTAAACCAACTTACCAATAGCAACAATGGCTCACAAAATATAAATTTTACTTACGACAATAGAGGTAACCTTACTTTTGATGGTAACTTTTATAAAACTTATGATGCAGAAAATAGGTTGCAAAAAGATTCTTCTTCCCCTACAAATGTATTAACCTATTTATACGATGGATTTGGTCGAAGAACGCAAAAAAACAATAACGGAACAATTTTAAATTATACTTTCGCTGGCTTATCTCAAATAGAAGAAAGAGATGTTGCGGGAGTTATTAAAAACAAAACAATCTTTAATAATTTTATTACCCCAGTTGCCAATGAAAAGGATGGCACTAGTTTTTATTACCACCAAAACGAATTAAACAGTATAGAAGCCATTACGAATAATAATGGTAGAACAATGGAAAATTACGAATACGATGTGTATGGCAAACAAACCAAGTACGATTCATTGGGCAATGTTTTATTAGGAAGTATAACAGGAAATCGCTTTGGATTTACAGGTCAAGTATTTGATAGTGCTACTGCAAGTAATAAATTTTTATTCAGAGAATACAATCCTAGTACAGGTACATTTAACGAAAGAGATTTAATAGGATATGCAGATGGCATGGGCATGTATCAATATGTGCATAATAATCCCGCGAATGGTATTGATGTTTTTGGGCTAGAGGGAGAATCTTGTCCTCTGCCAAAATCTCAATTGGACGAAGTGGTAGATGAAATAGCTACTGATTTTATTGATTATTCCAATTGGCGGCCTCAGTGGTGGGGAAGCAATGGATTATCAAACTTGAATTCAATAGCTACAGCTATTCACAATGATGTTTCTATTGTTAGAGTACATAACAGTATAACAAAACTCGCTACAAACCCCATTATAAATAAAGTTTTACTTCCCATAAACGTTTTGCAGGCTATCAGTAACACCATCGACATTGCAAAGAATTGGAACAATAAAAGTCTTGGGCAAAAATTTGATGCTGGAATAAATACAGGAAGCAGTTACGTATTTGCAGGAGGAAGCATTTATACAGTTGTTGGAGGTTTTGCGGCTGGTACTACACTTGTAGCAACATCAGGAGGCTTGGCAATTTATGGTATAACAAATGAAACAGTGCGATTTATTACTGGCAAAAGCCTATCCGAACATGGCGCTGAAAAAGAAATACCAATAATTTCAGGACTTTTTAGACTGACCTGGGGAGGTAATTATTCCGCACCAAAAGATGAAACAGGTTGGAAACCCACTTTCCCAAGTGAATGCCCACAAAACGGCAACCCAGGCGGCACAAGAAAAAGAAAATATTGGTACTACGATGAAAACGGCGACTCCACCGAAGTAATTCAATCCCTCGACCCCAATGCCATCCTCGGCCCAGATGGTGTACAGGCAAGAAAATGGGTAAGCGTAAACGATGTTTTACCATACACCATTTTATGTGAAAACGATAAAACCGCTACGGCACCGGCTAAGTACGTAAAAATAATTTACCCGATAGATGCCAAGCAAGCGGCTGGTACATTTAACCTAGGTAGTTTTGGTTTCAATAACCAAACATTTTCCATACCACCCAACACGCCAGCTTATTCTCAACGATTAGATGCAAGGGATTCATTGGGTCTGTTTGTAGATATTACTGCAGGGTTGGATGTTACAACCAACCAAGCTTTCTGGGAGTTTCAAAGTATAGATCCACTTACACTGTTGCCACCAACAGATCCTACAAAAGGCTTCTTGTTATTGCAAGATAGTACCAAACCAAATTATGGGCATGGCTTTGTAAACTTTAGCATCAAACCAAAACAAACAGCTATTACCTTAGATACCATACATGCAGAAGCAAAAATTGTATTTGATGGCAATGATACCATTCCTACAAATTACCATACCAATACAGTGGATGCATTTGCACCAACAAGCCATATGAATCCTTTGCCTGCAAATTCTCCAAACCCGGTTGCACTTAGTTGGACGGGTACGGATGATGTAGGCGGCTGTGGTGTAAAATCATACACTTTGTATGTATCTACCAATGGTGTAAGTTTCTATATTTTAAAAGCGGGTATTACCAGAACAGATACTACCATAAGGCTGGCGCCCGACTCTAGCTATTGCTTCTTTGTATTGGCTACAGATAGTGTAGGCAATACAGAAACGCTAAGGCAAAGCGAAATAAAATGTACCATTGTAAGTGGTGGTCCTCTACCCGTTACTTGGCTTTATTTTAAAGGCACAAACCAAGGCAAAGATAATTTGCTGGAATGGGCTACTGCAAGTGAGCAAAATACAAAGGAGTTCATTTTAGAACGTTCGGTTACTGGTAATATTTTTAATGCCATTGCCACAATAAAAGCGGCAGGCAATAGCAGCAATACAAAAGTGTATCCATACAAAGATGCCAATATTGATAAACTCAACAGCAATGTATTTTTCTATAGGGTAAAACAAATAGATGTAAACGGTAGTTTTAAATACAGCAACATCGTACGATTAAACTACGATTTGAAAGATGTGACAAAGTCTATTGTGTATCCTAATCCAACACAGGGATTGATTACCGTAACTATTGGTGATAGAAAATTATTAGGTACTTTAGCGACGCTGTTAGATGTAAATGGAAGAGTATTGCAGCAAGTAAAAATTACTGCACAAAGTCAATCATTTAATTTTTCTTCCTATACGAATGGTACTTATTTGATTCGTTTAGAAAACAAAGAGGTATTGCGTATTTTAAAACAATAATTACAGCGCAAAAAGCTTTTGGGAAATAGAGGATTTTAATTTTAAGTAAAGTCTCGTTACACATGTAGCGGGACTTTTTTTAATTTTAACCCTAAAAATATTGTTATAAAATATACATAGCCCATATAAAACCTTGTACACGTAGTTATCGCTGTTTCTTTGTGTGAAATAAAAAACATACAATTGTGAAAAGGAAATTTTATTTTTGGTTTAATCCTTGTTAAATAATTACCCATGCACAAACTTATTTTCATACTCATAATTGCCTTTACATGTACAAACATACAAGCGCAGGAAGCTCCTTTTATTCGTTTGGTAGAACTAACAAAACCAATAAATACGGTAACAAGCTCAAGACAATTCATAATAGGCAGCACTTGTAAAACCTGTTTGCTCACAATAAGCGATAATGCAGTAAGAGTGTACAGCACAGGTGCTTTTGCGTTTGAAGTAAATTTAAAACCTGGTGATACAAGCTACCTCATAACCGCCACAAATGCAGCAGGTAAAACAGCTACCAAAACGTTTGGCTTTTCTTATACACCACCCAAACCTGTAGAACCTGTAAAAACATTTGGCATAGAAAGCATACAAACTTATCCGGAAGGTAATTTGGTTTTAATGGCAGGCGATAAAATACAATTCAAAGTAAAAGCTTTTCCAGCAAGCATCGTAAATACAATAAATGGAACGGTACTATACGAATTACCTATAAGCGCTACCAAAGGAATGCCCGGCATTTACCAAGGTGAATACATTGTAAAAGCAACGGATAGTTTTGCTGCCAAAAAAATTCCAATAACCATCACAAAAGATGAACAAAAAATAACATCAGAAACAAAAAATACATTTGCCATATTAAATCCACTGAGTAGCGATGTATGTATTACCAAAGGCAGGCTTGCACATTTGTTGTATGGCATTGGTGATGATAGATTGGGTGGTGCAAAAATTGGATACATAGATAGTATGATACCATTAAAAATTATTGGTAAGGTAGGCGGCGATTATAAAGTGCAACTAGCACCATACAAAACGGCTTATATACCCAATGATGTTGTTACACTTACACCCAAAGGCACATTTGTGAGTACATCACTCACTGAGCGCTGGCAAGTATTTGGCGATAGCGCTTTCGATTATGTAACTGTGGGGCTTACGAGTAAATTACCTTATCAATCATTTCAAGAAGTAGATCCCTCTAAAATTGTGGTAGATATTTTTGGGGCTACCAATAATACCAATTGGATTACGCAATTGCAAAGTGTAAAGGAAATAAAAAATGTAACTTACGAGCAAGTGCAAGATGGTATTTTTCGAATCAGCATTTTTTTAAAACACAAACAACATTGGGGGCATAGCATTTATTACAAAGGCAATTTGCTTACCATAAAAATAAGACAACAGCCTGCAAGTTTGGCGCTAAAAAACTTAACCATTGCCGTAGATGCTGGGCATGGTGGTAGCAATACTGGCGCAGGTGGGCCCACTGGCTCTTCCGAGAAAGATTTGACACTGGCCATATCATTAAAACTACAACAAGCATTACAAAACGAAGGTGCAAAAGTAATAATGACCCGTACCACAGAAAGGTTTGTAGAAAATAAAGAACGCATATTGTTTTTTAGAGACAATAAACCCGACCTGCTTATCAGCATACACCTCAATTCATCAGCCGATCCCATACGTGCGGGAGGCACCAGCTCCTTGTACAGGTTTATCGGTTTTAGAAATTTGAGTTATAATATAAATAAACGCATGCTACAACTTGGCCTTAAAGAATATGGCAATATCAGTTCTTTCAATTTTATGCTCAATAGCCCTACGGAATATCCCAATGCATTGGTAGAAACATTGTTCCTTAGCAATCCCGCCGAAGAAGAATTGGTATTGGACCCAGTATTTCAACAAAAAATGGCTGATAAGATTGTTGCGGGGATAAAAGATTTTTTGGCGGGGGTTGGGGAGGATAAATGATGTTTTTTATACCTACAAAAAATTACAGTTCAGATGAACGAGTTTGAAAATCTAAGAAAGCAAATAGAAAATTTTTCTGCTATGCCAGATGACGATTGGGAGCTGCTGTTACCCCATCTGCATATAAAAAATTTAAGTAAAAACGAATTATTCATTGCCGAAGAAAAAAAAGCAAATGAAGTAGGCTTTGTTCTAAACGGAATGTTACGTCAATTCTATACAAAAGATGGTGAAGAAAAAACCACTTATTTCTTTTTCGAAAATCATTTTGTCTGCGCTTATTTCAGTTGCATTACCAAAAAGCCATCGCTTATAACCATTGAGGCATTGAGTGATGTATCCTATATTTCATTCCAATATTCCATATTAGAAAGCCTATATGAGCAAAGCATGGCCTGGCAAAAATTTGGGAGGCGCTTAGCAGAATATTTAGGCATGGGGCTCGAAGAAAGAATGGTAAGTCTCTTGGTACAAAGTCCAGAAGAGCGTTACCTTTCTTTACTTGCAAGCAACAAACAAAAAATTATTGAAAGAATACCACAGCACTATATTGCAAATTATTTAGGCATAACTGCTGTAAGCATGAGCCGCATTCGCAACAGGGTTTTAAAAAAATAAGTGATTACTTTTTTTCTAAACTTCCCAAATGGGTGTTTTTAAAACCATCAAAATATTTTAAGCCATATCCGAAAATCCTATCAAAAGATGCATGTGCAAACAGCAATATACCAATTGACATCATTACATCTAAATATAAATAAAAACCAATCGCAGCAACCATTAGGGCAATACCCTTGTGATGAAATACATTATAACAAATAGCTCCCATTTTAATGCCTATCAAATAGCCCAACATAGAAATATCTGGCGAGAAAAAAATGATGACCCATAACCAAATGGGCAACCCCAAACTGTATTTACTCAACAAATAAATGCCCATTGCAGCCATTGCGGCTTCTTCTAGTTTTAAAACAGATTTCATATCTTATAATTTTCTACAAAATTATTGTAGCGGTAATATGCAGACGATAACATAAGATAAGAAATGGTAAGCTGCGTAAAAATAAAATGCCAACTTGTTAAAAGTCGGCATCATTAATTTTTTACAACAACCCTTTACCTAAAAACCTCATTCAATACCCCCGCCAAATGCACCCCACCCTTTAGCAATTGGTCATTCATGGGTGCTACAAATTTAAAATTGTATAAAAAATCCAATCGGCTATCGGGTACGGTTTCTGCATATACTTTTTCGGCAAGTTGGTAGGTATCATACATCCATTGTGTAAGCGTTTGCTTTTGCCACTTAGTGCGTTGTGCCAGTGTGGTATGGTTTATAGCAGTGGCGTATTCTGTATAACTCAGTTCTTGAAAACCAACCAAGCGCTCATCCCATACTTGGTGTAGGTTTACCTCATCGTTAAACCATTTTACTTTTATGGAGTTACCACCTCTATCTTCTAACCTTCCTAAGTGCAAGGGTTGGTGTATATCGCCTATAATGTGTATGAGCAGGCGTACGTACAATTGCTTTGTTTCCAGCTTTAGTAATTTATTTTTCTTTAATTCGCTTGTTATAAAATTAATTTTGGTATAGGCATCTACCGCCGTATCTGCTTTTAAAAATACATCCACTTGCTCAAACGATAAACCACTTTTTAAATTCACATAATGCCAAGGGCCCAGGTATTTGTATGCGGGATCGCTCTTAATAAAGTCGGGCCAATTGCTTGCCATGGCTACTGTTTCAAAACCCAATATTTTTTGTATTTCTTTTTTAGCTTTTGCAGTAAGGTAGCTATCTGCTATTTGCCCCACAATGCGGTGGCCAAGTACACCCCATGCATTGCTTGCAAATGGTAGGTATATAAATAAACAGATAAGTGTTATTTTTTTAAAAATTTTCATCGTTACTTTTTGAAAAGCAAATGTAATAGATTTTGCTGCTTAAAAATGATTTGCTACAAATCTGCCTTACACTGTATTTTTTGTAGATTTAATATTTTTTTGTTTTATGCCGAGAAGGCGTTAAGGCGTTTTTGTACATATCATTATTTTCATCGGCAAAGTATATTCAACAGCTACTTGTAAGTCGGTAAGTTATTTTGCCTACGGCAAAAAAATATTGTCAATAATGCGAGAAGATGTTTATGCCAGTATTCATTCGCTGAAAAATGATTTATAAAAGTTCCGTATTTAAATCACTCCTTTTTATTTTTCCGGCATATTCTATTGCAAAGCTTTCCCTTTGTGCCTTCGAGTCTTTGTGGCTATCCCATTTTTCGTAGAAAAATTTATTCCGCGCCTTACAAAAAATAAAAAAACGCCTTTCCGCCTTTTCGGCAAAAAATACACATACAAGATTTAGTAAAAGATTTTACCAACTACTGTATTTTATAGCAAAGCAAAAAAGCAAAGCTTTTCCTTTGTGCCTTAGTGGCTTTGTGGCTATCCCGTTTTTCGTAGAAAAATTTATTCCCGTCTTACAAAAAATAAAAAAACGCCTTGCCGTCTTTTCGGCAAAAAACATCTTCTTTTCGGTAAAGCCACCCTAGTATGTACCTTTGCCTCCTAAAATAATACACATGCAAGATTTAGTAAAAGAATTTAACGATTACCGAGTGAGAATGAACGAGCTTATTTTAAGCAAAGAAAACTTGGTTATAAAAAGACTTTGGAATTTAGATACCAATACGTATGCTGCCGGCGCACTAGATGTAAAAACAAAAGAACTTTTAGGTTTGGTAGCTAGTATGGTTTTGCGTTGCGATGATTGCATAAAATACCATGTAGGCAAAGCACACGAATTGAAAGTTACAACCGAAGAGTTGTATGAAGTATTTGCAGTAGCCAATATTGTAGGTGGCACTATTGTTATACCACATACAAGAAGGGCCGCGGAGTATTGGGAGGCTTTGAAAAATTGATCTACCATATGTAGCGGTAAAAACATTTCTGCTATCGTACACTAGCACCACCAATGGTTTCTATTGTAGGGATAGCAATGAGTATTGTGTGTGTTGGGCTGTTATCTACCATAATAAGCTGTATTCCTTTTCAATCAACACTTCTTCTAGCCGGTTAAATTCTTGCAGTACTTTAGCATGTATAGCAATTTGGGGTTCGTCTTCAATATTATTTTGAAAAGCATTGTTAGCAGCAGTTGCTGTATGAAAAATAAAATTAGATGGCCTTATTAGTAAAATACTATTGGTGCTTTGCATCATTGCCTTTATTTTTTTATTCTCACTTGTATGGCATAATTATAAGTATCCAGTGGCGTAAAGATAATATTTTGAGGGTTTACAAAATGTAGATAGTTGTGCAATTTCTCTGTTGTAAACCGCTGGCTCCAAAATCCTTCTTTTGTAGCAGTAAAAGATTCATGTGGTTCTGTAATAACCGTCATCCCCATTTTTTTATACGATTCTTCTTGCTTTAGCCTGGTACTTTCATTGTCTAAATAGCATGCGCCCAATAATAATTCGCCTCCTTGGTTTAATAAATTGTATGCACTAGAAAAAATGGTTTCAAATTGTAGGTTTTTAGAAAGATCCAATGCACTTTCCTTACCATTGTAGGTTTCAAAAGAAAAATTATCTGGATAAAAATTACCAGGTGTAAACCAAGTGCAAATAACCAAATCGTATTTCGTTTGCAGCCTGCCTAAATCAGTAGCATCTATTAAAAATGCGTTCACTTTATTTTCTATCTTATAATCTGCTATGTTTTTGTTAGAAATATCTACACAGGCTTGTGCATTATCTGTACCATCGTAGGAGGCTACCATATCCCATATTTCTTTTACCCCACACAAGTGCATAGGTATACGAGCATTGCCCACACCTATGTCTAAGATAGTAATGGGCGCATTTTTTGCTACAGCTATTTCTGTTATTACTTTTTTTAGTTCAATAAATTCAGCCCATTGTGCCTGTATTAAATGCTCAGAAATATAACTAAGGTCAAATGATTTTTCAACCGTGTTTTCATTGTCGTACATAGCCATGGTTATAAAGTTTTTTGTTAATCAATTTTTTGAGCTATTATTACAAACGTATCAAAAGCATATGAAGGTTTATCAATAATCTCTTTAACAGTAAATCCTGTAAGTTGTAAAAACAATGCCATTTCATCTTTGGTAAAAGCTCTAATGGTGGAGTTATCTTCTCCTAATTTCGTTTGTGCCCCTTTTGCATCAACTTCGTAGTATGTAGATGCCCAATCAGAGGTAAACCCAGTAGCTAAATTAATACTCCAATAGCTATCTCGCTGATAGTGCTTGCCATCATAACTTGCCTTATGAATTATTTTTTTACTTGATTCAATTTGAGGTATAAATTTACTGGCATCTATACAATCAAAACAAACAATACCTTTCTCTGTTAAACTTTTATTGATCGATTTAAAACAATCTACAACATCATTATTGGTAATTAAATAACTTATAGTTCTACCAGTAATGATAGCAGCATTTAATTTGGTTTGCAAATCAAAGTTCCGCATATCATTTTTTATGAACTGTACCGATGGGCTCTTTTCTTTTGCTATGGATAACATTTCATCGCTTAAATCCATCCCCAAAAAATCAAATCCTGCATTAGCAAAACGGCTTGCCAAATTTCCACTGCCACAACCAATTTCCACCAGTGACTTGCAATGGTATCTTACCAGAATTTCACTGTAAAATTTATACTCTGCCTCATAGTCATTAAAGCTTTGGTACATGGCTTCGTAAACAAAAGAAAGGTTTGAATATAGGTTTGACATAATTAATTGATTTCAATTTCAAATAAGCTGAGACGCAAGGAGTCGTAATGTTTTGGCAATGTGTCCGATTTTATTTCTGGCGATAAACCTAAAAAAGTAAACCCGCAATCTATGTAATGTTGTATTAATTTTTCATTGTCGCCCCAGGTATCTAACCTAATAAATTCCCTATTGTTTTCTTTACAATATATTTTTGCCCAAGCTACAATTTCTTTTACAAAATTTTTGCCCCTATAATCGGGGTGCGTTACAATTCGGTGAATATAAATAGAAGGCTGTTCATCTTTTTCGCCCCAAATGATGGGATCGTTAAAGGTAATGGCAAATACACAAACGACGGTATCGTCCAGTACTATTTTCCATTGCCTATTTTCTTTTATTTCTGTTTCTACCAACCCTACATCAAAACCCTGCCAATGTTTGTTAAACTTTGTTTTTTGGTAAGCAATGGCATAGTCGTAAAATGTAAAAATGGTATTGATGTCGGTGATATTACTGTTGATAATTTGCATTGTGAAATTAAAAGGTCATTAAAAAAGGCTGTTTCTCTTAAAAAGAAAAACAGCCTTTTTTGAAAAAATTATTTTAGTTCATATTAAAACTTAAATGTTAAGCTTGTAGTAAATGTTGTACCCAATTGACTAAAATGCGAACCATCATAAGTTACCATTGAGTAACGACCATTAAAAGTCAGTAAGTTTGTTTGTTCCCAAACAGCGTTAGCATCTTTTAATAAGGTCTCTCCTGTTGGGTTTAAAGCAACAAATTTCCATTTTGGTATTACGTTTAAAAGGTTGTTTATGTTCACCTGAAATGCTAGTTTTTTTGTAAGACTAAAACTAGCGCCTAAATCTGTAACTACTTTTGGAATAAACTCTGTATTTAAATTTTTATCAATACCATCTTGGTGAAAAGTAGTTTTGCCAAATAAAGTGTTGTTTAAATTTATTTGTACTTTTCCAATGGTATAATCAAATCCTAAAATAACTTTAGATTTTGGACGAGAAGACAACAACAAAGCCTCTTGTGTTTCATCAAAAACAGAGTAACCGCCATTCTTAATTATCTGAGGTGTTTTTACTGCTGTTAGTCCTCCAATCAATTCATTTTTCAAAGTAAAATTAGCTGCAAGGTTCACACTTAAAGAACCAGTACCCAATTTCAAACCTTTCCAAAATCCTACAAAGTCAACTCCGTTTGTACGAGTATCTATTCCATTGGTAAAGAAACTAATTCTTTTTACACCGCCCAATGCAAGTGCAATGTCAAGCGGGGAAGTTCCAGATGCAGTTCCTCCAATTTTAGAACTTAGTATAATTCTATCTGTTACTTTTATACTATAAAAATCAACCGTAAATCCTAATTTTTTAGAAGGATTTACGCCAAGCCCAAAAGTGAAGTTGGTAGATTTTTCTGCCTTCAAAGCTTCTAAATTAAGTGCCTTAGCTGCAACTGAAGCGTTATTCAAAATCCCTTCAAGTTGTATAGCACCGCCGGGTAAAAAAGATGCTTGTGCCAATTGTAAATTTACTTGATGTAAAGATGGAGCTCTAAACCCTGTAGAGATTGAACCACGAACAGTTATTTTATTTTCCAAAAATTTATATCTTGAAGAAGCTTTCCAAACAAAAGCATTGCCAAACGATGAATAGTTTTCAAAACGACCAGTAAGATTCAATAAGAAATCTTCTGTTAGATCTATCCCTAAATCAGCATATGCTCCAAGGTTTGTACGGCTATTTCTATATGGTTGAGGATAAGCAAAACCCGGGAAAGAATTTGCTCCTCCACTTACATAAGAAGCTGTATCACCACCTATAATGGTAAAGGTTTCATTTCTAAACTCCGATCCAAAACCTACACTTACTTTATCAGATACACGTTTTGACAAATCTATATTACCTACAATATGAGTAAAATTAAAACCTCCTGGTTTAAATGAAATAGGTGTATTTAATCCTAGCCCAAAGTTTACTGTATTATTTACAGAGTACAATTGTTTATTGCCACCGAAAGTAATGCTCACATCATTTTTCCAACCATTGCTTTCTGTTTTAAAACCAGCAGTTGCATTATAATCTCCCAAATCTCCTTCAAATGTTGGTACATAACCTGTAGTAACACCTACACCTGGCCCTAACAAAGCCAAGCTTGGATTGCTTGCTAATGACTTCCAATAAGGAGTTCGATAATTTGCAAAAGAGTTTACTTTTTTATAAACATATGCTGCATTAAAATAAAGCTCACTACCATTGTCTCCAATAGGAGCTCCTGCATTTATCAAGAACTTTGCTGCTGTTGTTTTTGGTGAACCATTTATATTTCCACCATCGGGATTTTTAGATAAAAAAGATTGTACTTCTGCCAATGGTACACCAAATCCAAGATTAGGATCCGCATCTGCCTTAGCATCTACTACGCCCGGTCGGTTAGCCAATTGCGTTTGAGAAAAATTCATTGTATAATTAACGAAACCTTTTGCTCCAAAATTTGCCCCGTTATTCACAGATACACCAAGCATTTCTCCATCACCTTTAGAAGTAATACCAGCATTAATAGTAGCTGAACCATATTCGTATTTATCTTTTAAAATAATGTTCATTACACCAGCTATGGCATCAGAACCATATTGTGCAGATGCACCATCTCTCAAAATCTCTACTCTTTTTATAGCATCTTGTGGAATGGCAGATATATCGGCACCTGTTTCTCCTCGGCCTGGAGATGTTTGTACGTAAACCAACGAAGACATATTTTTCCTCTTTCCATTAATCAAAATCAACGTACGGCTTGGCCCCATGTTTCTAATTTCATATGGGTCTAATAAAGATGTAGCATCATTTACGGGAGTTTGCACTGTGTTAAAAGAAGGCACACGATATTGCAATGCTTTATCAAACGTTAATTGCCCTGTTGATTTTAAAGATTTGGCATCAAAATTATCTACTGGCAATGGTGAATTTGCAGATGAACGTGGCAACGAACGAGTACCTACCATTACAATCTCATCCAATTTTTCATTGGAAGCAGTTAATACAACATCCAATGTTTTATCTTCTCCAGCCGCAATTGTTACCGTTTGTACCACAGGTATAAAACCGGTTTCAGTAAAAGTTATTTTATACGATCCTGCAGCTAAAGCAAGGCTGTATTTTCCCTCGCTGTTGGTTGTAGTACCTTTACCAGTTGGCCTAACAGATACACTCACACTTGCCCTTGCAGCTCCATCGCTGGTAACAATACCCGAAATTTTTTGCGCCTGTAACTTCAAACTACCTAGTAGTATAAAACCCAGCATAAAGAGATTGATAATTTTTTTCATTTGAATTGTTTAGATAAGGAAATGTTAATAATTTGCTAATATAAGATAAAGGAATCGTAGTAAATTTTTTCATATGTAGTTGTTTTATGGTTCTCAAAGTCGATTTTCAAAAGATTTCTTTCAATATTTTTTTTTAAATTATTGATATACTGTATTTTATCGCCTATTTCCGCTGAGCTCAAATAGCAATTTCAGTTCATTTCAAAGCAAGCTTATTTTAATAAAAAATAGAAAATTTGCTTCCTTCTAAGTTTTTTACTTTACGCTGCCATTACAAATCTGATGATTGCAAGCAACAAATAAAATATATTAGTAATTGAGGTAAAATCTAGTCAACTATTTTTTCGTACGTTGTAACATAATTCATCAAAGAAAAAGGAGGTATAAATGTCTAACAATAATTTATGGACGCCCTCGGTTAATGTCAATTAACGGAACCGTCAATTAAAATTGTAGGTCTAATAAGACCAGGCCGCTGGATTAATCTGGCGGCTTTTATTTTTTATAAACCACTGTTATAGTAAGTTAAAAAAATAGTTCCTGCCTATTGGTTGATGAGAAACATCTTTTTTTCATTAAATTTACATTTCAATTTACTATATGTCAGAAACTGTTATTACCGAAAAACCAGCTTTAACTGCCAAAGATTTTGTAACCGACCAAGAAGTACGTTGGTGCCCTGGCTGTGGCGACTACTCTATACTTGCCCAAGTGCAAAAAATAATGCCTACACTAGGTATTCCCAAAGAGAACATTGTAATCGTGAGTGGTATCGGTTGTAGCAGCCGTTTTCCGTATTACATGAACACCTATGGTATGCATAGTATTCATGGGCGAGCAACAGCAGTAGCAAGCGGGCTCAAAGCATCTAGGCCAGAGCTTAGTGTGTGGATTGTAACTGGTGACGGCGATTCGTTGAGCATTGGTGGCAACCATACCATTCATTTACTACGCAGAAATTTTGATGTAAATATTCTATTGTTCAATAACCAAATTTATGGACTTACTAAAGGCCAATATTCACCTACATCCGAAGAGCATAAGGTAACAAAGAGTACGCCGATGGGAAGTATAGACCATCCTTTTAATCCGCTGGCACTGGCCATGGGAGCCGATGCTAGTTTTATAGCCCGTACGATGGATAGAGACCCAAAACATTTACAAGCAATGTTGTTGCGCTCGCAAGCACACAAAGGTTCTTCCTTTTTAGAAATATACCAGAACTGTAATATTTTTAACGATGGCGCTTTTGAAGCGTTTACAGAAAAAAGCAGCAAGGCAGACGAAGTGTTGTTTTTAGAACAAGGCAAGCCGCTTGTTTTTGGTGCTACACAAAACAAAGGTATAAAGCTAGATGGTTTTAAACCCATCATCGTAGACTTGGCAGAAGGTGCAAGTACCGATGATTTGTGGATACACGATGATAAAGATTTTTACAAGGCACAAATACTTATTCGCATGTTTGACGACCCAAAATTGCAAGGGCATTTACCAAGGCCATTTGGGGTTTTCTTTGAAACAGAGCGTGCATGCTACGAAGATGTAATGGCAATGCAAATGGAAGAAGCATTGGCAAAAAATGGACCTGGTGATTTAGATAAATTATTGAAAGGTAGGGAGACTTGGACGATAGGGTAGATTTGCTGTAATAAAATTAAAGGCCTTAACATCCAATCATGGGTGTTAAGGTCTTTCTGCATCAGGTGGAGGTGGCGGTGGTGGCCCCTCAGATCCTGGCGGTGGTCCCTCAGGTGTTGGCCCGTCAGCTTCACGTCCTTCTGGTGGAGCTACCCTGTACACACAAGTTATTTAGTTTTAAAATAGGATATTTGAAAAAAAATGGAAGTTAATATATCGCCATTAAGTTTTATGGCAAATTTTAAAGGTATGACTGGAGACAAACGTTTAGATGCCCGAGCCGAAAGTT